>JANMWB010000181.1:0-20049 GCA_031393705.1 Thermoleophilia bacterium | reverse complement strand
GTCGAGCTGCGCGCGACGTTGCGCGAGCTCGGCTTGCCTGCGATCGTCGTCACGCACGACTTCGTCGATGCCGCCGCTCTCGCCGATCGCGTCGGCGTGCTCGTCGACGGTGCGCTCGTGCAGATCGGGCGCGCGGACGAGTTGATCTCCGCGCCTGTCTCTCCGTTCGTCGCGCGGTTCGCGGGCGGCAACGTGCTGCACGGGACCGCACGGCGCGCCGACACGCTGACGTCGGTCGAGCTCGACGATCGCAACGTGATCGTCTCGAGCGACGACGCGGAGGGCGAGGTCGCGGCGGTCGTCTATCCGTGGGACGTGACGCTGTCCCGCGCGCTGCCGTCCGACTCGGCGCAGAACCACGTCCAGGGAGCGGTGTCGAGCGTCGTCCCGGTGGCAAACCGGATGCGCGTGACCGTGGGCGCGGTGACGGCCGAGATCACGGCCGAGTCGGCGCAGCGCCTGCAGATCCGCGAGGGCGATCTGCTGGTCGCAAGCTGGAAGGCGACCGCCACCCGTCTGGTCGCGCTGTAAGCGTCGGTACGCTGCGACGAACCACCGGGGTGCCCACGGGTTGAGAAGCCCAGCGGCTGAGAACACACCCGCAAAACCTGATCCGGGTCATGCCGGCGAAGGGAGTGCAATGACCGAATCCGATACACCGTCCTGGGGCATCGACCCCGTCCCCGAGCGCCTCCGCGTGCTCGGCGTTCTGGACGGGCTCCTGCTCTGGACGAACCTCTCCGTCTCGCTGCTCGTGATCGTCGCGGGCGCGTTCCTCGTGCTGCCGCCGGCGCAGTTCGGGCTGGGGCTCTCGCTGCCGGTCGCGCTCGGCGCGATCGTCGCGGCGGCGATCGTCGGCAACGTCCTGCTCGGTCTCGGCGGGCTGATCGGCGCCGACGCACGTGTGCCGACGATGGTGCTGATGCGCGCGCCGCTCGGCCGCCGCGGGTCGTACCTACCGACCGCGCTCAACATTGCGCAGTGCCTCGGCTGGTCGGTCTTCGAGCTGATCATCATCGCCACGGGCGCAAGCGCGCTTTCGCACCAGCTGTTCGGGTTCGGCGGCGTGCCGTTCTGGAAGATCCTCTTCGGCGCGATCGCAACCGGCCTCGCCTTCCTCGGCCCGGTCGGGTTCGTGCGCAAGTACGTGCGTAAGTTCGCGATCTGGGTCGTCGTCGTGTCACTCGTCTACCTCTCGTGGTGGTCTCTGCACGGACAGCACACCGTCGCGTTGTGGCACCGCCATGGTGCGCACGCGTTCTGGCCGGGCTTCGACCTCGTGCTTGCATCGATCATCAGCTGGACACCTCTCGTCGCCGACTACACGCGCTTCTCCCGCACGCGCGCCGCCGGCTTCTGGAGCGCGGGCCTCGGTTACTTCATCCCGACGGTCCCCTTGTTCGCGCTCGGCGCGGTGATCGCGCTTTCGCGCCACATCAGCGATGCGCCTGCGCTGCTGACCGCGATCGCAGCCGGCGGCGCCGCGAGCGTGCTCGCGCTCCTCGCGCTGACCGTCGACGAGAGCGACGAAGCGTTCGCGAACGTCTACTCCGGCGCGGTGAGCCTGCAGAACCTCGTCCCGCGGGTGCCGCAGCGCCTCCTCGTCGCCGGCGTCGCGGCGACGGCGACGGTCGGTGCGCTCCTGATCGACCTGCGCAACTACCAGCCGTTCCTCTACCTGCTCGGCTCGTTTTTCGTGCCGCTGTTCGCGGTACTGCTCGCCGACTGGCTGCTCGCGGGCCGCCATTACGAGCCCGATCACATCTTCCGCGTTCCCGAGGTGCGGGTCGAGATGGTGGCCGCCTGGCTGGCGGGTTTCTGCCTCTACCAGTGGCTCTATCCGCAAGGCCCGAGCTGGTGGACCGACCTGGTCGCGCACACCGATCCGCACGCCCTGCCCTGGGGCGGCGCTTCGATTCCGAGCTTCGCGACGGCGTTCGCGCTCGCCGCGGTCGCGCGGCTGCTCGCGAGGCGGCCTATCCTCGCGAGCGCGTGATCGCGCTCATCGGAAATCTCTCGCGTGACCTCTTGCCCGGCCGGCCTCCACAAGCCGGCGGTGGCCCCTTTCACGGCGCCCGCGCCCTGCAGCGCCTTCGGGTGCCCGCGCGCGTGATTGCCCGCTGCGCGGAGGACGACAAGGATGCGCTGCTCCCGCCACTTGTTCGCCTCGGGACGCCGACCCGCTACGTGCGCGGCGCCTCGACGAACACGTTCTCGTTCTCCTACGACGGCGATGTCCGCACGATGTCGATCGATGCGCTCGGCGATGTCTGGCAGCCCACCGACGTCCCGGAGCTCCCGTCGGGACGCTGGGTGCACGTCGCACCGCTCGTGCGCGGCGAATGGCCGGTCGAGACGATCGCCGCGCTTGCCCGGCGACGGCGCGTCTCGTTCGACGGACAAGGGCTCGTGCGCGTGCCGGAGATCGGGCCGTTGCGGCTCGACGACGACTTCGACCGGGAGATCCTCCGTCACATCTGGGTGCTCAAGCTCGCGGACGAAGAAGCGGAGGTGCTCGGCGACCCGGCGGCGCTCGGGGTGCGCGAGGTGCTCGTCACGCACGGCTCGCACGGGTCGACCATCTACTACGGCGGAAAGCGCGAGGAGGTGCCGGCGCGCCCGGTCGGCACCGACCCGACCGGCGCCGGCGACGCGTATGCAACCGCCTACATCGTCGGGCGCAACGCGGGCTTCTCGCCGACCGGGGCCGCTCAGCGCGCCACCGCCGTCGTTGCTTCGATGTTGTCCCGATGAACGTCCTCGTCGCCACCGTCGCCGGCTCCTTTGCGGTCGATCTCGATACGGACGAGGTCGAACCGTGGGACGGCGACATCTTGCTGCCGCCCGCTCCGGTTCTCAACTTGCCGCGCGTGATCGCGGCCGCCGCCGCCGGCTCGACGGTGGTCGCCGTGGTCGACGCGAAACCGCCGATCCTCGTCTCACACGACACCGGATCGACCTGGCGCGAGTCGGGCCGCGGGCTTCCGCCGGGCCGTGCAATCGCAATCTCGGAGGACGACCCCGACCTGCTCGTCTACGCAGCGCGCAACCTGCTCTACGTCTCGCGAAACGGCGGCGTCTTCTGGAGCGCGCTCGCGCTCGAGCTGCCGGAGATCGAGCGGATCGAGCTCAGAAGCTGAACTGGCCGCGCGCGACGGTGACCGCGCAACCGCCGACGACGACGCGCAGGATCTCCTCGACGCTGCCGTGCGCCTCGGCGTAGAGCGTCGAGGGGCGGTTGATCTCCGCACCCTGCGTGATCTCGATCTGTTCGCCGAAGGCGATCCGGCCGTGGCGCGCCAGATGAATCGCGAGCGGGCCTGCCGCCGAGCCCGTGGCCGGATCCTCGTCGACGCCGTGGTTGGGCGCGAACATGCGGGTCTTCCAGTGCTGGCCGTCGCGCGCGAAGCAGTTGACGCCGTCCGGGGTCGCGCGCGCGAGCGCCGCGATGTCGGGCTGGAGCGCGGCGACCTCCTCCGGCGAGCCGAGCTCGACGTAGACGTGCCCGGGGCCGAGGTCGTAGCGCTCCACGGGCAAGCCTGACCCGGAGACGCCGAGGGCGGCGAAGATCGGCGCCGGGTCTGCGACCGGCTCGATGTTCGGGATCGGCTGGTCCATCCGCCCGAAGACGATGCGTGGGCCGTCCCGCTCGAGCTCGACCGGAATCACGCCTGCGCCCGTCTCCAGCCGGATCACGACCTTCGAGAGCGGGCCGCCGAGCACGAACGCGGCGCCCAGCGTCGGGTGGCCGGCAAACGGCAATTCGACCACCGGCGTAAAGATCCGGAGGCGGACATCCGCGTCCGCACTGCTCGGCGGCAGCACGAAAACCGTCTCCGAAAAGTTCGTCTCGCGGGCGAGCGCCTGCATCGTCAGTGGGTCGAGATCACGGGCATCCGTGAAGACCGCCAGCTGGTTTCCGGCGAGGGGGACGTCCGTGAAGACGTCGCAGACCACGTAGCGAAAGCTGCGCACGCGCCGACTCTAGCCAGGGGGACAGGAGAGACACCGAGGGGCACCTTGCGGCACCCCTCGGTGATCCACAAATCAGCCGCTGGTTCAGCTGCTGGTCGCGGGCAGGAGCGACTCAGCGTTCTGCTGGGCCTCAAGCCGCGCGAGCTCTTCTTCGGTCCCCATCCGCACGGGGCCTTTGAACCAGCGGTTGGCGGAGAGCAGCCACCAGCCGCCGAAGAGCACGAACGCCGCTCCGATCGTCAGCGGAGCGTAGTTCGCGAAGTTCCAACTGAAGCTCGGGGACGAGTGACCGGGAATCCCGCCCGGGCTAGTCGGAAGCATGAACACGATCGAGATCACGAGGACCCAGACGATCGCGATCGGGTTGATCCATTTGTAGTGCTTACCGAGGCTCCACGCGCCCGTCTCGAATGCGGCGCCCTGCCGGTAGCGCAAGATGACCGGGAGGATAAACGCGATGTAGAGACCGGTCGTACCGACGGACGTGCCGACGTAATAGCCCGCGAGGTTGTTCCACCAAGTCGGGATCATCAGCAGGAAACCCGCACCGGCCACCATTCCGACAGACCACACCGGCACGCGGTGGCGCGACACTTTGCGCCAGAGCCGATGCCCGGGAACGGCGCGGTCGCGCGAGAACGCGAACAGCATCCGGGAGCCCGACGTGACGCAGGCCGTCAGACAGTAGAACTGCGCCGCAACGACGACGAACAGCAGCGTCTCAGCCCAGTGCCTGCCCATCGACGTTTGCCAGATGTAGGTGGTGATGTAGGTGAACTGCGACTGAACGGCGACCCGGTCCGGGATCGCGAACGTGATCGCGACCAGCAGGATGAAGCCGGCGACGACGGAGACCACGACCGAGTAGATGAGACCGAGAGCGGCCCCGCGCGACGCGGAACGGGTTTCCTCCGACATGTGCGCCGAAGCGTCGTAGCCAGTCAGGGTGTACTGCGCCATCCCGATCGAGCCGATCGCGAAGACCATCAGGAACGTCAGGCTGCCCCAGCCGTGCCCTGAGAAGCCCGAGTTGTTCAGGGTCTGCCCGAAGACATAACCGAACGATTGATGGTGATCCGGCACGAAAATCAATGCTCCGACGATCAGCAGAACGCCCGCGACGTGCCACCACGCGGAGATCGAGTTGATGAGCGACGTGATTCGAACGTCGAAGACGTTCAACAACGCAGCCGCGAGAAGGAAGAGCACGAAGAGATAGAAAATGTGATGGCGATCGTTTGAATACCCCCACCACAGGTTGAAGAGCGACGTCGCGTAGATCGCGAGCCCATAGCCCACCGCACCGATGATCCCGATCAGTCCAATCAGATTGAACCAGCCGGTAAACCATCCCCAGGCAGCACTGCCGAGCTTCGACGACCAGTAGTACAGACCCCCTGCGGTCGGGTACGTCGAGGCGATCTCAGCCATGGAGAGCGCCACGAACGTCGTGAAGACGCCGACGATGATCCAGCCCCAGGTGACGGCGACAGGCCCGCCCCACTGGAACGCGAGGTAGTACGACGTCAAACACCCGGCGAGAACCGAGATGATCGTAAAGCTGATCGCGAAGTTCCGGAATGCACTCATCGCCCTGAAGAGCTCCTGGGCGTAACCCAGCTTATGAAGGACCTTCTCGTCCTCCGTGAGGTGGTGCGGGCCACCTGACTCGGGCGCTTCACTACTCATTCTGCCGCCTCCCGTATTGGTTGACTGACCCCATCAGTGCAGCAAGTGGCGTCTGCCACCTTGGCGCTGGCCCATCTTGTCAGGCACAGGAGACGGCACAAAATGAGAAGCTCGCGGCGTAGATCGAGTTCCCATTGACAGACGAACATGAAGGAGAAACGGCGTGCTGACGCTGGACGAGCTACGCGACGACCCTTCGGTCGACACCGTGATCATGGCGTTCACCGACATGCAAGGACGCCTGCTCGGGAAGCGCCTGCATCGCGACTTTTTCTTCGAGCAGGTGGATCACGGCCGCGGCACGGAGGGCTGCAACTACCTGCTGGCGCTCGACATGGAGATGGATCCTGTGGCCGGCTACGAGCTCGCGTCGTGGGAGCGCGGGTATGGCGACTTCGATCTTCGGCCCGAATCTTCCACGCTGCGCCGGATCCCCTGGCTCGAGGCGACGGCGCTGATTCTCTGTGATGTGGCGTGGGCAGACGGCACGCCGGTGCGTCCCTCGCCCCGGCAGGTGCTGATGGCGCAGGTCGAACGCGCACGTGCGCATGGGTTCGAGGTGATGGTGGGCTCGGAGCTCGAGTTCTATTTGCTCCGCGAGACCTACGAGGAGGCACACCGGAAGCACTACGCCGATTTGACCCCGTCGGTGCCGTACATCCTCGACTACCACATCCTTGCCTCGACCTACGACGAGCCCCTGCTGCGCCAGATCCGCAACGGCATGCAAGGCGCCGGCATCCCCGTCGAGACATCGAAGGGCGAAGCGTGGCCCGGCCAACAGGAAATCAACTTCCGCTACTCGGACGCGCTCACGATGGCGGACAACCACGTCATCTACAAGAACGGGGCCAAGGAGATCGCGCATCTGAACGGCTGCTCGCTCACGTTCATGGCGAAGCCCGATCACTCCTGGATCGGGTCGTCGTGCCACATCCACTCGTCGCTCTGGAAAGACGGCGAGAGCGCGTTCGCCGGCGAGACGGACGTGTTCAAGCAGTACCTCGCCGGCCAGATCGCGTGCGCGCGCGAGCTCGCGGTCTTCTTCGCGCCGAACATCAACTCGTACAAGCGCTTCGCAGCGGGGTCGTGGGCGCCGACGACGCTCGCCTGGGGCATGGACAACCGCACGTGCGGGTTCCGGATCGTCGGACATGGCGCGGGGATGCGCGTGGAAAGCCGGATCCCCGGTGGTGACGTCAATCCGTATCTCGCGTTCGCGGCGACGATCGCGTCCGGCCTGCACGGGATCGAGAACGGTCTGACGCTGCCTGCCGCGCTCGAGGGAAATGCCTATGTGTCCGATGCCGAGCGCTTCCCATCGACGCTGCGCGAGGCGATCTCCACGCTGGAGAACGGCACGATGGCGCGCGCGGCATTCGGCGACGACGTCGTCGAGCACTACCTCAACTACGCGCGGACGGAGCAGGCGCTGTTCGACAAGGTCGTGACGAACTGGGAACGGGAGCGGTTGTACGAGCGTGGGTAAACCGGTTGTCGGTATCACGACGTACCTCACCCCTGCAGCGTGGGGCGCGTGGCAACTCGAAGCCGCGCTCGTCCCGGCGTCATACGTGCGGGCGGTGACGCTTGCCGGCGGCGTGCCGCTGCTCGTGCCGCCGGGCGCCTCGTACGAGGAGACGCTCGATTCGCTCGACGGCCTGGTCTTCTCCGGCGGCTCCGATCTCGACCCGGAGCTGTACGGCAAGGAGGCGCACCCGGAGACGGACGGCTGGGTGCGCGAGCGGGACGACTTCGAGCTCGGGCTGATGCAGGCGGCGCTCGCGCGGGACGTGCCGCTGCTCGCGATCTGCCGCGGTTCGCAGGTACTGAATATCGCGCTCGGCGGCGACCTCGAGCAGCACGTGCCTGACCGCGTCCAGACGAACGTGCACAAGGAGACTCCGGGCGTGTTCGCAGACCACGATGTCGCAGTCCTGCCAGGAACGAGACTGTCGGCGATTCTTGGCGATCACACCGACGTGAAGTCGCACCACCATCAGGGGTACGGCGAACTGGGCTCAGGCCTGCGCGAAGCAGCGCGTGCTCCCGACGGAACGGTCGAAGCCCTGGAGGACCCAACGCGCCGCTTCACCCTGGGCGTCCTCTGGCATCCAGAGGAAGGCGACGATCTGGCCCTGTTCGAAGCGCTCGTCCGCGAAGCAGACGAGTACCGCGCAACCCGCCAGCCCTAGGACTTTCTGGACAACGCTGGTGGCGACCCGTCTCGTCGCCAAACGTCGTCACAAAACTGTGACGATCGATCCACAGACGATGCGCCGCGGCGAACCTGGCACTACGGTCGTTGAATGCCGCCCAGGCCGCCGATCAACCCCGAGGGTTACTACCACGTCGGCTCGCGTGGTTGCTACGGGCGCACACTTTTTGCGAACGACCTCCAGCACGAACGGTTCCTCATGATGTACACGCGGGTCTCACTCAAATACCACTGGGACACGCTCTCCTGGGCTCTGGTGGAGAACCACCACCACTTCGTCGTGCGCCTCACCGACGGAGGGCTTTCGGAAGGCATGCGAGAGCTTCATGGCGGCTACTCACGCTGGATTCATCTGCTTTACGGGCAAACGCGCCAGGGCCACCTCTTCCGCCACGGGTTTTTCGCCCGCGAGCTGAAGACCGAGGGAGCAGTGCTCGTCGCGTGCTCGTATGTCGATCTGAACCTGTTAACGGCCCAGCCAGGCGCATCGCAAGATAAGACCCGCTGGTGTGGTCATCGAGCGACGATTGGTCTCGAGCATCCGCGTCCCTTCCATCGGCCAGCGGTGCTACTCGAGCTCCTCGACCCGCGGCCGGCAGTAGCGCAGATCGCATACCGGGAGTTTGTCCAGAACGGACTGGCACTTCGGAGCCAAGTCCCTTCGCCAAACGACGGGGTTCCGCGGCATGCTTGAATCGCGCTCGTGGCTGTCACGGTTATCAACCCGGCGACCGAGGAGACGATTGCGACCCTCGAGGAGGCCGGGGTCGAGGAGACCGACGCGGCGGTTGCTCGCGCTCGGGCTGCGTTCCCCGCCTGGCGGGACATCTCGCCTCGCGATCGCGGGCGGTTGCTTCGACGCCTCGCGACACTCGTCGAAGAGCACACCGAGGAGCTCGCGCGGATCGAGTCGCAGAACGTCGGCAAGCCGATAGCGGGCGCGCGCGGCGAGGTCGGCATGGTCGCCGACGTGTTCCACTTCTACGCCGGCGCGATCGACAAGAAATACGGCGAGACGATTCCCGTCGCGGGCGGCGTCGACATGACGTTCCGCGAACCACTCGGAGTCGTCGGGCTGATCGTCCCCTGGAACTTCCCGCTCAACATCTCGTCCTGGAAGCTCGGCCCCGCGCTCGCGTGCGGCAACACCGTCGTGCTCAAGCCCGCCGAGCTCACACCGCTCAGCGCGCTCCGCCTCGCCGAGCTCGCGCTCGAAGCAGGCATCCCTGAAGGCGTGATCAACGTGCTCGTCGGCAAGGGCCGCATCGTCGGCCAGCGCCTCGTCGAGCACCCCGACGTCGCCAAGATCGGCTTCACGGGATCGACCGAGGTCGGACGCGGCGTGATGAAGGGCGCCGCCGACACGATCAAGCGCGTCACCCTCGAGCTCGGCGGTAAGTCGGCCAACGTCGTCTTCGCCGACGCCGACCTCGAGAAGGCCGCCGCCGCCGCGCCCTACGCCGTCTTCGACAACGCCGGCCAGGACTGCTGCGCGCGCTCGCGCATCCTCGTCGAGCGCAACGCCTACGACCGCTTCGCCGAGCTGCTGATCGCTGCAACGCGCAACGTGAAGGTCGGCGATCCGAGCGACGACGCGACCGAGATGGGCCCGCTCATCTCCAAGCAGCACCGCGAGACCGTCGCGAGCTTCGTCGACGGCGAGACGCTCTTCACCGGTGACGCGCCGGACGGGAAAGGCTTCTGGTACCCGTGCACGATCGTCGAAGCATCGAACGACGACCGCATCGCGCGCGAGGAAGTCTTCGGTCCGGTCGCAGCGTTGATCCCGTTCGACGACGAAGCCGACGCAATACGTATCGCGAACGACACGCCGTACGGTCTTTCCGGCTCTATCTGGACCGAGAACGGCGCGCGCGCGCTGCGCGTCGCGCGCGCACTCGAGACCGGCGTGCTGAGCGTGAACACGAACAGCTCGGTCCGTGTGACGACGCCCTTCGGCGGCTTCAAGCAGTCCGGCTTCGGCCGCGAGCTCGGGATGCACGGACTCGACGGTTATTCGGAAGTCAAGAACGTCTACTACTCCACGGAGGGCTGACAGCGATGGGTCGTCTTGACGGCAAGATCTGCGTGATCACCGGCGCCGCAGGCGGTATGGGCCGCGAGGCGGCGCTGCTCTTCAGCGAAGAGGGCGCTCAGGTGTGCGTCGCCGACGTGAATTTCGAGGCCGCGGAAAGCACGGCACGCGACGCACGCGATGCGTTCGCGCAGCAGGTCGACGTCGCGGATGAGGCAAGCGTCAAGGCGATGATGGACGCGACCGCCAAGCGCTACGGCGGAATCGACGTCCTCTACAACAACGCCGGCATCTCGCCGAACGACGACGCGTCCGTGCTCGACACGAGCGTCGAGGCGTGGGACCGTGTGCAGGCCGTGAACACGAGAGGCGTGTTCCTCTGCTGCAAGCACGGCATCCCGCACCTGCAGCAGCGGGGCGGCGGCAGCGTGATCAACGTGGCGAGCTTCGTCGCGATCCTCGGCGCCGCGACCAGCCAGATCTCCTACACCGCATCGAAAGGCGCCGTCCTCTCGATGACGCGCGAGCTCGCCGTGCAGTTCGCGCGCGAGAACATCCGCGTCAACGCGCTCTGCCCCGGCCCGGTCGAGACACCACTGCTTCTCTCGATCTTCGGCGACGACCCCGCCGCGCTCGAACGGCGCCGGACACACTGGCCGATGGGCCGCCTCGCAAAGCCACGCGAGATCGTCAACGGCGCACTCTTCCTCGCCTCCGACGAATCGTCGTACGTCACCGGCTCGACCTTCCTCGTCGACGGGGGCCTGACCGCCGCATATGTGACGCCTGAATAATGCGCGTCGCGCTGATGATCGAGGGGCAGGAGGGCGTCACCTGGGAGCAGTGGCTCGCGCTGGCACACGCTGCGGAGGACGCCGGTCTCGAAGGGCTGTTCCGCTCCGACCACTACCGCTCGATCGTCCGTGGCGATCCTGCCGGGTCGCTCGACGCGTGGGCGACGCTTGCCGGCCTTGCGGCCGTCACGACCAAGCTCCGGCTCGGGACGATGGTCTCACCCGTCACGTTCCGCCGCGTATCGGTGCTCGCAAAGCTCGTCACGACCGTTGACCACATCTCGAGCGGCCGCGTCGAGCTCGGCATCGGCGCAGGCTGGTTCGAGTCGGAGCACGACGCCTACGGCTTCAAGTTCCCGTCGACCAAGGAGCGCCTCGACGAGCTCGACCGCCAACTCGAAGAGCTGACGCGCCAGTGGACGGACGCAGCCGAGATCTGGCCGAAGTCCGTCCAGCAGCCGCACCCGCCGATCATCGTCGGCGGCACCGCGAAGCCGCGCACGGTCCGCGCAGCCGTGCAGTGGGGCGACGAGTACAACACCGTGTTCGCATCGGTCGACGAAGCACGCGACCGCAAACGCCTCCTCGACGAAGCGGCGCGCGAAGCGGGGCGCGAACCGCTGCGCTTCTCGCTGATGACCGGCTGCGTGGTCGGCCGGGACGAGGGCGAGCTCCAGGAACGACTCGCGCAGTTCAAAGAGGTCTCCGGCAATGACGCGCCGCCGATCTCCGGCACCGTCGACCAGGTCGTCGCCCACCTCCGCGAATACGAGCAGGCTGGCGTCGAGCGCGTCATGCTCCAGCACCTCGTCCACGAAGACGTGGAGATGGTCAGCGTGCTGGGCGATGTCTCTGCGCGTCTACGCTAGGGCTATGCGCCTGTTCCTCGTGCGCCATGCCGAGGCAGCGCCCGGCGAGCCCGACGAGCTGCGCCCGCTGACCGCAGCGGGACGCGCGGTCGCCCGGGACCTCGGCGAGCGCCTCGCCGCCGAGCACCCCGACGCCGTCATCTCGAGCCCGCTGCTGCGCGCCCGCGAGACCGCGGAGCAGATCGCGCGCGCCGCGGGCCTGACGCCGGCGGCCGACGAGCGTCTCGCTCCCGGCGCGACCGCCGAGGACTTGCAGGCCGCCGTCGCGGACCGCGGCGATACCATCGTCGCCGTCGGCCACCAGCCGGATTGCAGCGCGATCGTCCTCGCACTGACCGGGCGCGAGCTCGCCTTCGCGCCGGGTGCGGTGCACGAGGTGCAGCTTTGACCGCCGTCAGCGTGCAAGGCCTGCGCAAGTCTTACGGCGACTTGGAGGCCGTCCGCGGGATCGACTTCACGATCGAGGCCGGCGAGGTGTTCGGCCTGCTCGGCCCGAACGGCGCGGGCAAGACCACCACCGTCGAGATCCTCGAGGGCTATCGCACGCGCGACGCCGGGACGGTCGAGGTGCTTGGCACCGACCCGCAGAAGGCGAGCTCGGCGTGGCACGAGCAGATCGGCGTGATGCTTCAGTCCTCGTCGCTCTACCCGAACCTCACCGTGCGCGAGAGCCTGCGCGTCTTCGCCGGCTACTACTCCCAGCCGCGCGATGCCGACGAAGTCGTCGAGCTCGTCGGCCTGACCGAGAAGCGGGACGTGCGCGTGCGCAAGCTCTCGGGCGGCCAGCAGCGTCGCCTCGACCTCGGGATCGCGCTCGTCGGCGATCCACAGTTGATCTTCCTCGACGAGCCGACGACGGGGTTCGACCCCGGCGCACGACGCACCGCCTGGGAGACGATCCGTAACTTGCGCGCGCTCGGCAAAACGGTCTTGCTGACGACGCACTACCTCGACGAGGCCGAACAGCTCGCCGACCGCGTTGCAGTGCTGCGCGACGGCGTGATCGTGCGCGAGGGCCGTCCGTCGGACCTGACGGGCGGCGCCGTCGAGACGGAGATCCGCTACCGCCGCGGCGGCGAGGCGATCGCCGAACGCACGCAGGACCCGACGCGACGCCTGCACGAGCTCACCGCCGAGGCGCTCGCGCGCGGCGAGGAGCTAGAGGGGCTCGAGGTGCTGCGTCCGACGCTCGAGGACATCTACCTAGAGCTGACCGCCGAATGAGGTTGTTCGTGCACGAGGTGCGCACCGAACAACTACTTTTCTGGCGCAACCGGGAGGCGGCGTTCTTCACGTTCTTCCTGCCGATCATCTTCTTCCTCGTCTTCGGTTCGATCTACGGGAACAGCACGATCACGAAGGAGCACATCCGCGCCGCGCCGTTCCTGGAGGCGGGGATGATCGGTTACGGCGTCGCGTCGACCGCCTTTGCGGGGCTCGCAATCACGATGGTGATCCGGCGCGAGAGCGGCGTGCTCAAGCGCATCCGCGCGACACCCCTGCCGCCGGCGACCTACCTGCTGGCAGTGCTCGCCTCGACGTTCATCGTCTTCCTGATCGAGACCGCATTGATCATTGCGATCGGCCGGCTGCTCTTTTCGGTCGCGGTCCCGGACCGCCCGTTCTCGCTGTTCGTCGCGCTGGCGATCGGTGCCGTCGCGTTCGCAGCCATGGGCCTCGGCCTCACCGGCTACGTGCGGTCGGCGGAAGGCTCTTCGGCGGTCGTCAACTTCGTCTACCTGCCGATGGCGATCATCTCGGGGACGTTCTTCACGCCGAAGGACTACCCCGCGTTCCTGCGCGCGATCGCCGACGTGCTGCCGCTCACGTACTTCACGAAGGTGATGCGCGACGTGATGGTGCGCCACCAGCACATCTGGTCGGTGGCCGGATCGCTCGCGATCGTCCTGGGCTGGGGCGCAATCGGCTTGTTTGCCGCGATCCGCGGCTTCCGCTGGCAGCCCCGTGAAGGTTGAGCCGCACCCAGTCGGGGCACTCGGACGTTGAGACATTGATGGAACCTTCCATGGCATTCGCCGTGCACGAGCACGATGCGCCCGCAATCCAGGTGCGCGTCAACTTCGGCATCTTCGCCGGCCGCGACGCGACCGCCGCGGAGATCGACCGGCTGGCCGAGTGGCTGCTCGACGAAGTCGGCGAGGTGTCGATCATCTCCGAGGAGCGCCACGAGATCGACGCGCGCGTCGAGGCGTCGGTGCACCAGGTGCGGATCGAAGTCGCCGCCGACCGCGTGCCCGCCAATCCGGCGGAGCGTGCCGCGATCGAAGCGCGGATCGTCGAGCGCGCCGAGCACTGGGCCGCTCTCTGCGTGGCCGAGCGCCACGTCGAAATCGCCGACAACCTCTAAAGCGCGCGCTCGACCGCGTCGAGCGTTCGAATCGCCTGCCGCTGGGCAACCGCCTCGAGCCCCGGGCCATGAAAGCGTGACAACAGACCCGAGAGCTTGATCTCGGTTCGCCAATGCATCAGCGTCCCCTCCTGATCGGCCACGAGGTCGAACGTCGAGGTCACGTCAGCACCGCCGCCGTGGGCGTGCAACGCGGCATGCTCTGGCGACCGCCGGTCGAGCACCTCGAACCGGATGGTGATGCTCGGCGCGAACGGCAGCGGCGGCTTCACCTTGGCGTTCCAGTGGTCGGCGTCGATCACGGAATGACCACGCATGGCGGGCATCGCGGAGGCAACCACGTCGGGATCCGTCAGCAGCGCGAACACCCGCTCGGGCGGCGCTGCGAACCGACGCTCTCCCTCGACCATTGCCATGGAAGCCGGGAACGCTAACGCGTCAGCGTGACCCTCGACAGCCCAAGCGGCTGATCGAGGTCGATGCCGCGCAGCTGCGCGAGTCATCGCCGCGAGCTGGCCAGGCGCCACGGCCACGCCGGCCCCAGCTAGCACTTCTATGCTGACGCGATGAAACTGGGAGTGGCAGCGGCGCTCGTCGGCGAGTTGCTCGTCAAGGGCGACGTCGAGGTGGAAGACGGCCACGTCGTCGCGGTCGGGCTCTCCTCCCCGGCAGGACGCGGGATCGCGGTGCCGGGCTTCGTCGATCTGCAGGTCAACGGCTTCGGCGGCGTCGACTTCCTGGACGCCGACACGGACGGCTACCGGCGCGCGGGCGAGGCGTTGCTCGAGACCGGCGTCACCGCCTATCTCCCGACGTTGATCACGACGCCGGAGCAGCAATTGCTGGCGGCAATGGCCGAGGTGCCGACGGGCGAATCGCGCCCGCGCATTCTCGGGATGCACCTCGAGGGGCCGTTTCTCTCGCAGAACCGGCTCGGCACCCACGAGGCCTCGGCGCGCCGTGATCCCGACGTTGCGCTGCTCGACCGCCTACTCGCAGCTGGCCCGGTCCGCCTGATGACCCTCGCGCCCGAACTGCCGGGCGCCGACGCGCTGATCGACCGGCTGCTCGAACGAGGCGTCGCGGTCTCGCTCGGCCACACGGACGCAACCGCAGCACAGGCGAACGCCGCGTTCGATCGCGGCGCCCGCAGCGTCACGCACCTCTTCAACGCGATGCGCCCGTTCCTGCATCGCGACCCGGGCATCGTCGGGGCGGCGCTCGCGCGGGACGATGTCGTCGTCTCGATCATCCTCGACGGCATTCACCTCGCGCCTGAGACGTCGATGACGGTCTGGCGCGCGGCACGCGGACGGATGGCGCTCGTGACCGATGCGATCACCGGCGCGGGCCGGGCCGACGGCTCCTACAGCCTCGGCAACCTCGACGTCCACGTGCACGAGGGCACCGTGCGCGGGCCCGACGGCGTGCTCGCCGGCAGCGTCTTGACGATGATCGAAGCAGTCCGAAACCTGCACGAGCTCGGCGTCCCGATCGAAGACGCGGTCGGCGCGGCAACGTCGACTCCGGCGCGCGTGCTCGGCGATCCCGAGCTCGGGCGGCTCGACGTCGGGCTGCCCGCCGACGTGGTCGTCCTGACCGACGCGCTCGAGATCGAGCGCGTGCTCGTCGGTGGCGAGATCCGGGTCGCGGTCTAACTCGTCAGAAGCGCGCGTTCGCGGTCCTCGATCGGTCGCGCAGCGCGCGTCTCGCGATCCCACGCGACGAGCACCGATTTGCACGCCGCTGCGACCTCACCGTCGGGGCCGAGCACGTCCTGCTCGAACGTGATGCTCGTGCGCCCCACCTCGGCGATCCGCGAGCGAACGACGACCTCGCGCGCTCCCTGCACGATCTCGCGCTTGTAGTCGATCGAGACGTGGGCGATCACCCACGCAAACTCGGCGAAGGGTCCGACCCTGGCGGTGAGCACCGCGTCGCGCGCCTCGTCGAGGTACACCGGGTACGCGGCGTGCGTGATGTGGCCGAGGGTGTCGAAGTCCGTCCACCGGGTCTGCAGACGCGTCTCGTGCACGCCGGTGAGCATACGGAGTTTGTCATTCGTTGCTTGCGGTGAGAACGCGACGGTGAGAAGGGTCGGGGTCGTCCTGGTGGTGCTGGCTCTGACGGGGTGCAACGGGGGCACCGTCGACCGCCACTCGTTGACAAACGACGCCGCGACGATCGACTCGATCAACTGCGAAGGGTGGCTCCTCTCGCGTGAAGTCGCGCGCGGCCGCCTGACCACCTACTACGCCCGCGAGCAGGCCGAAGAGCTCGCCGTCCAGGCCGGCAACTTCGCCAACGCGCTTGCACACCGATCGACGAGCGCAGGCCTCGAGCAGCGGGTACGTGCGAAGGCGAAGGACGCCTCGACGCTCGCCTCGCGCCTGTGGCGGTTGCACGACCGCCCAACCGATCGCAGTGGCGCGCGCACGCTCGCCGCCGCGTTCAAGCAGGCGGGGAGCTGCTCGTGAATCCGAAAATCCTGCTCAACCTGGCGCTAGGGATTCTCGCGGCGATCGGCGGGTTCGTCGACATCGGCGACCTCGTCTTCAACACCGCGGCCGGTGCCACGTTCGGCTACCAACTGGTGTGGGTGATCCCGATCGGAGTGCTCGGGATCATCGTCTACTCGGAGATGAGCGGCCGCGTCGCCGCCGTCTCCGGGAAGGCTGTGTTCGACGCCGTGCGCGAACGCACGGGATTCACCGCCGGCCTGTCGGCACTGATCTCATCGGAGGTCGTCAACCTGTTGACGCTCGCGGCCGAGATCGGCGGCGTCGCGATCGCGCTGCAGCTTCTCTCCGGCCTCCCCTACCGCGTGCTGCTCGTGTTCGCGATCGTCGGGCTCGCGCTCGTGCTCTGGATCGTGAAGCTCCAGTGGATGGAACGGATCTTCGGCTACGGCGGCCTGTGCATGCTGGTGTTCGCCGTCGCCGCCGTGAAACTCGGCCCCAACTGGACACAGTTCGGCAAAGGCTTCGTCCCGCATATCTCCCAGAACAACCCCTGGCTTTACCTGTACTTCGCGATCGGGTTGCTCGGTGCGGCGATGACGCCATACGAGGTCTATTTCTATTCGTCAGGCGGCGTCGAGGATCGTTGGACGCCGAAGGACATCGGCCTCAACCGCGCGAACGCGATCGTCGGCTACTCACTCGGCGGCCTACTGTCGCTCGCGCTGATGATCGTCGGCGCGGCGGTGTTCCTACGCCACGGCATCAACCCTGTGCACCTCGGGACGATCGCCCTCGGCGCCGAGCAGCCGCTCGGGAAGATCGGACTGCTGCTCGCGATCGTCGGCATTCTCTTCGCGGTCGGAGGCGCTTCGATCGACACGGTGTTCTCGGGCGCGTACAATCTCGCACAGTTTCTCGGCTGGGAGTGGGGCCGCTACCGCAACCCGGCGGGCGCGCCGCGGTTCGTCCTCACGTGGCTCGTGCTGCTCGTCTGTGCGTTGGCGATCGTGATGACCGGCCTCGACCCGGTGATGCTCACGGAGTACGCCGTCATCTTCTCGGCGGTTGCGCTGCCGCTCACCTACCTTCCGATCCTGCTCGTCGCAAACGACCGCGAGTACATGGGCGCGAACACGAACGGGCGCCTCGCGAACACACTCGGCATCGTCTACCTGTTCGTGATCATGGTGATCGCCATTGCCGCGGTGCCGTTGATGATCATCACGAACGTGGGGCAGAATTGATGCCGAAGACGCATCTCGGGCACAACATCCTCGACCACCAGTTGCTCGACAAGGATGGACGACGCTGCGGGAACGTCGACGATCTCGCGATCGAAGCTGCGGACGTCGTCGCGATCTACTCGGGCCCGGGGTACTGGCCCCAGCGCTCGGGCCGGCTCGGGCGCCTCGCAGGCTGGATCGGCGGCTCGGGCCGCGTGCGCATCCCGTGGGACGAGGTCGCGAAAGTCGACTCGGCGGTGCACCTGCGGCGCGCCGCTTCGGAGTACGGCCTGGGCAAGGGCGACGACCGGCTCAGGCCGTTCATCGAGCGCATCCCTGGGGCCAACAGGTGAGGACGTTCTCGTCGCTCGTCGGCCGCAAGGTCGAGACCGAGTCGGGGCTCTCCCTCGGCTCCTGTCACGACCTGCGCGGCGAGCTCAGCAGCTCACGCCTCGAGGTCGTCGCGCTGTGCGTCGGCCGTGTCGGCATGCTCGACCGGTTCGGGATCAAGTCGCGCAGCCACGACGAGATCGCGTGGTCGTCGATCGTGCGCATCGACGGCGACCGCATCGTCGTCCGCGATCCCTGAAACCCGCCGGCGCAGGAGCAGTGCGCCCGCGACCACCACGGCGGGCACGGCAAGGTACTGGGCGGAGAACACGCCGAGCGCGAGCGTGAGGATGAGCGCCAGGAACGCAGCGACGCGGATGCGACCGTGCAGGATGCGGATCGCTGAGCCGATCGCGAGGATGTAGACCGCGATGAAGCACGCCGATGTCGCGCGCACGAGACTCTCGGTGCTGCTGAAGCCGGCGACGAGCCCGGCGATCACCGTGACGGAGATCAACGCGATCAGCGCGAGCGGCCGGCGAGGGACACTGCGGTGCGCGTCGCCCGCGAGCCAACGCGGCAGCGCGCCCTCCTGTGCGAGGGACGCGGCGAGCTTCGCCGCGCCGCCGTAGTACACGTTCATCGTTCCCATCGTCAGCGCGACGGCGAGCACGGCTGTCGCATCGCGGCCGATATGCCCGAAGCCGACCGAGACGATGTCTGCGAGCGGCACGCGGGACTTCGTTCCGCCGGTGACGCCGATCGTCGCGACGGCGAGCCCGGCATAGAGAACAGTGACGAGTGCGAACGCGAGCGCCATCGCGCGAGGAAGATCGACTGCCGGCCGTCTGAAGTCGCCCACGAGTTGCGCGACCGCCTCCCAGCCGACGAAGAGCCAGATCAGGATGTTCGCCGCCGTTCCGACCGCCCACCAGCCGTGCGGTGCGAACGGCGTCCAGTTGTGACCGCCGCGCGACGGGAGCGCGACGGTGATCGCGACCGCAATCACCACGACGAGCACCGAGGCGAGGACAAGCTGGAACCCGGATGACACGCGGAGTCCGAGGACGTTCGCGACGATCACGGTCCCGAACATCGCCAGTCCGACGAGCGTCGCCACGAGAGAACCGCTGCCGGTGAGGTCGGCAACGTAGTAGCCACCAATCAGTGAGACGGCAGGCCCACCGAGCAGCACGGCGCACAGAAACCACGCGCCCGTCACTGCAGCGGCGGCGTCGCCGAACCCTTCGCGCACGTAGGCCGACACGCCACCCGCCACGGGATGCCGCACTCCGAGCGCGGCGAACGTGATCGCAAGCGGCGCAGACAGGACGAGCAGCCCCGCCCACGCGATGATCGACGCGGCGCCGGCGGCCTGCGCGGCGAGCGCCGGCACGAGCAACACGCCGGGACCGATCAGCGCGCCGACGTAGAGCGCGCTCCCGCGAAGGACACCCAGGCTGCCGCGTTCGTCCATGACCGGGACAACGCTATGGCGCGCGGCGATCGTCCCGCGCGAAGTGTCTAGCGGTTACCGCGCCGGCGGCCGCGCTGCGGCTCGCGGGGGGCATTCCTGCTGCGCGGCGCGCGCTCGAGCGCCAACGGCCCGGTCACGATCCGCACGGAACCGTCCCGCTCGACGACGAGGCGCTGCGGCGGCTCATCGTCCGCGAGGAACTTGCCGACCACTTCCTGGGCGTATCCGCCCGAGGCGACGGCCGACGGTGCGGCGAACTCCACGACGACTTCTGCCTGCTCTTCGCCGTATGCCACCTTCAACAGATAGGCGGCGTCACAATCGTTTGCATTCGAGGGTGAAACGGCCACGACACGCTGAATTTCCCAATTCTCCATAACCCCATAGTGCCAGTCCGCCGCAGGCGCTACGGTGACGGCACACAAAGTGTCGAGGAAACGAGGCGTAATTGGCTCCCTCAAAGAGACAGACGACCATGGCGAAGCTCCAGCGCGAGCAGTCCGTGAGAGAAAAGCGGGCTCGCAAGCAGGAGCGCAAGGACGAGAAGAAGCAGGCAGCGGCGCAGGAGGCCTACCTCCTCGCGAACCCGCCGGAGGAGGTCGACGAGGA
>JANMWB010000179.1:0-4520 GCA_031393705.1 Thermoleophilia bacterium | reverse complement strand
CTCCAGTTGGCCGTCCATCGCACGGCGGTTGCGGCGGAAGTCATCGCCTGTCGGATTGAAGACGACGAAGTGCACCCCGGCCGCCGGCAGCACGCCGATCTCGTCCGGCTTCTCCGACCACTGAAACGGATTGTCGAGCGTGTTGAAGTCCGCACGCTGCGGGATCGCGGTGCCCTTCGGGTAGACCGTGCCGTCGTGCGCGACGACGTCGCGGTCGAGTCGCGACGTCGTCTGGATCGACGCGCTGTGGCCCATTTGCCCCGAGCGCTTGAAGTCGCGGTGCACATCAGCCTCCGTCGAGACGTCCTTCGGGCCCTGGCGCACGGTCTGCGCGTTGTGCTTCACCTGCAGACCCGGCTTGAAGGCCGTCGCGACGCGCTCGTCGAAGTCGAAGTTGAGGTACCACGCCTCCACGTCCTCGTGGATGTGCGAGAGGTGCATGTGCGTCCCTTGGCGGAAGTAGTCGCTACCGCGGAAGTCGACGTAGCCGAGCGTCTCGAAGTTCGCGATCGTCCCCGGCCCCAAGCCTGCGCGCTGCGTCGACGTGAAGCCGAGGAACAACTCGGAGGTGTCGGGGATCAGGTCGGCACCGGGGATCTGCGCGGCGACGGCCATCTGCTTCGGCAGGGAGGTTGCGCCTTCGAACCCGCCGCCCGCGAAGCCGCGGCGGATCGACGTCAGCTCGAACAGCTTCGAGTCGCGAATGCGCTTGGTTGCGTCGTCGATGTTCGCGCGCGCGTCCGAGCGCAGCAGAACAGCGACGTCGTTCGACTCGAGGCGCGTGTCGAACGGGTCGCTCTGGAAACGGTCCGTGTCGAACAACACGGGCTTCTCCGCGCGGCGGTCGTTCGGCAAATACTTCTGCAGCGCCTCCGGCGTCAAGCGCCGGAAGTACGGCAGCCCCCACGCGACGGTCACGCCGAGGCCGGTCGGCGACGGCGCGTAGTCCGCGTCGAGCTGCGCGAGCAGGTGCTCGAGCTCCTTCTGCGCGGCGCGCGCGTCCGCGCGCCCGGCAGTGACACGCGCGGTGAGGATCTCGTGGTGGAGCGGCGGCACGAGCACCTCGACGTTCTCCAGGTCGACGATGCGAATGCCGTCGAGCAGGTGCTGCTCGGGGAAGACCTTCGCGGCGTCCGCACGCTTGGGCGAACCGCCGCTGAACTGATCGACGAGCTCGTAGATCCCGGTCGCGCCGACGGCGCCGGCTGCTGCACCGACGATCACTTGCTTGCGCGTGAGCTTCATCAGGCGGGCTTGATCAGAACGAGCGACGCGAGCTCGCGCTTCAAATAGCTGACGGTCTTGTTGAAGGTCAGCGGCGGCGCGACGTGCTCGGACAGCGTGTAGAGCGTCCCGCCCTTGCGCCAGAGGAGCACCGCGTGCCAGGCGTCCATGTCCTGGTTCGGGCCGGAGAAGAGCTGTGCGGTGATCCCGCCCGCGGTCACCTTCCCGCGTGCGCCGTCGAAGCAGGGCACGTTGCGGCTGTCGGAACCACCGGTGCGGCAGGTCGGAATCTTCGTCACGCCCGGGTAAGCGCGGAGCACGACATGCAGCTCGCCGCCCGCGGCTCCGGCGCCGGTCTCCTGCCAAACGAAGCTCTCGAGGTAGCTGCGGTCGGGTGAGACCGAGTTGCCGTTGCTCCACTTGCCGTCGATCTGGCTCGTCAGCGGATCAGGCAGCCAGCCGGGGCAGTAGACGGGCGCCTTGACCTTGGCCGCGAGCTTCTCCCAGCCGGCCGGGTAGGCACACGGCGGCGTGTGGGTGACGACGGGAGCAGGAGTTGCCGCCTTTTTGGCCGCACCGCAGCCCGTCGCGAGCAGCCCGCAAACGCCTGCGAGCAGGGAAAAAGTGAGCAGCCGTCTCACGGCGCCATGGTAGCCGTCGAAAGGCTCGAATCTGGTTCGGCTTCGCGGAATCAGGTTCGGACTACACGTCGAGCGGCCGGTGGCCGACCAGGTCGCCCACGTGGCGCGCGGGGACGAGCACCGCGTCGATCCCGGCGCGCTCGAGCGCCAGCACCTCGTCGCGGCTGCCGACGTCGACCTGAGCGATCGCGAGCTTGCCCGCAGGGACGTCCGGCAGCAACTCCAGCACCGCGTCGAGCGGATCGGCGTCCTCGTCGATCTCACGGGAGGAGAGCAAGAAGATCTCCGGGTCGAACCGCTCCAGTGCGAGCTCGAGCTCCTCGTCGTCGCGCACGTCGACCACGTTCTCCAGATTGGCGACCGTCTCTTCCTCGGGTCGGATCCGCACCGCGTCCGCCTCGCTCGGCGTGCCGGCACCGATCCAGAGCAGCGGCAACGTCGTCGCCTCGCGGATCCCGTCGATCGCGTTGTAGACCGCGATCGCCTTCGCGCCCTGCAGCTCGGCGTCTCGCGCACCGTCTGCGTCGTTGACGCAAACGATGATCGCGATGCCATCTCCCTCGGAGATGCGTTGGCTGAGGCGGCGGGACCCGGGCACGTGCTTTCTGCAGCCTAGACGGCGCTAGAGCCCGGCGGGCGGGCTCGGCTCGAGCCGCTCGAGGTCGGCCCAGTCCGCGCGGGGCGGCGCGAACAGCTCGATCAGGAACGCGCCGTCGGGGCCGGCAGTCACGGAATGCGGAACGTCCGCAGGAATGACCCAGGTGGAACCGGGCGTCAGATCGCGTGATTCGCCACCGATCCGGAACGTCATCGCACCGCTGACGAGCATCCCCGTCTGCTCGTTCGCGTGGTGGTGCTCCGGCACGTCGGCGTTCGGCTCGAGCGAGATAGCGACGAGGCTCGCCTGCTTGCCGCTGATTGCACGGCCCACGACACCGTTCCAGATCTGGAGCGGGACGATCTCTGAGAGATGATCGAAGTAGCTCATTGGCCGATGGGGTGCCAGACGGTCTTCAGCTCGAGAAACGCCGAGATCTCGTAGAGCGACTGTGCGTCGGGCTCGGCGACCACGACGCGCTTGACGTTATCTGCTGCGGCGACCTCCAGGTCGGCGCGCGAACCGTTTGCGCCGGTGAGGTCGATCGCGTTCACGTCCATGTGCGAGGCAAGCCACGGCGCGAGCTCGGCCTGCTGGCCGGTGAGCAAGTTGACGACGCCACCGGGCACGTCGCTCGTCGCGATCACCTCGGCGAGCTCGATCGCGGCCAGCGGCTCGGTCTCGGAGGCGAGCGCGACGACCGCGTTCCCGCCGGTGAGCGCGGGCGCGAGTCGCGAGACGAGGCCGAGCAGCGGCGGCTCCTGCGGCGCGACGATCCCGACGACGCCGGTCGGCTCCGGCACCGTGAAGTTGAAGTACGGGCCGGCAACCGGGTTCGAAGCGCCGAGCACCTGCGCGAGCTTGTCGGCGAAGCCGGCGTACCAGACCCAACGGTCGATCGCCTTCTCCACCTCGGCCTTGCCGGTGCAGAGCGCGGCGAACTCCGGGAGACGCGCCTCCATCATCTCGGCGATGCGGTAGAGCACCTGGCCACGGTTGTACGCGGTCGCGCTCCCCCACTTCGGTTGCGCGCCGCGCGCCGCCTGCACGGCGTCGCGCACGTCCTTACGCGACGCGCGCGCGACGTTCGCGCCCTGCGCCTCGTACGTGCGGCCACTTTCGCTGCGCGGGAACGCGCCGCCGATGAACAACTTGTACGTCTTGTTGACGGGGAGACGGCTCATTCGAAGTCCATGTAGGGCTCGAGCCCGTGCAGTCCGCCCTCGCGGCCGAAGCCGGATTCCTTGTAGCCGCCGAACGGGCTCGTCGGGTCGAAGCGGTTGAACGTGTTTGCCCACACGACGCCGGCGCGCAGTTGCTGCGCCATCCAGAGGATGCGCGAGCCCTTCTCCGTCCACACGCCGGCGGACAGGCCGTACGGCGTGTTGTTCGCCTTCTCGACTGCTTCCTCGGGCGTGCGGAACGTGAGCACGCTGAGCACGGGGCCGAAGATCTCCTCCTGCGCGATGCGGTAGCTCTGCGCGACGTTCGTGAACACGGTCGGCGCAAACCAGTAGCCCTTCTCCGGCAGCTTGCACGGGGGCTGGTAGATCTCTGCGCCTTCTTCCTTGCCCGCCTCGACGAGTGCGGTGATTCGGTCGAGCTGCTCACGCGAGTTGATCGCACCGACGTCGGTGTTCTTGTCGAGCGGGTCGCCGACGCGCAACGTCGCCATGCGCTTCTTCAGCTTCTCGATCGCGGGCTCGTAGATCGACTCCTGCACGAGCAGGCGTGAGCCGGCACAGCACACGTGGCCCTGGTTGAAGTAGATGCCGTTGATGATCCCCTCGACCGCCTGGTCGAGCGCTGCATCGTCGAAGAGGATGTTCGCCGCCTTGCCGCCGAGCTCGAGCGTCAGTTTCTTGCCGGTACCCGCGACGCGGCGACGGATCGCCTTGCCGACTTCGGTCGAGCCGGTGAACGCGATCTTGTCGACGTCGCTGTCGACGAGCGCTGCGCCGGTGCGGCCGTCGCCGGTGACGATGTTGACGACGCCCGGCGGCAGCTCCGCCTGACGGAGTACATCCGCGAAAAGCAGTGCGGTGAGCGGCGTCGTC
>JANMWB010000174.1:0-31627 GCA_031393705.1 Thermoleophilia bacterium | reverse complement strand
TGCCTCACGCGTGGCCGTGCCGCGGTGATGATCGGCACCTCCGCCGCGGCGCGGGTTGTCTACGAGTCGCCGGCAGTCGAGCCGCGGCCCGGCCTCTTTCTCTACCGCCTCGACGCCCGCCGGTTCTGCGAAGGAGGGGCGCTCTCGGACGGCGGCAACTTGCGCGCCTGGCTCCTGCAGACGCTGCGCGACGTCGACGCTTCGGAGATCGCCGACCGTCCCCCCACCGCGCACGGTTTGACGTTCCAGCCGTTTCTCGGCGGCGAGCGCTCGCTCGGCTGGGACCCGAACCGACGCGGAACGATCGACGGCCTGACCTTCGCGACTACGCCGCTCGACATCGCGCAGGCCGCGCTCGAAGCGGTTTGCTATCGCCTCGCTGATGTGCTCGACGCGATCAACGGCATCGAGTCGGTCGTCGCAACGGGCGCCGCGTTGCTCGGGAACGACGCGTGGCTGCAGGTGCTCGCGGACGTGCTCGGCCGTCCGGTGGAGGTGTCCGCCGTGCCCGAGGGATCGGCGCGTGGCGCGGCGCTGGTCGTGCTCGAGCGCCTCGGCGTGCCCGTGCCCGGAGCGCCGATCGCGCGCATTGTCGAGCCGCGCGGTGAACGGCACGAAATCCATCTACGGTTGCGTCAGGTACAACGGGACACGATGAATCGGGAGGCGCAATGATCGGGATCGTCGGTGGCGGTTTGGCCGCGGCCAAGGTGGTCGAGGGGTACCGCGAGGCGGGCGGCACCGACGCATTCACGATCTGGTCGCAGGACCCGCACGGGCCGTATCACCGGCCGCCGCTCTCGAAGCGGTTGCTCCGCGGCGAAGCAGAACCGGCCGACGTGCTCGTCCATCCCGCCGAGTGGTACGCGGAGCACGACGTTGACCTTCGCACGGGGCAGCACGTTGGATCGCTCGACGAGTTCGACGCCGACACGATCGTGATCGCTACCGGTTCCCGGCCGCGGGCACTCGAAGGCGCTCTCGCGTTGCGGACCCTCGACGACTCGCTCGAACTACGGCGGCGGGCCGGAGAGGCGCACCGGGCAGTCGTGGTTGGCGGTGGCTTCATCGGCCTCGAAGTGACCGCGTCGCTGACCCAGCTCGGCGTCCAGGTGACGCAGATCGTGCGCGACGAGCAGGTCTTCGCGGCGCTCCAGGCGCCCGCCCTCTCCGAGGCGTTGCACGAGCGCTATCGCGAGCACGGCGTCGACCTGCGCCTCGGCGCGTCGGACGTTCCGGCCGGCGCTGACTTCGTTGTCGCAGGCATCGGCGTCGAGCCGAACGTCGAGCTCGGGAGGGACGCCGGGCTCGAGGTGCGCAGTGGAATCGTCGTCAACGAGCGGTTCGAGACGTCGAAGCCGGGCGTCTATGCGATCGGTGATGCCGCCGAGTTCTTCGACCCTCTCTTCGGTCGCCACCGGAGGATCGAGCACTGGTCGAACGCGGCCTACCACGGCCTGACGCTCGGGCGGATCCTCGCCGGAGAGGATGCCCGGTACGACACCGTTTCGTCATTCTTCTCCGAGCAGTTCGGCCGCTCGTTCAAGTCGTTCGGGGACCCACTCGGCCACGACACGACCGCACTCGAGGGCGACTTTCGCGAGGATCGCGCCGTCCTGCGATTCCTGCGCGACGGCAAGGCAGTGGGCGCAGTGACGACCGGGCTCGACGAGGACGCTGAAAATGAGCTGAAAGACGAGATCAGAGCCGGCGCAGCGGCTTACGCATAGTCGTTACGCTCGCAGAGAAGCCACTGCGAGGAGGATCGTTGCCCAACTCGGAGATCGAACAGCTCTCCATCGACACCATCCGGACGCTTTCGATGGACATGGTCCAGAAGGCGAATGCCGGTCACCCCGGTACCGCGATGGCGCTTGCCCCGATCGCCTACCTGCTCTACACGGAAGTGATGCGGCACAACCCGGCGAGCCCGCACTGGCCCGACCGCGACCGCTTCATCCTCAGCGCCGGCCACGCGGCCGTGCTGCAGTACTCGACGCTCCACCTGGCGGGCTACAACCTCTCGCTCGACGACCTCAAGAGCTTCCGCCAGTGGCAGTCGAAGACGCCGGGACATCCGGAGTTCGGGCACACCGAAGGGATCGAGGTAACCACAGGCCCGCTCGGCCAGGGCTTTGCGAACGGTGTCGGCATGGGCTTCGCCGAGCGCTTCCTCGCGGACACGTTCAACCGGCCGCTCCACAAGTTCGTCGACCATCACGTCTATGCGATCTGCTCCGACGGTGACCTGATGGAAGGCCTTTCGTACGAGGCGGGCTCGCTCGCCGGCACGAACGGCCTCGGCAAGCTCATCTACTTCTACGACGACAACCACATCACGATCGACGGCACGACGTCGATCTCGTTCACCGAGGACCGCGCCAAGCGGTTCGAGGCCCTGGGGTGGCACGTGCAGTACGTCGCAGACGTGAACGACTTGGCCGTGCTCAGGGGAGCAATCGCGTCGGCACAAGCCGAGACGGCGCGGCCGTCGATGATCATCGTCCGAACGCACATCGGCTTCGGCGCGCCGCACGCGGTCGACACGGCGAAGGCGCACGGGAATCCGCTCGGGGAGGCTGAGGTCGCCGCTACGAAGAAGGCGCTCGGCTGGGATCCCGACAAGCACTTCTACATTCCGGACGAGGTGGCCGCGCACATGAACATGGTCGAGCGCGGCAACGAGCTCGAGACCGAGTGGCAGCAGCGCTTCGCAACCTGGGCGCAGGCGTTCCCTGCCGCGCGCGAGAAGTGGGACGCGGCGTGGGCCGGAACGATCGGCCCGTGGACACCGCCCGAGTTCAAGCCGGGCGAGGAGTTGTCGACGCGCGTCGCCGGCAGCAAGGTGATGCAGGCTTTCAAGGACGCGGTGCCGACGATGATCGGCGGCGCGGCCGACCTCGTCGAGTCCACGTTCACCGAGTTCGAAGGTGGTGGTTCCTTCTCCGACCGGTGGTCGGGGCGCAACATCCACTTCGGGATCCGGGAGCACGCGATGGGCTCGATCGTCAACGGCATCTGCGCCCACGGCGGTTGTGTGAAGCCGTACGGCTCGACGTTCCTGATCTTCAGTGACTACATGCGTCCGGCGGTCCGGCTCTCCGCGTTGATGGGGCTGCCGGTCGTCTGGGCCTGGACGCACGACTCGGTCGGCCTCGGCGAGGACGGGCCGACACATCAACCTGTCGAGACCTATGCAGCACTGCGCGCGATCCCGAACCTCTGGTTCGTCCGGCCGGCGGATGCCAACGAGACCGCCGCGGCCTGGAAGGTCGCCCTCGAGCGGAAGGACGGCCCGGTCGCGCTGTCGATGTCGCGCCAGAAGGTGGCGACGCTCGACCGCAAGGACCTCGCGTCAGCGTCGCTGCTCGAGCGCGGCGCGTACACGCTGTGGGAGTCAGCGAGCTCGCCCGACTTGATCCTGATCGCGACCGGCACCGAGGTGGCGCTTGCGTTGGAGGCAGGAAAGAAGCTGGCGGGCGGCGGCACAGCGGTGCGAGTCGTGTCGATGCCGTGCTGGGAGCTCTTCGACGCGCAGCCGCAGGAGTACAGGGACGAGGTGCTGCCGCCCGAAGTCGGCGCGCGGCTTTCGATCGAGCCGGGAGTGGAGCTCGGCTGGAAGCGTTGGGTCGGTGACCACGGCGACTCGATCTCGATCGAGCACTTCGGCGCTTCGGCGCCCGGCAACACTGTCCTCGAACAGTTCGGCTTCAACCTCGACAATGTCGTCGCTCGCGCAGCGGCGCTACGGGAGCGTGTGGCATGAAAGAAGCAGAGACGATCAAGGCGTTCTTCGCGCTCGTGACGCCGGGGTTCACTGTCGAAGGGGATCTGCCGGCGGTGCACATCGACGGCATCGAGCTGCGCACCGACGGTCGCGCGGTCGCGATGGTGGAGGCCGACGGCCGCACGTTGCCGATTCGCTTCACCTTCGACGAAGGCAAGATCGCGCGGGTGGAGGTCCTGTGAAGGTCGCGGTGGCATTCGACCACCGCGGCGTCCACCTGCGTGAGGCTGTGCTCGAAGTGCTCGGCGGTCACGAGATCATCGACTTCGGTACCGACACGGACGCGGTGCGCATCGACTACCCCGACAAGGCGCGCGAGGTAGGCGAGGCGATCCAGCGCGGGCAGGCGGCGCGCGCGATCCTCGTCTGTGGCTCCGGTGTCGGCGCGTCGGTGGCGGCGTGCAAGATGACCGGGATCCGCGCGGCGATCTGCCACGACATCTACAGCGCCCACCAGGGCGTCGAGCACGACGACATGAACGTTCTCTGCCTCGGCTCGGAGGTCGTCGGCCCATCGCTGGCGCGCGAGCTCGTGGTGGCATTTTTGGCGGCGCAGTTCGACGGGGGTCAACGATATGTAGAGCGGCTGCGCAAGGTCGCCGCGATGGAAAGGGTGATGAAAGATGGCGAAGTCACGGCTTCATGAGCTCGCTGCACGCGGGCAGGCGGTGTGGTTCGACACACTCTCACGCGATCTCGTCCACTCGGGCGAGCTGAAGAAGATGATGGACGAGGACGCCGTGACCGGCGTGACGTCGAACCCGACGATCTTCCAGAAGGCGCTGTCGTCCGGCGACGCCTATGACGAGGACCTGAAGAAGCTCCTCGCCGAGACGGACGATCCGACGCAGATCTTCTTCTCGCTCGCGCTCCAGGACATCCGCGACGCCGCCGACGTGTTGAAGGCGGCGTACGACGCGTCGAACGGCGTCGACGGTTACGTCTCGATGGAGGTCGAGCCCGGAATCGCGTACGACACCGAGAAGACGTTCGAGCAGGCGCGCTGGATCGCGAAGGAGGTCGACCGCCCGAACTTGATGGTGAAGATTCCCGCCACGATGCCGGGGCTGCCCGCGATCGAGGACTGCACGGCGAAGGGGACGTCGATCAACATCACGCTGATCTTCTCGCTCGACCGCTACAAGGCGGTCGTCGAGGCGTACATTCGCGGGCTCGAGCGGCTCGTCGCGTCAGGCGGCGACCCGTCAAAGGTGGCATCTGTGGCGTCGTTCTTCGTCTCGCGGGTCGACTCGGAGGCGGACAAGCGCCTCGACGCGGCCGGGCATCCCGAGCTGAAGGGCAAGCTTGCGGTCGCGAACGCGAAGCTCGCCTACGAGCACTACCGCGAGGCGTTCGGCAGCGCGCGGTGGGCGTACCTCGAAGGTAAGGGCGCGACCAAGCAGCGGTGCCTCTGGGCGTCCACCTCGACGAAGAACCCCGAGTACCGCGACGTGCTGTACGTCGAGGAGCTGATCGGGCCGGAGACGGTGAACACGATGCCGCTCGAGACGATTCGGGCGTTCCAGGATCACGGCGAAGTGCGCGGTGACACGGTGCTCGAAGGCGTCGACGAGGCGCACGCGCTCCTGCAGAAGCTCGCCGAGGCCGGGGTCGACTACGACGACGTCACCGACACGATCGAGGCGGAGGGTGTGCAGAAGTTCTCCGACTCGTTCGACCAGATCGTCGAGAGCATCCGCGCGAAGCGCAGCACTCTGGCGGCTGCGTGAGCTCAGATCTTGTCGAGCGGATCTGGGCGCGCGACGCGACGGTCTGGACGGGCAAGGACGAGGGGAAGTGGCTCGGCTGGCTCGACGAGCCGTGGCGGATGCGCGAGGACCTCGACCTGGTCCTCCAGCTCGCCGACTCGGTGATCGACCGGATCGACGCGGTCGTGCTGCTCGGGATGGGCGGCTCGTCGCTCGCGCCGGAGGTGATCAAACGCACGTTCCGGCAGGAGACGTTCCATGTCCTCGACACGACCCATCCGCAGGCGATCCGCGAGCTCGAGGCACAGCTCGACATCGCACGGACGCTGTTCATCTCGGCCTCGAAGTCGGGCTCGACGCTCGAGACCCGCTCGCACACCGACTACTTCTGGGAGAAGTCGGGCGGGAACGGTGACCTCTTCCTCGCGATCACCGATCCGGGCTCCGAGCTCGAGCAGCTCGCGCGCGAGCGAGAATGGGCGGGGATCTTCCCCGGCGAGCCGACGATCGGCGGGCGCTACTCGGCCCTCTCTGCGTTCGGGATGGTGCCGGCGGCGCTGATGGGGGTCGACGTCGACACGCTGCTCCAGCGCGCGATCGAGATGGCGGAGGCCTGTCACCTCGCAGACGGGAATCCCGGCCTCGAGCTCGGCCTCTCGCTTGGTCAAAACTGGCAAGACGGCCGCGACAAGGTGTGCATCGCACCACATGCCGGCGGCTTCGGGCTCTGGGCGGAACAGCTGCTCGCGGAGTCGACCGGCAAGCTTGGCAAGGGGCTGATTCCCGCCCCCGGCGAGCCCCCGGACGGGCCTGACCGCCAGGCGCAGGAGGTGCGCCTTTCCGGTGAGTACGAGCTCGGCCAGGAGTTCTTTCGCTGGGAGTTCGCGACGGCCGTCGCAGGCTCGATCCTCGGCATCAACCCGTTCGACCAGCCCGACGTGCAATCGGCGAAGGACAAGACACGTGAGGTGCTCGCGTCGGGGGCCGAGCCGAACGTCTCGCCTTCGGGGTCAGCCGACGAGCTCTTCGCGCAGGCGAAGCCCGGCGACTACGTGTGCATCCAGGCGTTCGTCAATCCGACGGCGGCCAACGACGAGAAGGTGCTCGCGCTCGCCGCGCGCGCACGGGAGGCGACTGGTTGCGTTGTCACGCACGGCTTCGGCCCGCGCTACCTGCACTCGACCGGCCAACTGCACAAGGGCGGCCCACCGACGGGGCTCTTCCTGCAGGTCGTCGACGAGACCGGTGATGAGCTGGCGATCCCCGGACAGCAGTTCGGTTTTGGGAAGCTGATCCGCGCACAGGCCGCGGGGGATTTCGCGTCGTTGCAAGAGCGCGGCCGCCGTGTCGCGCGGATCCGACTGGAGGAGATGTAGAGATATGCAGCTCGGGATGATCGGCCTCGGCCGTATGGGCGCCAACATGACGAAGCGCCTCCGGGAGCGCGGCCACGACCTGAAGACCTACGACCCGCAGGTCGAATCGACGGCGAAGACGCTCGAGGAGCTGCGCGACGAGCTGACTGCGCCGCGCACGTTCTGGATGATGGTCCCGGCCGGCGACATCACCGAGCAGACCTTCCAGACGCTGATTGCGATCGCCGACAGCGGCGACGTGATCGTCGACGGCGGCAACTCGAACTTCCATGACTCGCAGCGACGGTACGCGGAGGCGAAGGAGCACGGCGTGAAGTTCGTCGACGCTGGTGTGTCCGGCGGCGTGTGGGGATACGCGAACGGCTATTGCCTGATGGTCGGCGGCGACGCCGACGCGGTTGCGCAAGTCGAGTCCGTGTTCCTCGATCTCGCGCCCGAGGACGGCTACGCACACGTCGGTGCAGCCGGCGCCGGCCACTTCACCAAGATGGTCCACAACGGGATCGAGTACGGGCTGATGCAGGCCTATGCCGAGGGCTTCGCGGTGATGGAGAAGTCGGAGTTCTCACTCGATCTGCACGAGATCGCAGGCATCTGGCGCTACGGCTCCGTCGTGCGCTCGTGGCTGCTCGATCTGCTGCACAGTGCATTCGAGCTCGAAGGGACGCATCTGGAGAAGATCCGTGGCTACGTCGACGACTCCGGCGAGGGCCGCTGGACGATCGCCGAGGCGATCGCCGAGGACGTACCGGTGCCGGTGATCACCGCCGCATTGTTCGCGCGCTTCGCATCGCGCGAGGACGAGTCGTTCGCCGCGAAGGTGAACGCCGCCTTGCGGAACCAGTTCGGCGGTCACGCGGTGAAAGCAGCTGAATGACCGACGCGCCGAATCCACTGCTCGAGGGCCTGCAGGTGCGGCGGCGGGCCGATCCGTGCCTGCTCGTGATCTTCGGCGCGTCCGGCGACCTGACCTCGAAGAAGCTGATGCCTGCGCTGTACTCGCTGGCGTTGCGGCGGCTGCTGCCGGAGAAATTCGGGATCGTCGGCGCCGCGCGCAGCGAGGAGAGCGACGATGCATTCCGCGAGCGCATGAAGAAGGCGGTGCAAGAGCACGCACGCGACGCGTTCAAGGAAGAGGTCTGGAACGAACTGGCCGCCGGCATGCGCTACGTCACGCTCGACTTCGCGGACGACAAGGCCGAAGACGACCTTGCAGAGACGCTGACCGGGCTAGACAAGGAGCGCGGAACGATGGGCAACCGCGTCTACTACTTCGCCGTGCCGCCGAGCGCAATTGCGACGCTGATCCAGGAGATCGCGCGGCGGCGCAGCGCCGAGGGCTGGGTGCGCCTCGTGATCGAGAAGCCGTTCGGACACGACCTGCAGTCGGCGCGCGACCTCAACGCGCTTCTCCAGAAGGATTTTGCCGAGAACGAGGTCTTCCGGATCGACCACTACCTCGGCAAGGAGACGGTCCAGAACATGCTGGCGCTGCGGTTCGCGAACGGCATCTTCGAGCCGATCTGGAACCGGCAGTTCATCGATCATGTGCAGATCACCGTCGCCGAGTCGATCGGGATCGAGGGGCGCGCCGGCTACTACGAGCAGGCAGGCGCGATCCGCGACATCTTCCAGAACCACCTCCTGCAGCTCGTCGCGATCACCGCGATGGAGCCGCCGATCGACTTCACGGCCGACTCCGTGCGCAACGAGAAGCTGAAGGTGCTGAAGTCGATGCACACGCCGGGCCCGAAGCACGTCGTGCGCGGGCAGTACGGCCCGGGCTTCGTGGAGGGTGTGGAGGTTGCCGGGTACCGCGAGGAAGAAGACGTCGCGCCAGGATCGATGACGGAGACGTTTGTCGCCGCGAAGTTGTTCGTCGACAACTGGCGTTGGGCCGACACGCCGTTCTACGTTCGGATGGGGAAACGGCTCGCCCGCCGGGAGACGACGATCGCGATCCAGTTCAAGCGCGCCCCGCATCCGCCGTTCGCGGACGCCTCTGCAGAGGAGTTGCGTCCCAACACCCTGCTGATCCATGTGCAGCCGAACGAGGGCGTGTCGCTCGCGATCGGCGCGAAGGTGCCGGGGCAGGGCATGACGATTCGCACCGTCCACATGGATTTCCTCTACGGCGGCACGTTCCGCGAAGGACTGCCAGAGGCCTACGAGCGGCTGATTCTCGACGCGATGCTCGGCGACGCGACGCTCTTCACACGTTCCGACGAGATCGAGGAGCAGTGGGCGCTCGTCGAGGCGATCGTCGCGTTCTGGAAACGTGACCGGGTCTCGTTCCCGAACTATGCGGCAGGGACGTGGGGCCCGGTCGCATCGGACGAGCTCATGCACCGGGACGGTCGGTCGTGGCGCAGTCACTGATCGAAACCGCGTGGACGGGCGAGGACGTTTCGATCGCGCAGATCGAGCGTGAGCTCGCGCGGCTCCGCGCAGCGTCGTCGGAGGAAGGGGCGCAGCCGAATCTCCGCACGTCGGTGATGACGCACATCGCGTGGGCGCCGCCCGAGTGGCAAGGGGCAGCCGAAGTGACCCTTTCCGGTATGGCGGAGCGCCATCCGTCGCGCACGCTCCTGCTCGTCCCGAGACCCGACGAGCCCGACGGTCTCGACGCGCAGGTCTCGATCCGCTGCTTCCCCGTTGGTGACCGTGCGGTGTGCGGCGAGGTGATCGAGCTCACGTTGCGCGGAGGCCGCGCCTCGGCCCCCGCATCGATCGTGCTGCCACTCCTGATCTCCGACCTGCCGGTGTTCTGCCGCTGGCGCGGGCGGCCCGAGTGGGACGCGCCGGAGTTCGAGCAGCTTGTCGCGATCGTCGACCGGTTGATCGTCGACTCGACGGAGTGGGAGGACCTGCCGGAGGCGTACGGCCAACTCGCTGAGCTGTTCGACAAGGTCGTCGTGTCGGACATCGCCTGGGAGCGCACGGAGCGGTGGCGCTCATTGCTTGCGTCACTGTGGCCGGGGGTGGGCGCAGTGCGTGCGATCCGCGTCCACGGCACACCTGCGCAAGGACATCTGGTCGCTGGCTGGCTCCGTTCGCGGCTCGGACATGCCGTCGGGCTGGAGATCGAGGAGCGCGAACGTCTTGAAGGCATCGACCTCGACGGTCAGCCGGCGTCGTTCCCGCCCGGCGAGCCGCCGAACGCCAGCGACGTGCTCTCGGCCCAGCTCGATCGCTTCGCCCGCGACACGATCTATGAAGAAGCGGTTCGCGCCACCGGCGCGAGCTGACGGCTACTTCTTGATGATCACGAAGCTGTCGCCCGTGACCTTCAGGCGGACCGGGTTCGACCAGCTCATTGCCTGCGCGCCGACGGGGAGCGCCGGGTTGATGCCGCGAATGCGGTAGTACCAGGTTCCAACGGCTGCTTTGCCAAGCGGCAGAACGACCGAGGTCGCCGGAGTCGAGGTCGACCAGGTGGTCTTCCACGGGTAGCTCTTGTGCGAGAGCTGAATCTCGTAGGTCGTGGCACCGACGGCCGGCTCCCAAGCGACGAGCGGCGAGTCGTGCACAGCCGGGACCTTCGACGCCGACGCGATCATGCGTCCGTTCGGCGCAAGTCCCGAGACCCACGGCACGTTTGACCCCGCCGTGACGACCGGCTGCGAGACCTTGCCGAAGCTCATGCCGCGTCCGTTCTCACACTGGTCCTGCGCCACGGCGCCGTCGTGATACTGGATCGGCAGGTCGCTCGACTTCGGATCGAAGATGCCCATGGAACTTGCGATCACGGGCACGACGGTCCAGTAGTAACGGCCGTTCGGCCAACCTGAGTCCCAGACGTCGACGTTTGCGTCAGCGACACCCGTCTCCGGATTGGCCACGCCCTTTCCGGGCGACTCATTCGAGACCACCTTGTGGCCTGCTGCATCGAACGCGTTCGGCTCGGCGCCGCGGTCCATCAAGTACGGCGGGTTCATCCAGTCACCTAGCGACTTCGTCCCACTCGGTAGGGCAATCGGGCCGCCGAAGGTACGCGGCGCGTAGGCGGGGGAGCCGACGATGGAGCCGGCGAAGATCTGGTTGACGCAGTGATCGTCCGTGAAGATGTACACCCGATAGAGGGGTGAGCCGACGGATCCGATGTCGCCGAGCATCGGCAGCGACGGCGTCCACGCAAAGCCCGGCGTCAGCTCGTGCGCTGCTGCGTGGCCCTGCGTGTCCCAGACGTCCGAGACCGTGTCGGTCGGCGCAAGCGTGCCGAGGGTCATCGGGGGGTTCACCGAGGTGAAGACCTTGCTCCACGGTCCGAAGGAGACGCGTGGCAGGTTGTTCCTAAGGGAGTCGGCTGGGTCGATGTAGCGGATGGCCCGCACGCGCCAACGCACCGAAGACCACACGCCCCACGCGAGCGCGTTGTGGAACGTGTACCACTCACGCTCGTCAGCGACGTTCGTCGTCGTCTCGAACGACTTGGCGCCGTTGATGTCGGGGTAGAGGACTTCGTAGCGGGTCGCGCCTTCAATCGGCTTCCATCGGATGAGGCCTTCGGGAGCCGTCAGTTGCTGCGGGTAGTCCGAGTCCGTCCACCGCATGTTGAATCCGAATGGCGCGCTCCAGGCCGTCGTGTGCTTGCCATCCTTCGACACCCACCGGACGTGCGCCCAGAGTGCATACGGCAGCCCGGTCATCCAGGGCAACTGGTGCGCAACTGAGACGGCCGGGATCGTGAGGCGCGTGTAGTTGAAGAGCACGGAGGCGTCGTTGAACGAGCGGTCCGTCGAAAGCTCGAAATCGTACGTTCCGGCCCCGCCCACGCCGACCGGCGACCACGCGAACGACGGGGTGCGCGGGTAGTACTTCTGCGCCGTCTCATCCGGCCTGAGCAGGAATGCGTGCAGGCCTTCGGGCGCGGACGTTGTCGCGTGGAAGGGTTTTGGGCCCCCGTCGATGCCGGCAGCCGCAATGGGCGCGAGCACGAGAAAGGCCGCCAGGATGACGATGAGGCGCTTCATTTCGCTGCCCCTTTCTTCGGCAGCGGGCCGTCAGGTCTTGAGGGCGGCTTCGATCGCGAGCCCGGCGGCCAGCACCAGCGTGTCGTCGCCGGGCCTGCCGACCACCTGAATCGACGCAGGCAAGCCGTTTTCGGCCGGTCCCGCGGGGATGGCCAGAGCGGGCCAACCCAAAGCGTTGAACGGGAAGGTGAAAAGCGTGAACGCGCCGCGGACCTCGGGCTCGACGACGTCAGCCGCGGGGGCGACGAAGCCCAGCGTCGGGGTAAGCAGCAGGTCGAAGCCCTCGAGCACCGACAGCGATCGCTCGGCGTGCTCGGCCCTGGCGCGCCGCGCGGCGTCGTACTCCGCGTCTCCGAGTGCGATGCAGCGCTCGATCTTGCCGCGGATGTTGTCGCCGTACAGCTCCGCGTTTTCCGGGTAGAGTTCGCGATGCACGTCACCGACCTCGCGCATGAACGCCGGCGAGACGTTCTCCGCAGTCGGGAAGTCGACCGTCTCGGCGGGCACAGCGAGCACGCGCTCGCGCACGAGCGGCTCAGCGCGGTCGGCCCAGGCGACGGCGAGCGACAGATCGCCGAGCGACACCGGCTCGATCTCGAGCCCCATCAGCTCGATGCAGCCGGCGACGTCGCGCGCCAGCGGCCCCGCGTGGTCGAACGTCGGCGCGAGCGGGAACACGCCCTCGATCGGAAGGAGCCCGTACGTCGGCTTGAAACCGGCGATCCCGCAGCACGCGGCGGGGATGCGGATCGAGCCGCCGGTGTCCGTCCCGAGCGCAGCGTCGGCGAGGCCGAGCACGATCGCGGCCGCCGAGCCGCCGCTCGAGCCGCCTGCGGTGTGGCCGGGGAACGACGGGTTCGGCACCGTCCCGTAATGCAGGTTCTGTGACGTAACGCCGTACGCGAACTCGTGCAGGTTCGTCTTGCCGACGTTCACCCACCCGCGCTGCTCGAGTTGCCGCACCCACGTCGCCGACTCCGCCGGCACGTGGTCGGCGAAGACCGCGGAGCCGTAGGTCGTGCGGATGCCCGCCGTGTCGAAGAGGTCCTTCACCGCGAGCCGGCGCCCCGGCGGTCCGGGCTCCAGCTCCGTGATGAACACGCCCGCTGTGCTTGACGGCTCCGTCAAGCCTACGTCTGTCAGTCGAGCCAGAGGTAGACGAGCGCGACGCCGGCCGTGCCGCCGAAGAGCACCCAGAAGAGCCCGAAGAGGCCCCAGCCCCACAGCATGTTCTTGCGCGCGAGCTCACGCTGGGCGATGTCGGCCGGCTCGACGAGCGTCCCTGGTGTCTTCTCGGCCATCAGATGATCGGGTCGATCGCCATCGCGATGAAGAGCAGGGCGAGATAGAGGAGCGAGTAGTGGAAGAGGCGAACGGCGGCGACGCGCTCGAGTGTCCGACGGAGCTCGATCGCATACCACGCGAAGATCGCGCCCAACACCGCAGCGGCCACGCCGTACACGAGCCCGAACATCCCGAACGCGACGGGCGCAAGCGTCACAACGATCAGCAGCACGGTGTAGCGGACGATCTGCCGCGCCGTTTCCTCGTCGCCGCGCGTCACCGGCAACATCGGCACACCGGCCTTCGCATAGTGCTCCTTGATCATCAGGGCAAGCGCCCAGAAGTGCGGGGGCGTCCACACGAACACGACGACGAACATGACGAGTGCGGCCCAACCGAGGTGACCGCTCGCGCCGGCGTAACCGACAAGCGGTGGAACCGCGCCCGCTGCGCCTCCGATCACGATGTTCTGCGCGGTCGAGCGCTTCAGCCACCGTGTGTAGACGAGGACATAGAAGAGGTTGCCGCCGAGCGCGAGCAGCGCGGTCGGCAGGTTGACGAGCGAGTCCAAAAGCACGAAGGACAACGCGGAGAGCGCGAGCCCGAATTCGAGCGCGCGCTCGGCCGGCACCCGTCCTGACGCAACAGGGCGTGTCGCGGTGCGCGCGCCCATCAGCTTGTCGATGTCGCGATCGAGGTAGTGGTTGAGGGCCGAGGCGCCGCCGCAGGCGAGCGCAAGCCCGATCATCGTGACGGCGAACGCGCCCGACGCCGGAACGCCCTCGGCGCCGACGAACGCGCCCGCACCGCCGGTGAGCAGGAGCAGCGACATGATGCGCGGCTTCGTCAGCGTGACGTAGTCACGCAGCGGTCCCTGCTCGACGCGGCCGCGGAACGTGCGCGCCGCGAGCAGCACGCTGGCACCGAGCGCGATCGATGCGAACACGAGATGGAGGGCGCGTCCCGTGACGAGCGCCGCGAGCCCGAACGAGACGAGCGCCACGAGCGCCGCCGGAAGCAGCCGGCGGGCCGAGACCCACGCGGTCGCCGCCAGCGCGGCGAGCGGGGGTAGCGCCAGCGCGGCGAGCACCCGGTGCGCGGTGCCCCAGCCCGCGGCGCCCGAGACGACCGCGAGGCCGGTCCCGAGGACTGCGGCAACCGCGGTCAGGCGCGCCCAGGTTCCCATCAGAAACACATGCCTTTCAGAAACCTCGTGTCTCTGCGAGCCGGCGGCGTAGGTCGCGCAACGGGCGTGCCGAGGTGATGTAGGGGACCTTGTCGAAGTTCCACTCCGGCGGGGGCGAGGTCGTGTACCACTCGAGCGTGTCGGCGATCCACGGGTCGTTGCCGGCGCGGGCGCCGCTGCGCGACGTCTTGATCACGTTGAACAGGAAGACGAGCATCCCGGCCGCCATCACGTACGAGCCGATGCTCGAAGCCAGGTTGTAGGCCTCCCACAAGCCGTGGTGCTGGTAGGTGTAGACCCGGCGCGGCATCCCGAGCATCCCGAGCATGTGCTGCGGGAAGAACGTGAGGTTGAAGCCGATGAACGTCAGCCAGAAGTGCCACTTGCCGAGCGTCTCGTCGAGGAGCCGCCCGAACATCTTCGGCCACCAGTAGTAGAGGCCCCCGAAGATCCCGAACATCGAGCCGCCGAACAGCACGTAGTGCAGGTGCGCGACGACGAAGTACGTGTCGGTGACGGCCCAGTCGATCGGGAACGCGGCGAGGAAGATGCCGGAGATGCCGCCGAAGGTGAACACGGCGATGAAGCCGAGCGCCCAGAGCATCGGCGTGTCGAACGAGATGTTCCCGCGCCAGATCGTCGCCAGCCAGTTGAAGATCTTCACGCCTGTCGGGATCGCGATGATCATCGAGCTGACCATGAAGAACACGTCGAGCCCGATCGGCATTCCGACCGCGAACATGTGGTGCGCCCAGACGAGCAGCGAGTAGAACGCGATGCCCACCGTCGAGAGCGCGACCGCCTTGTAGCCGAAGATCGGCTTGCGCGAAAAGACGGGGAGGATCTCCGAGATCATCCCCATCGCGGGCAGGATCATGATGTAGACCTCGGGGTGCCCGAAGAACCAGAAGACGTGCTGGTAGAGGATCGGGCTGCCGCCGTGAGCGGGATCGAAGAAGTGCGTTCCCGCTTGACGGTCGAGCAGCATCAGCGTCAGGCCGGCCGACAGGGTCGGGAGCACGATGATCAGCATCCAGCCGTAGGTGAGGAGCGCCCAGCAGAAGAGCGGGATGCGCATCCACGACATTCCCGGCGCCCGCATGTTGTGAATCGTCACGACAAAGTTGATCGCGCCGAGCAGCGACGAGATCGTGAGGATGTGGATCCCCAGGATCCACAGGTCCTGGCCGCTTCCCGGCGAGTGCAGGGTCGAGAGTGGCGTGTACGCGGTCCAGCCCGCCTTGGCCGGGCCGCCCGTCGCGAAGAAGCTGAGCATCAGTACGACGCCGCCGAGGAAGTAGAACCAGTACGACAGCGCGTTCAGGCGCGGGAACGCCATGTCGCGGGCGCCGATCATCAACGGCACGAGGAAGTTCCCGAAGCCGGCGAGGATCGGGACGATGACCAGGAAGACCATCGTGGTGCCGTGGATGGTGACGACCTCGTTGTACGAGTTCTTGGTCAGGAGATGCTCGCCGGGGGTCGCGAGCTGTGAGCGGATGAGCAATGCGAGCACGCCGCCGACCGCGAAGAACACGAGCGCGGTCCAGATGTAGAGCAGACCGACCTTCTTGTGGTCGACCGTCGTCAACCATGCCGTCACCTTCCCACGGCGCCAGTCAGCGCGATACGGCTGAACCGATTCGACGTTCACAGCCATCAGCCGTTGCCACCTGACTTGGCGAACTGCTTCGTATACGCGATCAGCGCGTCGAGCTGCCGGCTCGTCCAGTCCTTGCCGACGGAGGGCATCTGACCTTGGCCGTTTCGCAGCAGCACTTCGATCGCCTTGCGGTCCGCGAGCAACGGGTTGCCGCCGAGCGCCGGTCCGATGTAGCTGTGGTCGAGCCGATGGCACTTCTGGCAGACGCCCTGCCACTCCTCCTGGCCGAGTGCGACGCCGCCCTGCGCGCGCTGAGCGATGAACGCGTCGTACTCGGAGCGCGGCACGACCTTCACCTTGGCGTGCATCGCTGCGTGCTGAATGCCGCAGAGCTCGTAACAGCTCGCCTCGTAGGTGCCTGCGTGCGCCTTGAACCACGTCTTGTTCACGGTGCCCGGGATGGCGTCGTACTTCCCGCCGAAGTCCGGCACCCACCATGAGTGGATGACGTCCCAGGTCGGCGCACTGATCTCCTCGTTCACGACCTGGTCGGCCGGAGCGACGAGCGTGTCGATCGAGATCGCGCCGTTCGGATACGTGAACTGCCAGTAGAACTGCCGACCGGAGATCTGGACGCGCGTCTGGTCGGCGGCCGCCGCCTTCGGCGCGTCGGTGATGCTTGGAAGCTCGATGAAGATGAACGTTCCGATCACGGCGAGGATCACGACGGGAACGACCGTCCAGATCACCTCGAGCTTGCTCGAACCATGGATCTGCGGGCCCTCCGCGGTGCGCGGGCGCTTGCCGCGGCGGTACTTGACGATGAAGAGGACGAGCGCGGCCTCGACGCCCACGAAGATGACGCCCGTGAAGATCGAGACGACGATGAACGCTGTGTGCACATGGTGCGCGTTCGGAGAATGGGCCTCGCCGGGCAAGAAACCGCCGTTCCCCGCGTAGGCGGCAACCGTCGTCAGAAGGGCGACAGTGCTTGTTGCGAGAGTGGCAAAAGCGAAACGGCGCACGCCGGATGGCATCGTATAGAGCGTGGAATCCGCAGGTCAGGTGATACACCGGAGCCAGGTCGAGCTGCCGGCGCACGTCGGGGAGCCCTTCGACGTGTTCGTGAACGGCGTGCCGCAGGCGCGCGGAGTCGACTACGAACAGCGCGGGCGGCTGCTGGTCTTTGGGAGCGAGCTCGCCCAGGAGGGCAAGCTCGGCCCCTGGCGGTGGATCTCGCTCTTCTTTGGCGTGGCCGGCACCTACCGCAAAAACGACACCGTCGACATCGTCTACACCCGGTTCGGCCAACGGACGGTCGAGAGCCTGCGGGCGGCGCCCGCTCAGCCCGAAAAGGCCAATCCCACGAGCTCCGAGTAGAGCTCGGCCGCCTCGCGCGGGGTCACCGCCAGGTTCTCCGCGCCGATCGTCAGCTCGGTCGCCGCGACCGCGGGATCGGCGGTCGAGACGAAGTGCGCCCCGAGCCACGTGCGCGTGCTCTCGGCGAGCTCGACGGCCGCCTTGGTGAGCCGTTCGGCGTCGCCTTTGACGTAGAGGTGGAACATCGAGACCTGCGGCGGGTCGGGAACGATCGACACTCCGTCGACCTCGGCCAGGGCGGCGGCAAGCGCGCGCGCGTGCCGGGCGAATTCGGGCATCCGTGGGAGCACTTCGTCGAGGCCGCGCTCGGCGGCGAGCAGCAGCGGGAACACGGAGAACATGCGTCCGCCATGCCGAACGAGCCAGACGCGCGCCTGCGCGATCATGTCCGTAGGCCCGGCGAGCGCGCAGCCCGCCGGCGCGCCGAAGTCTTTGTAGAAGGAGACGTAGACGGTGTCGAACAGCGCCGCGATCTCGTTGAGCGGGCGGTCGTAGAACGGGCCGCATTGCCAGAGTCGCGCGCCGTCGAGGTGGAAGCCCGCTCCCGTCGCACGTGCAGCCTCGGCCGTCGCGACGAGGTCATCCCACGGCGGCAGTCGACCGCCCAGATCGCGCTGGGGAAGTTCGAGCAGAACGGCCGCGTGCGGCTCGCTCAGCTTGGCGACGTCGTCCGCGCGAACAAGCCGGTCACGCTCACAGAGCAACGTTGCGCGTAGGCCGTGCAACCACTCGTACCCGCGCTCCTCGTGCACGTCGAGGTGGCAGTGTGGGTGGAAGGCGACAAGGTTTCGGCCGGTCCGCACCGCGTGGATCCGCAGTGCGATCTGCTGTGCCATCGTGCCGCTCGGCATCCAGACCGCAGCTTCGTGGCCGAGGAGACCGGCGATGCGTTCCTCGAGCCGCGCCGCCAGCATCCCCTTGCCGTAGCGGTCTGCCTCGCCGACCGCCGGAGCGCGCTCCGCGAGCTCGAGCAGCAGTGTGCGCGGGTCGCGGCTGCGCGGGTCCGCGCCGGCAACGAACCGCTCGCAGTTCGTCCATGCCTTCCGCTCCCGTGCCTCGTCCACGGCCTGAGTATCGCTGGTACGTTCCTCCGGCTTTGGCTAGCGTCGAGCAAGAACGAGGGCTCCTTGGTCGCGGCGCGCGCTGGGAGGAAGCCTTGGAGTCGCGCTGGGCGACGCCGGTCATCCTCGTCGCGTTGACCGCGCTCTCGCTCTTCATCCGGACGCGCCAGCTGAACGGCGGGTTCTGGATCGACGAGGGCATCTCCGTCGGCCTTGCCCACCACCACTGGTCGTCGATTCCCGCGCTGCTCCGCCAGGACGGCTCGCCGCCCGCGTACTACATGCTGCTCGGGCTCTGGATCCGCATGTTCGGCGACAGCGAGAGCGCGACGCATGCGCTGTCGCTGATCTTCGGTCTTGCGTGCATTCCGCTTGCGTATGCGGCGGCGCGGTCATTGTTCGATCGGCGGACCGGGCTCGTCTGCGCGCTGCTCGCGGCGCTCAATCCGTTTCTCACCTACTACGCGCAAGAGACGCGCATGTACGAGCTCGAGGCGTTCCTTTCGATCGTGATCGCGTACGCATATGTGCAGGGCGTGCTCCGCGGCCGCCGCGGCTGGGCGGCCGTGCTCGTGCCGACTGTCGCACTGACGCTCTACGTGCACAACTGGGGGCTCTTCGTCTGCATCGCCCTCGCGGTCACGACGGTCGTCCTCGCCCGCGAGCGGTTGAAGCTGTTCGGGCTCGTGACGCTGGGGATCGCGGTGCTCTACGCGCCGTGGCTGCCGACGCTGCTCTCGCAGGCGAAGCACACCGGGGCGCCGTGGTCGACGAAGCCGACGATCCACGACCTCGCGCTCGCGCCGATGTATGTCCTCGGCGGTGAGGGGGCGTTCCTGGCGCTCGCGCTCGTGGGCGGCGCCGGTCTTGCCGAGGTCGTGCGCCGCCGCCTGGACGAGGAGCGGCGGACCGTGCTTGCGCTCGCGATGCTCGGCGGCGTGACGGTTGTGGCGGCGTTCATCTCCTCGCAGATCTCGCCTGGGTGGACCGCGCGTTACTTCTCGGTCATCCTCGGCCCGGTGCTGCTGCTCGGCGCGCGCGGCCTCGTGCGCGCGCACCGGATCGGCTTCGTCGCGCTCGTCGCCGTCGTTTTCCTCTGGAGCTTCTACAACGTCCACGACGACAAGGAGAACGCGCGCTCGATCACCGGGGGCGTTGCGCCGTACATGCACGCGGGTGAGCTCGTCATCTCGACCCACCCGGAGCAGGGACCCGTGCTTCGCTACTACCTCGGGCCGGGCTTCCGCTGGGCGAACACGCTCGGTCCCGTCAGTGACCCACAGGTGTTCGACTGGCGCGATGCGGTAACCCGCCTGGATCACGCCCGCGCGAAGCCGACCCTCGAGGCACTGCTCCGCACGGTCCAGCCGGGAAAGACGTTCGTGGTCATCACCCCGGTCTTCCGGGACTACCGCGCCTGGCGCGCGAAGTGGACGAAGCTCGTCTGGCAGAAGTCCACGGCGTGGACCTGGCTGCTGCAGCGCGACCCGCGGGTGAAGCTCGTGGCGCACGTCGCGACCGTCGAGATTGCCGTCAAGAAGAACTACTTCAAGCCCCTCCAGGCCTTCGTTTATCGGCGGGTCGGCTAGAGTCAACGTCGGCCCAGACCCGGCCGCTCATGCAGAACGAGACCCCACAGACCACGCTCGTGCTCGGCGGTGGCCCCGCAGGCCTGACCGCCGGCTACCTGCTGGGCAAGACCGGGCGGGACGTTGTCGTCTTCGAGGCCGAGGACCAGGTCGGCGGCCTCGCAAAGACGGTCGAGATCGACGGCTACCGCTTCGATCTCGGGGGCCACCGGTTCTTCACGAAGGTGACGGAGGTCGACGACCTCTGGCACGAGATTCTCGGCGACGAGTTTCTCCGGCGCCCTCGTATGTCGCGCATCTACTGGAACAGCCGCTATCTCGACTACCCGCTGCGCGGCGGCGACGTGATCAGGAAGCTCGGCCCGGTCGAGCTCGCACGCTGCATGGCGTCCTACCTGCGCGCGGCTGCCAAGCGCGGCAAGGTCGACGAGTCGCTGGAGGACTGGGTCACGAACCGGTTCGGGAAGCGCCTCTACGAGCTCTTCTTCAAGTCGTACAACGAGAAGGTGTGGGGCGTTCCGCCGTCCGAGATTCGCGCCGAATGGGCCGCGCAGCGGATCAAGGGCCTCTCGTTCTTCTCCGCTGCGAAGGCGGCGTTCTTCGGCAACAAGGGCAACAAGGTTAAGAGCCTGATCAACGAGTTCAACTACCCGCGCTTCGGCCCCGGCCAGATGTGGGATGCGATGACGGTCGCGATCGCCGCGCAAGGTGGTGAGGTTCGCCTCGAAGCACCCGTATCGCGGCTCGAGCTCGCAGGCGGCCGGGTCGTCGAGGTCGAGGCCGGCGGCGTCTCGTACACGCTGCCCGACGCGGTCATTTCTTCGCTGCCGTTGCGCGAAATCGTCGAGATGGTCAGCCCGAGCGCGCCGCAGGAGGTGCGCGATGCGGCGCGCGGTCTCCGCTACCGCGACTTCCTCACCGTCGCGCTCGTCGTCGACGGCAAGGATCTCTTTCCCGACAACTGGATTTACATCCACGAGCCGGGGGTGCGTGTCGGACGCATCCAGAACTACCGGTCGTGGTCACCGTGGATGGTTCCCGATCCCGACAAGGCGTGCGTCGGTCTCGAGTACTTCTGCTTTGCGGGCGACGACCTCTGGATGATGGACGACGACGCGCTCGTCGCACTTGCGTCGGAGGAGCTCGAACGGCTCGGGCTCGCGGCGAAGGACAAGGTCGATCGCGGCTTTGCGATTCGCGTCCCGAAGGCCTACCCGATCTACGACGGTGACTACGCGGCGCGCGTGCAGGTGATCCGCAACTGGCTGGACGGGATCGAAAACCTGCAGCAGGTGGGACGCAACGGCCTGCACCGCTACAACAACTCGGATCACTCGATGCTCACGGCAATGCGCGCGGTCGACAACCTCGTCGCCGGTGCCGAACACGACATCTGGGCCGTGAACGCCGAGAGCGTCTACCACGAGACGGATGTGGCCGACGAGCATCCGTATCGCGCAGCTCCCGAGACGCCCGAGATGCAGGCGCTCGCTGCCGCTCGTCCTGAGTAAGAAGGTCGCGCTCGCGCGCGTTCTCCCGCTCGCGACGACGCTCGCGTCCGCGGGGCTGCTCGTCTGGCTCGCGCTCCCGACGGTCTGGTGGACGCCGCTCAACGTCGACGAGGAGCTGACGATCAGGGTCAGCGATTTCTCGTTCGCGAACGTCTTCGACATCGTCTCGACCAAGCGCGGGGGCGGCCCGCTGCACTTCTGGCTCGAGCACCTCCTGCTCGGGTGGTGGCCGTCGGTCGAGTCGCTGCGCCTCCCGTCGCTCGTGTTCCTCTGCGTCGCGTTCCCAGCGGTCGTGCTGATTGCGAGGAGGCTGATCGGCGACGAGGGATCGGCCGGCGTGGTCCTCCTGGCTGCGGCGTCGCCGATCCCGGTTCTCTACGCGACGTTCGGCAGGCCGCACACGCTGCTCTTCGCGTGGCTGATGTGGTCGACGCTGCTCGCGCTCACCGCTGCCGAGCGTGGTGATCGGCGGCTCTGGATCGCGACGGGGGCGGCCCTCGGGCTGGCGGTGTTCGTCCATCCGACGGCGCCGCTCTATGCGGGGACGGCGCTGATCGCCGCGCTCCTCTACGCGCCCCGCTCGCCGCGCGTCGTCTGGCGCGAGGCGTGGCCGGGGCTGTTGGCGTTCGCGGTGACGTTCGGGCCGTACTACGTCCGCACGTTGCACGTGCTCGGTGACCGCTACGGGGTGGCGTCCGGCGCAGCGCGTGGACGCACGTTCTCGGGGCAGCCGGTGTGGGAGGACGCGCGCCACTTCATCGCGCCGGGCGCGGACAACGTCAATTACTTCACCGTTCTGGCGGTGCTCGGTCTCGCCGCGCTGCTCGTGAAACGGCGATACCGCATCGTCGGCTTCTGCGTCCTGACCGTCGCGGCGCCGATCGTCTTTTTCTCCGTGGTGCCTGCCTCGGGCGACTCCGCGCTCTTCTTCGACCGCTACATGATCCCCGTCATCCCGGCGTTCCTCGTGCTCGTCATGGCGGGTGTCCTCGTGATCGCACGCTTCGCCGGCCCGCTCAGACTGCTCGTGATCGCGGCGCTCGTCGGCTGGCTGTTGATCCACGAGTTGCACTACGACCTGCGCCACCGCGATCACACGCGGGCGATCGGGATCGAGTCAGTCGCGGATTCTGCGGCCCGGCAGCCGGCCGGGTCGGTGCTCTTCGGCTCGACGGGAACGAGCGGGGCGCTTTTCTCGTCCTTCGATTACGGTCACCCGGCGAACCTGCTCGACCGCTACGTCGCCCTGAGCACCCACTCGCTGCAGTTCGTCGACGACGACTCGTGCGAGCGGGCGTTGCCGTTCCTGCACGGCCCGCAGGCACCCCGCTACGGGATCTGGCTGTTCTACGCCGTGGCGCCCGACGAGCAGCGGGCCGCTGCGGCGGCCTTCGGTCGCACGAGGGCCACGGTCGTCCGGCCAGGCCCGGAGTACTTCTTGTTGCGCTCTCCCGAACGGCTTGCGCCTGAGGCGCTGATCCGGCTGGGCCGCTCCTACCGGCTCGCCTGGCGGACGGCGGTGCCCTCGAACCGGCGGGTGAACGAACTGCTGATCGCCGACCGCGGGCTGCTGCGCGGCCACTGTCTCCCTTACGGCGACCTCGGCGATCCCGACATCTCGCCCCACTGGCCGCCCGTCAAGACGACCCATCAGTAGGAAAACGGTGTGAACATGCCGACCCGGCGTGCGCAACCCGTTTCGGGGATCCGTCAACCGGTGAGGTGTGGCGAGACTGCAGCTATGAGCGGAACCGTTCTCGTCGTTGATGATCAAGACGTCGTTCGCGACGTCATCAGGCTGACCCTCGAGGGGGCCGGCTACACGGTGCTCGATGCCGCTTCGCCGAACGCGGCGATCGACCTCGTTCGCGGTGGCGGCCCGATCGACCTGCTCGTTACCGACGTCGTGATGCCCGAAATGGATGCCTTCGAGCTGGCAGACCGCATCGCCTGCGAGGTGCCGGGTGTTCGCGTCCTCTACACCTCGGGCTACACCGATGCCGGCGCCGAAGGCCCGTTCATCCAGAAACCGTTCACCCCCGCGCAGCTGGTCGAGAAGGTCAGCGCCGTGCTCGCCGGCTGAGGATTCCTCTAGGCTCGGACGCGTGACGCGTGTCCTGATCCTGACCGCCAGCGTCGGCGAGGGGCATGACCTCCCCGCGCGTACGCTCGCAGACCAGCTCCGTCAGGAGCGCCCCGGCATCGACGTTGTGACCGAGGACGGGCTGCAGGTGATGGGCAAGGCGTTCGTGCTTGTCAACCAGCGTGCGGCCGGCATCGTCTTCTTTCGCTTTCAGTGGCTCTGGGATGCGACGTTCTGGCTCTGCGTTGCGCTTGGCCCGACGCGTCGCCTGACGCAGAAGCTCGTGCGAGGGCTCGGGACGCGGGGGATGCTCGAGCTGATCCGGCGCGTGCGCCCCGACGTGATCGTCTCCGTGTACCCGGTGAGCACGGAGGTGCTCGGCGGCCTGCGACGCAAGGGCAAGCTCGACATTCCGGTCGTCGCAGGCATCACCGATCTGGCCGCGATGCACTACTGGGCCGCGCCCGGTGTCGACCTCCATCTGCTCACCCATCCGGAGTCGGAGGAGGAGGTTCGCATGGTCGCGGGCGACGAGACCGACGTCCAAGCGGTGCACGGCCTCACCCGCCCGGAGTTCTCGCTTCCCTGCGATCCCGGAGAGGCCCGCGCTGCTCTCGGCCTCCCTCCCGCAGGCAAGATCGTGCTCGTGTCCGGCGGTGGCTGGGGCGTCGGCGATCTCGAGAGCGCGATCGACACCGCGCTTGCACTCGACGACGTCGAGGTGATCGCTTGCTTGTGCGGCCGGAACGACGACTTGAAGGCGCGGCTCGCCGAGCGGTACAGCGGCGAGGGGCGGGTGCGCGTCGTCGGGTTCACCGAGCAGATGAGCGAATGGCTTGCGGCGGCGGATGCGCTCGTGCACTCGACCGGCGGCCTGACCGTGCTCGAGGCCTACATCCGCGGGTGCCCGACCATCTCCTACGGTTGGGGCCGCGGTCATATCCGCGTCAACAACGCGGCCTTCCGCCGGTACGGCATCGCTGAGGTCGTGGCCGGGCGGCCCGAGCTGAACGAGGCGCTGCGCACTGCCTTGAGGTCGCGGCCGGCGCCGGGCCTCGTGCTCGGTGGGCTGCCGTCGGCCGCATCGCTCGTCCTTGCGCTCGTGGCGTGAGAGCCGACTGGTTCGCGCCGGCGCTCGCCGCTCACGTGCCGAGCCTCGCCTCCGCCTACGGGATCGAGTGCCGGCTCGATTCGGGGGGCCGAGTCGCCTTGACCTTCGACGACGGGCCGCACGCCGACGGCACCCCTGCCGTGCTCGAGCAGCTTGCGCGCCACGGCGCCTTCGCCACGTTCTTCCTCGTCGGAGAGCAGGTCGCGCAGCGGCCCGCGCTTGCCCGCGAGATCGTCGACGCCGGTCACGAGGTGGCAGTGCACGGCTACCGGCACTCGCTGTTGCTGCGCCGGCGGACACGTGCGCTCGCCGACGATCTCGACCGCGCAGTCACGGTGATCGCGGAGGCGACAGGTAGAGAGCCCACGCTGTACCGGCCCCCGTACGGCGTGTTCAGCTCCGGCGCACTTGCGCATGTGCGCGAGCGCGGGTGGCGGCCACTGCTCTGGTCGACGTGGGGCCGCGACTGGGAGCGCCGCGCGACGGCGCAATCGATCGCGCGGCGTGCAACGAAGGGCCTACGGCCAGGCGACGTCGTGCTGCTGCACGACTCGGACGCCTACAGCTCGGACGACTCGTGGCGCAGGACGGTGGCCGCGCTTCCGTCCGTGCTCGAGGCCGTTGCCGCCCTCGGTGTTTCGGTGACCCCGGTCACCCACTCCACGTAGCGGCGCACGCCTTCCGCGAACGGGGTGCGCGGCTCCCAGTCGAGCTCGGCCGCGGCGCGCGCCCCCGAGATGTTGCCGCCACGCAAGTCGCCCGCGCGTCCTTCGATGTGCTCGATCGGGACGTCGCCGACGACGTCGCGCACAGCGCGCGCGATTGCGCGCACGCTCGTGTTCTCGTGACCGACGAGGTTGTAGACGCGGTTTGCTGCTGCAGGTACCAGCGACGCGACGACGCCCTCGGCGAGATCTTCGACGTAGACGAACCGGCGCGACTGCGTGCCGTCTCCCGCGATTGTCAGCGGCTGACCGGCCAGCGCCTTCGCCGTGAACGCCGGCACGACCGCCGTCGGCCGCGCGCGTGGCCCGTAGGGGATCCCAAAGCGCAGGATTGTCCACTCGAGGTCGTACAACTCGCCGTACGAAGCGGTGTACATCTCGCCGGCGATCTTCGTCGCGGTATAGAAGTGCTTCGGCAAGCCGAGCGGTGTGTCCTCATCGAGCGCCTCCGGCCCGGCGGCGTCGCCATAGACCCAGATCGTGCTCGCATAGACGAAGCGCTGGACGCTTGCTGTTCGGGCGCCCTCGAGCAGCACTTGCGTACCGCGTGTGTTCACCTGGTCGGTGAGCGTCGGGTCTTTCGCGACCTGATCGACGTCGGCAACCGCGGCGAGGTGAAGCACCGCATCGATACCTGCGAGCGCCTGCTCCACGCTCGCCGGGTCGCGCAGGTCCCCGATCACCGTTTCGACGCCCGAGTGGTGCGGGGACGGGATCAGATCGAAGATGCGGGGCTCGTGGCCCGCGCCGAGCAGCTTGTCGACGACGTGCGAGCCGATGAACCCGGCGCCGCCCGTGACGAGGACCTTCACAGCTCCTCGGGGCGGTAGTAGAGCGGGACGCACCAGTGGTTCTCGGCGACCCAGTCGGTGTTCGGCAGGTCGACGTGGTGACCGAGGATGCGGTGGCACGGCTCGTCGTAGACCTTGCCGGTCGACTTCTCGATCGGTTCGAAGACCAGGTACTTGTAGAGGCCGGACGTCATCCCCTCGGGCAACTGCAGGTGCGAGGGATGAATCGCGTCGAGGTGCGCGCGTGCAATCTCGTTCTTCCACTCGACGATTTCGTCGAGCCGGTCGACCTGCACGATGCCGAGTGCGGCAGTGAACTCGTTGAGTCGGAAGTTCAGCCCGTGCACCGCGTAGTCCGGTTTGCCGTAGTTGCGGAAGGTGCGCGCATAGTCGATCGCCTCCGCGTGCCTCGAGACGAGCATGCCGCCCTCGCCGGTCGAGATCGTCTTCGTCGGCGCAAACGACCAGATCCCCGCATCGCCGAACGTGCCGGCGCGCCGTCCGTTCCACTCGGCGCCGTGGGCATGGGCGCAATCCTCGATCAGCACGATCCCTTCGCTGCGGCAAAGCTCTGCGATCCGCTCGGAGTCGAAGGCGATGTGGCCGCCGATGTGCACGAGGAACGCGGCCTTCGGCTTGTGCTCGTGCACCTTCCGCTCGAAGTCCTCGAACGACATGCAGAGGTCGTCGCGGTTGCAGTCGACGAACTCGACCCGTGCGCCCGCAGTGATCGCGCTCAGCGGAGTCGCCATGAACGTGTTGGACGGGCACAGCACGGTCTCGCCTCGCACGCCGGCCCATTCGAGCGCGGCGAGCGCCGCGCCGGTCCAGCCGTTGAACGCGACCGCGTCGAGCCGGTTCCAGGTCGCCCAGGCGCCCTCGAACTCCTTGGTGAGCGCGCCTTCCGACCACTGGTTGGAGTCGAAGATCCGCTCCCACAGGGCATGCACGCGCGCACGGTCGCGCTGGTCGAAGCCGATGGCGAACTGTGCGATGTCGGTTGGAATCCCAGGCGCAAGCATCCGGCGAAGCCTATAGAGCGGATCAGCGATCTTCGACCTCGCGGGCCTGACGAGTTCCTGAACAAGCCGAAAGGGGAGCGGCCGAGTCTCTAGGCCGCGACGCGAGCGCCGTCGAACAGCGTCCGCACGGTGCGGGTCAGCTCGTCCCGGCTGAACGGCTTCTGGAGGAACCGCGCATCGCCTGCGACGAGCGCTTCCTGGTCATAGCCGGAGATGAACAACACGTGCCGTGCGTCGATCTGCTTCGACAGCGTCACGCCGTCGGTCTCGGGCATCACGATGTCGGTCAGCAGAAGGTCCCAGCCGCCGCCGAGGGCGCGCGCTTCGCGCGCCGAAGCTGCGACTTCCACGTCGTACCCCTGCTCGCGCAGCATCTTGGCCAGGAGATCGCGGACGATCTGCTCGTCGTCGACGATCAGGATCCGCTCGACGCCGCCCGCAGGTTCGGGTGCGACGGGGAGTGTCTCGTGCGGAGTTGCGTGCGTCACAGGCAGCCGTACGGTGAACGTCGCGCCAGCGGCGAACCGCAGATGCAGGCGAGTTGAATGGGCCACAGAGCTTTGCCTTCGGTACTGCGAGGGTCCATCGGCTCGCGGCTCGCGTGGCAGGACCCCCAAAAGCGCGCGGCGGGCGTTTGGTGTCGGAGGCGGCGTGGAAGCGACCTTCACGTGCCAACTCGGGGGAAGCGATGACACTAGGGCTCGTTGCCGCGCTGACGGGGCTCTGCTTCGCAGGAGCGATCGCGGCGATCACGTTTGGGCTGAGCCGCTAACCGGCGAGGCCGGCTTCGCGCAAGGGCCTGCGGCCCCACGCGTAACTGTGGGCATACCACCCGTCGAACGGGAGGAGGGTGACACCTTCTCCGCTCGACTGGATGAACCAGCCGTTGCCCAGGAAGAGCGCCGTGTGGTCGACCTCGCTCGGCTTCGACCGGGGCCCGCGTGCGCCGAAGAACATGACGTCCGCCGGCTGGAGCTGCGCCGCCGGGACGAGCTCGCGGTGTGGCACCTCACTGCTCATCTGGTAGGTCGTGCGGCCGCGCAGCACGCCGGAGAGGCGCGGCGCGCCGGAGTACTGCGTGAGCTTGTAGACGCGCCAGACGAAGCCCGAGCAGTCGAAGCCTCCCGCGGCCTGAACGCCGAAGTCCGACTCCGGGCCGGGGCTCGTGCCACCCCAGACGTATGGGTAGCCGACGTAGTGCACCGCGGTCGTGAGGATCTGCCGCTGCCACGTCGTGAGCTCGGGCAGCGTGAAGGTGTCTGCGGCGTGCTGCACGGAATCGACGGTCGACGGATCGAGCCGCAGGAGCTGGGCGAACGACCAGGCGGCCTCCGCCCGCGTTGCGGGCTGGAACGGCAGCAGCTCGAGATCGTCCTGGCCGGAGGGGTGGTTCAGCCGGAGCTGGAGCATCCTCGCCACCGCTTCCGTGCCGGTGTTCGCCGGCGGCTGAAGCCCTGCGCGCTGGAGCGTGAGCTGAAGCTCGCGCGCGGCGGCGCCCAACCCAACGTAGGCCACGAGTGCCGCGTCGAGCTGCTTGATCGTCACGGGCTGGGCCGGCGCCGCTGCGCGGTAGAGCGCGTGCTGGACCAGTGGCTCCTGCGGGGCGGGCGCCGGGAGCCACGACTTCGCAATCGGGAGCGCCACCGGTGCAGCAAGCGGCGTGAGCACGGCACCGGCGGCGTTCGCGACGGTGATCGTCCAGACGGCGACGGCGTAGCCGCCGCCGCGGAGGGCGACGTTGACGGCGAGCTGATGGGCCCCGTCGGTGAGCGCGTGAGTGTCCACATCGAGCTCGTACGGCGCCTGCTGCTCGGTGTGCACACCCGTGCCGTCGAGCGCGAAGTCGACGTGGTCGACGTCCCGTCCGGGGACCTGCACCTCGAGGTGCACACTGCCCGCGACGACCGCGCCCGCGGGCAGCGAGGAGAGAATCGCGAGCGGGCCCGGCTTCGGCGCGACCGACGGGGGCGGGTGCAGAATGCCGTCGGCAGCCGTGATCGCGGTTGCAAGCGCGTGCTGGGTCAGCGGTGACTGCGGAGCGAACGTCGCCGGTGACGTGCCGAGGACGCCCGCCTGGGTGACGGCTCTGATCTCGGGCGCCGCCCAGTTGCGCCCCTCGGCGCCTGCGCCCGCCGACCAGGCGAGGAGGCTCGAGAGCGCGATCAGGAAGGTGAAAGCGGCGCGGCGGCGATCCACCGAGCGACCGTAGCCGCGCCCAACGCGGCGCCGCCTCCCCCGAAAAGGTGCCGCAGAGCGCGCCTCACCGCTGCGCGCCCTGCGGCCTGAAGACCGGAGGTTTAGGGCCAGTACGTGGCGTCAGCAGCAAAGAGGGCGCTGACGATTGACGCGATAGCAACCGCGAGAGGTAGGAACCTGCGCATTAGGGCTGTCTCCTTAGGGCCGAGTTGGGTTGACAGCCCCCGGGGGCGCCACCTCATTGTTTCAGGCCAGGCCTGAAAGCAATCAGCCCGTAGGCAACACATTTGACAACAGGCAACTAGTATGTGAGCCATGCCTCGCTCATTGACCACACACATCGATTCCCCCAAAGAGGTCGGAACGCGCCTGAAGGCCTCCCGTGAGCGCGCCGGCCTCTCGCAGCGCCAGCTCGCATTCCCCGGTTGCACGGCTGCCTACATCTCCCGTCTCGAGGCGGGCGCTCGTGTTCCGTCCCTGCAGATGGTCAACCAGCTCGCCCTGCGCCTGGACGTCTCGGGCCAGTGGCTTGCGACCGGTGTCGAGGCGGCAGAGGTTCAGCCGGCGGAGCTGATCGACGCGGAGGTCGCACTCCGCCTCGGTGAGATTGACGAGGCCGAGCGCCTCTACCGCGCGCATCTCGAGCCCCGCGATCCCGCCCGGCCCGCTGCGCTCGCCGGTCTGGGTCAGATCGCGTTTCGCGCCGAGCGCTGGGCGGATGCGATCGATCTGCTCGAGGAGTCGTTCGAGCTGCGCGGCCGGAAGGCGCTGGCCGATGCGGGACTGGTCGACACGCTCGGGCGCGCACACGCGATGAGCGGAGCGCGCGAGTCTGCGATCGCCCTGTTCGAGCAAGCGGCATTCGAAGCCGCGGAGGCGGAAGCGCCCGTCGAGCAGCTGCGCTTCACCGTTTTGCTCGCGAACGCCCAGATCGATGCCGGTGACTTTCGCAAGGCAGAGACCGCGCTCGCGGACGTGATCCGGTTCGCCGACGAGGCCGGCGACCCGGTGGCGACTGCACGTGTGTACTGGTCGCAGTCGCGGCTCCATTCGATGCGCCATGAGCCGCGGCTCGCCGGACGATACGCGCGGCGCGCGCTCGAGATCCTCGAGCGGACCGAGAACGACGCGTACGTCGGAATGGCCTACCACCTGCTCGCCTACGCGGAGATCGAGTCCGGGAACGCGGAGGAAGCTCTCGCACTGCTCGATCGCGGACGCGCGCTGTTCGGTCGCGAGTTGACCGAGCGCGATGACGCGCGTTTCTCGCTCGATGAGGCACGCGCGTTAATGGCGCTCGAACGCAACGCGGACGCTGCGTTGAAGGCGGCGCGGACGCTCGAGCTGCTGGATGCGGTCAGCCCCGGCGACCGCGGGCTCGCCTATGTGACGCTCGCGGATGTGTTCCTCGCAGCCGGTGACCGGGAACGGCCGAAGATGCTGCTCGGCCAGGCGCTCGAGTTGCTCAGTGAGCACTTCAAGCCGATGGCGCTCGATGCGGGCCGGAAGCTTGCGGCGCTCCTCGAAGAGGACGGCGATACGGCGGGCGCTCTGCAGGTGCTGAAGCGCGCGGCCCAGGCGTCGTCTTCCTCGTCGACGCCCGTCGGCGAACGCGTCTAGCTGTAGGCAACAGATCTAGCGCACGCGACGTTCGAAGTCGCGTGCACACGGCTGCCCAGTTAACCTCGGTCATGGCCTCCACCCCGCCGCGCGTGAAGCCGAGCCTTCGCGGCGTCTTCCACGAGATCGCCTTCTACGTCGCGCTTGTGGCCGGGATCGCGCTCGTTGCAACGGCCGAGTCGGGCCGCGCGCGGCTGTCGGCGGCTGTGTTCGCCTCAGGTGTCGCGGCGTGCTTCGGTTTCAGCGCGCTCTACCACCGCCCGACGTGGCAGCCGCGCGCTCGCTCGTGGCTCGCGCGGCTCGACCACGCCGGCATCTACCTCTTGATCGCCGGGACCTACACGCCGTTCGGCCTGCTCGTGCTGTCGCGCAACTGGGCCGTCGTCGTGCTCTCGATCGTGTGGACGGGCTCGCTCGCGGCGATCCTCCTGAAGCTCTTCTGGCCCGCGACGCCGAAGAAGCTCTCGGCTGCGATCGGTCTGGGGCTCGGGTGGATCGCGGTCGTCGCGTTCACCCAGTTCCTGAAGCTCCCCGTCCCGGCGCTCGTCCTGATCGCGATCGGCGGGGCTGCGTACTCGCTCGGCGCGATCATCTACGCACGCAAGAAGCCGGATCCGATC
>JANMWB010000139.1:0-29416 GCA_031393705.1 Thermoleophilia bacterium | reverse complement strand
CGCAGGACGGTGCGCGGTGGCGCGATCGTGTTCAGCCGCTGGAGGATCAGTGACTGCTGTACCTCAGCGCGCAGCTTCGTCTGGCCGGGAAGCTGGAGCAGCACGGCGCCTGCGACCCAGACGATCGCAAGCCCGAGCGCGGCGCCTGCGGCGAGGCCGCCGAGTGAGTCGAGCATGCGCAGCGGCGGGATGACAGCGAGCGCGCCGCGCGCGAACGACCCGACCATCGATGCGACGGTCTGCAGCAGGAGCGCACCGACGACCGCGCCGCCGAGCCCAACGAGCGGCGTGTAGGGAGAGGCCGCGCCGTTGTGGAGGAAGTGCGGGGCGAGCCGAGCGCCGAGCACCGCCCCCGCCGCGAGCCCGGCAAGCGAGAGCGCGGTCGCGATCAGCCCCCGCTTGAGCCCTGAGAGCGCGGAGAGACCCGCGATCGCCAGCGCGATCCAGTCGACGCGAGTCACCAAGCCACGTTAGCCGGGTCTCGGACGATCCCTGCCGCCGCTACACTGCGCGCCGTATCGGGGGCGTAGTTCAGTTGGTTAGAACGCCGGCCTGTCACGCCGGAGGTCGCGGGTTCGAGTCCCGTCGCTCCCGTTTAGGAACTCCCTGCAACTGCCAGCATCGTCAGGAACTGCCCGATCTCGAGCTGAACGACGCTCTAGCGACGCTCGCTGCTGACGAGTGCGAGCAAGCTGTCGTGCTCCTCGCGGCAAGCGGGGCACCCGACGAGGTGGGCACGCAAGCCGGGAACCGCCGCCTCGGCGTCCGCACCGGCGAGCTCGAGCTCGACGTAGCGGTCGAGCTCCTCGAAGCAGACATCGCAGCCGACCTCGGGCTCGGCCGGCCCCAACAGACGCCCCAGCGTCCGCTTGATCTCGAATTCCTCCGTCATTCTTCCTCCAGCCAATCGTCGAGCGCAAAGCCGCGCTCGAGTAGGTGGTTGCGCAGCTTGCGCCGCGCGTCATGCAGAGTCTTGTAGAGGGCGCCGCGGTTGCTGTTCAGCCGCTCGGCGAGGACATCGATCGGTACGCCGTTGAGCGCCAGCGCCGTGAAGACGTTTTTCTGGTGAGGTGTCAACGCCTCGGCAATAGCCTCGCCGACTGCGCGCATGAGCTCAATCTGCTCCGTCGCTGCCGCGGGGCCGAGGATGCGACTCGAGTGGGCGTCCCAGGCGTCGGGTTCGAGCGGGATCTCTCGGCCTTGCCAGGCCCGCTTGCGCAACTTGACTGCGGCTTCGAGGAGGGCGAACTTGTAGGTCCAGGTCGTGAACCGACTGGCGCCGCGAAAGTCATCGAGGCGCCGCAGGATGCTCATCAGGGCATCGTCGGCTGCTTCGGTCGCGATGTCATCGAGTTCGTTCCCGCGCAGGTGCGGCAGACTCGGCCGACGTCGGGCGATCTCAAACCGCGCTGCGCGCAGCAGAAGCGCGTGCAGTCGTGCGATCGCCGCTTCGCGGCTGCCGTCCTCGGCGCGCAGTGCGCGCAGCCATTCGAGCGATTCGAGGTCAGCGGCCGGAGGCGCCGCCGTCGGCCGTGCGATCAGCGGAGCGGGCTCCATGACCTCAACCGTAGCCGCGTCGATGACGCTCATGCCAGGTTTTCCTCGAGGGGAGCCAGGATGCGCGTCGCCAGATCAGGCGGGCAGCCGCGCTCGACGAGCTCAATCAGTGCATGAACATCGAAACGCACGTCGCCGGCGACCTGAGCTGCGCCGGCGGGCGAAAAGCCGGCCTCGACCAGTTGTCCGCAGCGCCAGACCACGACCTCGTCGACCGCTTCTGCTGTCGTTTTCGTTGCCATGTCCCATTCGTGTCATTTCGCGGCCAACCCTTACCTGCGTAGGACTTCGCGCCGCGTCTGCCTGCGCCGTGCCGCTGCAAAGGCTCCATTGGCGAGCGCCTCCAACCTCGATCCAGTCGGGGTTGAAAGCGCTCGCCGTCTTCAACGGCTAGCGAAAGCGCGCCGGGAATTGCTGGACGATGCCGTCCGTGAGCATGTCCGACATCTGCAGGATGTGGTTGTTCACCTTGTCGTAGGCGGCGACATCAGCATTCCAGTTGCCCTGCAGCCGGGCGACTGCCTCTTCGGTCGTCAGCTTCAGGTGCATGTGCATCTCGGCCTTCATTGCACCGAGCTTCCAGTTGTGCGGGTTGACGCTGTTCAGCGTCGCAGCGATCTGATCGGCGTTCGCAGTCCAGCGGGTCTGAGCGTCGCCGAGCTTCGTTTGGTCGCCCGCCTTGGCGGCGGCGATTACGTCGGCGGCGATCAGGATGTGCGTCCGCAGCTGCGCCGTGAGCGCGTTGCCGGCGGCGTTGCCGTAGTAGGGCTTGATCGCGTTGCCAATGTCGGTCTGGTTTCGGAGCAGCCGAGCGACCGTCGCGTCGGTATCCGGCGTCCCCGTCTCGAGACTGATGATCGCGAGACGCGTCCAGGTGACGTGGTCTTCCCACAACTTGCGCATGTCGGTGCGCAAGGCGACAGACTTCGCCGACAACGCCGGTGAAGAGCTCACCGCGACGGTCATCGGTATCGTCATCGGTGTAGCCGCCTGATGCGCCGGGTTGCCGTGCGCCTGGGCCATGTTCATGCCGTTCGAGACGGCGAGGGCGGCAAGGGCGGCGAAGAACGCAACCAGGGCCGTCAGCGCGAGCGGGATCGGCCGCGCGACTCGTGTGTTTGTCATGTCAGTCTTCCTTTCGGTTGCAAGATGGTGAAATACGACGGTCGTCGGACGAGGCTCGCGGCCGTGACAAGGCCGATCACCTCGGCGGCCTTGGTGAACACCGCGAGGCTGTCGACGGCTTCGACGTCGGGGTGGAGGACAGGGACACCGGTCGTGATCACGAGCGCGTAGCTCGCGATCAGGCCGACGAAGAGCGCCACCGTCGCGGTGAGCGCTATCTGCGACGGGTTCCGCGTCAGGATGACGGCAAGCAGCGCCAGCAACACGGTCGCGACGATGAAGCCGATGCCGGCGCCGGCACCTTCCTTGAAGTGGTCCGGGACGAGAGCCGCGTGGATCCCCGCGCTCACGGCGCAGGCGAGGATGATGATGTCGACGCGCAGCTCGGCAAAGGTCACTTGACGATCACCGTCCCGTGCATGTCCTTGCTGTGGAGCGTGCAGACGTAATGGAAGGTGCCCGCCTTGTCGAACTTGATCGAGACGCTGTGACCGCGATCGACCTTGTGGTCCTCCATTCCGTCGACGTGAACGGTGTGGGTGAAGTTGTCGTTGTTCGTCCACGTGACGGTCTGACCCGCGTTGATCTCGATGGTCTTCGGGTCGAAGCGATAGCTCTTGGCCATCGAGACCGCGGTCGTTGCCACCGGCGCGGTGCTCCCCGTGCCGCCGCAGCCCGCCGCGACGACTGTCACGGCGAGCACGGCGGACGGCAGGAGGAACCGTCCGAACCTCACGACTCGGTCATCCCAGGTGCGGGCCGGCGCACCGTCGAGTAGACAGCGGCCGCGAACACGAGCACGAATGCGACCAGGTCGAGAACCTCGGCGATCGTGTGCGCGAACAGGAAGACGGTCCAGTCGAGGTGGTAGGTCATGTAGACGAGCTCGGCCGCTGCGAACAACGAGAACGCAACACTGAGCAGCGTTAGCTCACGCTTGTAGGCGAGCCAGGCAAACCCGGCCCCGAGCGCGAACGCCGTGATGTGCACGACCAGAAAGAACGCGGTCGGCAAATTGTTGATCCAACTTCCGTAAGGCACTAGCTCCTCCTTGACTTTCGGATGTGTGAGTCATTGGTGCCGACTCGAGCGCCGTCCTTACGTCCCCGAGAAACGAGATCGCTCCGGCCGGTCGCACGGGTGTTGCGCGCCGGTACGCTTGAGCGATGAGCGAAGCAAACGATTTCAACCAAAAGGTCGTCGAGGAGTTCAGAGCCAACGACGGCAAGGTCGGAGGTCCGTTCGAGGGCCTACCGATGGTGTTGGTGCACCACACCGGCGCGAAGAGTGGCACCGAGCGCGTGAATCCGCTCGCCTATCAGCCCCTCGGCGACGACTCGGTCGCGATCTTTGCGTCCAAGGGCGGAGCGCCCACGAACCCCGACTGGTTCCACAACCTGGTCGCGAATCCGAACACCAGCGTCGAGATCGGAACCGAGCGCTACGACGTGACCGCGCGTGTCGCGGCGGCCGACGAGCGCAACCGGATCTGGGAGGCCCAGAAGCAAGCGTTCCCGAACTTCGCCGAGTACGAGGCCACCGCTGGCGGCCGGGAAATCCCCGTCGTCGTGCTCGACAAGGTCACCTGAGCAAGCACCTCCCGGGCACCAACTGACGCCGGCCGTCGCATTGGCGGCCGGCGATGCTTCAGAGTGAGCGGGTGACCCAGGCCCAGCTCACCGTTGCCGATTCGCAGTCCGTCGAACTGCTGCGCACCGCGCTGCGCGATGCGCGGTACACAGCCGATGGGCTTGCCGAGTCGCTCGGCGAGCATGGGTTCGTGCCGCGCGGCGAGAACGTCCCGGTTGCGTTGCGCATGCTGGGAGACGATCCGCGCGCAACGCTGATCCGGCTCTTCTTGCTCGAGGTCGAGGTATCGGTCGCCGAGGCGGAGTCGGCGCTGCCGGTCGCTGTCGCAGCGGCGTGCGGCCTCGTCGAGTTTCGCGGGGACACCGTCATTCCGCAGGTGCAACTCATTCCGGCGGGAGATCTCGTCTTCGCGTGCGACCTGCCCGGCGGCGGAGGCCGCGAGCACGTGGTCGGGCCTGCACCGTCGGGGTTGCTGCTCGCAAACCTGACCGTGCGTCGCCCGGTCGAGTCGGCGCTCGACCTCGGCACCGGCTGCGGCATCCAGGCAGTCGCCGCGCTCCGGCACACGAAGCGCGTGGTCGCCACCGATGTGAACCCGCGCGCGCTCGAGTTCACCGACTTCAACAGGCTCCTGAACGGCGGCGGCGACGTCGAGCCTCGCGAGGGAAGCCTCTACGAGCCGGTGGCCGGCGAGCGCTTCGACCTGATCGTCTGCAATCCGCCGTTCGCCGTCTCGCCGGACACGACCTACACCTACCGCGACGGCGGACTGAGCGGGGACGCGATCTGCGAGCGCCTCGTCCGGGAGACACCCGATTACTTGACGGAAGGCGGCATTGCGCACCTCGTCCTCAGTTGGGCGATCCGGGCCGGTGAAGAGCCCGACGACCCGGTGCTGCGCTGGGTTGACGGCATCGGTTGCGATGCGCTCCTGCTTCGGTACAACGTCGAGACACCGTTGCAATACGCGGTCGGCTGGAACGCGCGCGACCGCGACGCAAGCGCCGCAGTCGACCGCTGGCTCGCCTACTACGAGGAACTCGGGATCGAAGCGCTCGCGTACGGCGCACTCACACTTCGGCGACGCGACGGGAAGAACTGGGCACACGCAGAGGAAGTCGCGTTCGATCGCCTCGCGCCCGCAGGAGAGCACGTCGAACGGCTGCTGCGCACTCACACCTACCTCGCCGGAATCGACGACGACCGTGAGTTGCTCGACGGCGTCTTTGCCCTCGCAGGGCGGCAACGACTCGACCAGACACTGCGCCCGCAGCCCGGCGGCTTCGCCGTCGAAGGCGCCTGGCTCGCGCTCGAGGACGGCCTCGGTTTCCGGGCCGGCGTCGACGGCGTCGCCGTGGAGCTTGTTGCTCGTGTCGACGGCCGTCGTTCGCTATGCCAGGTCACCGCAGAGGTCGCGAGCTCGCTGGCTGTCGACTCCGCGCAGGCCGAAGACGCGGCGCTGCCTGTAGTCCGACGAATGCTCGAGCTCGGTTTTCTCGACCTCGCAGGTTGAGTTGCGGCTCCGCACTCTCTAGGGTCGCTCGTGGGAGTGGCAGTACACCAAGGGGAGGCTCAGATGGAGAACGAAGCGGAAGAAGCGCACGGCACCACCTCGCGGGCGCGTTTTCTCGGCGGCGCGGCAGGCCTCACCGGCCTCGCGTTCGCAGGTGGCATCTTCACGAAGGACGCCAGCGCGGCGACCCGTGCGACCACCGCCAGCGTGAAGCGCTCGTACGTCAGCGGCAACTTCGCGCTGTCGCTGGACGGCGGCAAGAACATCGGGATGCTGAAGACCGCGCAAGGCGGGCAGATCTTCGGCGAGCCCGTGGCGGAAACGACGGAAGGCCTCTACGCGAAGAAGCACATCGGCAACGTCAAATGGGCCGACATCACGGTGCAGATGGGCTTGACGATGCCCGCCGCGTTCTACCAGTGGATCGCCGACTCGTGGTCGTTCGGCGCACAGAGGAAGAACGGCGCGATTATCGCCGCGGACTTCAACAACAACGCGGTCAAAGAGCTCGACTTCTACAACGCGTTGATCACCGAGGTGACGATTCCGGCGCTCGATGCGGCCTCCAAGGACGCGGCGTACCTGACGCTGAAGCTGACGCCGGAGTCGACGCAACCGACCAAGCCGAGCGGCACGGTGCCGTCGACGGTGGGCACCAAGCAGAAGGCGTGGCTCCCATCGAACTTCCGGTTCGAGCTCGGGAAGCTCGACACGTCGAAGGTCTCGAAGATCGACTCGTTCACGATCAAGCAGACGATGGTGCAACCGAGCACCGACCTCGGCGACGTGACGTTTCCCGAGCAGGCGCTCGTCGTCTCGGTGCCGCCGTTCGTGCTGCAGCCGGGGCAGATCGATTTCCCGAACCTCCGTGTCACGCTCACGGAAGCCTCGGCCCAGACCTGGATCGACTGGTCCGAGAGCTTCATCCGGCAGGGGCTCAACTCCGACGAGTACGAGAAGAGCGGGAGCATCAGGTTCTTCGCGTCGGACATGACGACGGAACTGGCTCGCGTCGACCTGTTCGGGGTCGGCATCTTCGACCTGACGGACGAGCGGCCCCTGGACGCCGGCACGGACACGATCAGGAAGCTCGTCGCCGAGCTCTACGTCGAGCGGATGGCGTTCGTCTTCCCGGGCATCCGTAGCAACTAGTCGTGGGAAGCTGGGGGGGGCGCCGCCGACGCGGCGCCCCCTTTGTCGCTAACCGCGCGAGAACGTGCGGTGCGAAGCCGCGCTGGTGAACCCGGACTTGTCGCGGGCGCTCAGCGTGACGGTGAAGCTGCCCGGGCCGCTGAAGCGGGCGGCCGGCGTCCAGTGGCGCGTGTATACGCCACAGGGGAGAGGCGCGGCGAGCGTGGTGAAGCGCCTCGTGTACGACAGCTTGCCGGGCCGCGAGTCCTTCTCGATGATCGTGACGTTCTTCATCGAGTCGTCGCAGATCCGAACGCGTGCATAGACAGCAGCGCCGAGGAAGCGAACCGACAGGATCGTCAGGGTCGGCCGCTTGTTCGTGATCGTCACCGCCGGCGCAATGATCGGGGTCGGCACCGAAGTTGCGGTTGCCATTCCCTTCGCATTGTGAGCGGTAACCGCGATGCGGAGCCGGAAGCCGAGATCCACCAGATGAAGCAGATAGGTCTTGGCAGTCGCGCCCACGACATTGGTGCACGCGACGAGGTTGTCAGCGTCGCAGCGCTGCCACTGGTAGGTGAACGACGTCGGATTGCCGCTCCAACTGCCGTCATTCGTAGTCAGAGTCTGGCCGACACGCGGTGTGCCGGAGATGACCGGTGCGGCGGTGTTCTTCGGTGCGGCGCTCGATGTCGCCGCCGCAACCGTGGCGGTGTTGTCCGACTCGGCCGAGGTCGAGCCATCGGCGTTGGTCGCGGTGACGCGTACACGCATCGTGCGGCCGGCGTCGGCGCCGACGAGCGTGTAGGTCTTCTGCGTGCCGTTCGCGACATTGACGCAGCTGTTGCCGCCGCCGTTGCACCGCAGCCACTGGTAGGCATACGAGGTCGGCGCATTGCTCCACGTGCCGTTCGCTGCCGTCAGCGTCTGGCCGACTGTGGGGGTACCGCTGATCGTCGGAAGTGCGGTGTTCACCGGTGCGACCTGGGAGGCCGCACTGCCGACGCCCACCATCAATGCGAGCGCGAGCAGCGATGCCGCCGCCACCCCCGCGAGAGCTCTCTTCGAATACTTCATGTTCGCCTGCTCCTTGTTCGAATTTGGGACCCTGAGCGCAACTCGGGTCGAAAACTCGACCACGGGGGACCTCTCCGAAGAAACGGTGCGACGGGCGCGCGAGGTACGGCCCGGGCGGCGAAATTACGCCCGGCTTACGCGCCGAGAAACGGGACCCACGCGGAGAGATCCACGTCGCCCCGCGCGGGAACCGCGTCGCGAATGCAGACCGCGTTTGCGAGCAAGTGGATCTCGCGCGCGCGCAGCCAGCGTTCGTAGACATCGAGCGTCGCGAACCGGCCGAGCACACCGCGCGCGACGGTGCGCGCCTGAGCCGGTGAGAGCGCGAGGAGCGGCAGCGCCGGCCCAATTGGCCGCACGGTGAATCGTCCGTCAACGGTGTCGATCGTCGTCCGGTGGTTCTGGCGCAGAGTGAAGATCTGGTCGGGCGCGATCGTCTCGACCGCGTACCCACGAAACGCGCCGGTCAGCCACGGCGCCTCGGGATCGACCTCCACCAGACGAACGCGCGTCGCGGCATAGGTCGAGACGAACTCGGCGATCTGCACGGCGGATGCACGTTGGGGACGGAAGCGCTCCTGCACCCGGCTGCGCGCAAGACGGTCCTCGATGATCGCGCGTGCGTCCTGCAACGTGACCTGCGTGTCGCGAAGCGCGGCGCGGTAGCGGCCGACGCTGCGGCCGAACCGGTCGCGCACGATCGCATGCTCCGCGGCGAGCACGCTGATCGGATCGATCGGGCTCTCGCTGCGCAGCACCTCACGCTGCAGCAGCGCTGTCGCGGCAGAGTCGCGGTCACCGGTGAGTAGCGCAGCGCGGGCGACGTCGCTCTTCAGAATGCGACGAGCGCCCAACGTGCAGCGGACTTGAGCAGGCAGGTTGATCTGCCCCTCGCTGAGCGACGGGTTGAAGCCTGCGCCGGCAAGCGCGGGGCCGTCGCAGAGCTTGGTGTCGCGCGCCCACAGATAGACGCACGCGGCGGCAGGCTTGTCGGGGTCGACGCCGGCGACGGAAAAGCTCGGCCAGCCCCACGACCAGACGCCCTGGATCTTCGTCTCGGTGGCGACCTGCTTCGCGGCGAGTGCCTGCAGCTTCACGATCTCGAGCCACGCCGACTTCGGCTGCAGCCCGTTGCGACCGCCCTGGCCGGGCGCGGACTGGAATTGCAACTCGAGCGCGACGCGGCCGGCGGGGATTCCGATCTGCGAGAAGCGCGAGATGAGGCCGCGCATCCCTTGCCGCATCGCACGGCTCGCGCGCGCCGGGCCGAGCGCGTACAAGCCCTTCGGCCCGGGCGCGGTGAAATAGACCTGGCGAACGAGGATCGAAGCCTTGGCGGTCTCGCGCCACCAGTCGGCGGCGTCGCCACCCGTGTACGGCGGGTTCGCGATCGTCAGCGCCGTCGTCGCGCCGAGCTTGTCGAGCTCCTGTAGCAGCAGCAGGACGTTTGCGCGGTACTGCGCGTTCGTCGCGCTCCACGGTGTGACGGTCTGCGCGCCGAAGAGCTCGTTCTCCGCGATCAGCGGCGTCGCGCAGCCGGCGACCTGCACGGCGAAGTCGAACTCGCGCTTCGCTTTCGCCGCGATCGTCGACGGATCGACGGGCACGGATGGTGTGCCGACGCGGTCGTTCAGATGCAGGTCGAAGAAGATCGTTGCTGCGCCCGCTGCGCGCATCGCTGCGGGCACGGCGGTGCCCGACGAGACGGCAAGCACGAGGCCCGGCTTCGGCGTGATCGGCGCGTCGTGCCCGGCGTAGTCGACCCACAACGGCGCCTTCGCCGGTAGCCCGCAATCCGGCGGCCCGTCGGCATGGCCGATGTGCGGCGCGAGCGCCGCCACCCCACCCGCCAAGACAAAAACGGCGATGACCCCTTTCACCGCGTCCAGGGTAGTCGGGGCACCTGTCCCCTCAGGGCACCACCGGGGTCAGACCCTGTTGGAGTGATCGCGACGACGCCTGCGCTGGTTGCACGGTTTCTGACAGCTGGTGGCCGAAGGCGCCGCGTCTCGAGGGGCGACGGGCGGGGTCAGACCCGAGGTCACGTCTCGAAAGGACGACGCGCAACGTGGTCGCGCGTCACGTCGGCCGGCGATGTGCAGCCGATCAGTTGCAGGGCGCCGAGGATCTCCGCCTGCAGCAACTCGAGCACCCGGAGGGCGCCCGCTTCGCCGTCGACGGCCAACCCCCACAGCGGCGCCCGGCCGGCGAGGACCGCACGCGCGCCGAGCGCCAGCGCCTTCACGACATCCGTGCCGCGGCGAATACCGCCATCGACCAGCACCTCGACCCGACCGTCGACCGCCATCACCACTTCCTCGAGCGCGTCGATCGTCGCCGACACACCGTCAAGCTGACGCCCACCGTGGTTCGAGACGACGATGCCACTCGCGCCGTGCTCGCACGCGAGTCTGGCGTCCTCCTCCGTCAACACGCCCTTCACGACCACCGGCAGTCCCGACAGCGACGCCAGCCGCTCGATGTCGCGCCACGAGACCGACGCCGAAACGAGCGCAAACGTCTCAGCCGGCGTCAGGCCGCCCTGCCCGAGCGAGGCAACCGGGAACTCGGCCGGGATGACGAACCCCGTGCGCAGGTCGCGCTCCCGCCGACCGAGAAACGGCGTGTCGACCGTCAGCACCAGCGCCGTGAAGCCCGCGTCGCCGACGCGCGCCACTAGTTCGCGGGTGATTCCCTCGTCGCGGAAGACGTACAGCTGAAACCAGCGCGACACGCTCGTCTCCGCGACGTCCTCCGGTGTGGCGGTCGCCATCGTCGACATGCACATCACCGTGCCGGCGGCTTTCGCCGCACGCGCCATGCCGAGCTCGCCGTCCGGATGAGCCACACGCTGGAACGCGACCGGTGCGACAAGCAGTGGCATCGACACGTCCGCTCCAAGGACAGTTGTCGCCGTGGTGCACGTCTCGACGTCGACGAGCACGCGCGGCCGTAACTGCCAGCGCCGGAACGCCTCGACGTTGTCGCGCAGGGTCAGTTCGTCGCCCGCGCCACCCGCGTAGTAGCCGTGGGCGCCGGGCTCCAGCCGCTCGGCTGCGGCCGCTTCGTAATCCCAGACGTTGAGCAGGGGCACGGGCGGAGGCTAACGCTTACGCCTCCGCCCCACCGCATGCCCCTACTTGCAGAGGAACGGATCGACGTACGTGTCGTCGATCGTCCACGAGCCGTTCACCGGTGCGAACCGGAAGGCAATGCTCGTGGTGTTCGTCAGAAGCGCGCCGAGGCTCTGAAGGAAGAGCGCGGACGACGTGGGCGCCCAGGATGCCTGCCCCGGGTAGACGATGCCGACGTTCAGCACCGTCAGGGCACCGAAGATGTTCTTGGCCAAGATCTGAACACTCAACGCCGACGACGTCGTCGATGCGAACCCGAACAGCCTGAGGGTCGGGCTGAGCGTGCCGACGCACATGAACGGGCTCGTCGCCGAACTGCCCGAAGGCAGCGAGAGTGCGTTCGAGCCACTGCCCGCGAACGGCTCGTTGCCGCTCACGATGCTCGCGTCGCCCCTGAGCGACCATGCAGCGTCTCCGGGCTCGAACGAGCCACCGGGAACGAGCGTGTAGCTCGCGTTGTCCCCGAACTGCGCAAACGGCTGAGACATCGTCGAACCGCACGGATTGCCGAGACCGAGCAGCGCGTTTGCCGGCGCAGGCGCCGCGAGTGCCGCAGCTGCCGCACCGACGACGAGAGCGCAGATCAATAGGTACTTCTTGCCTTGCCGCAGAACTTGCACTACCGCTCTCCCTCGTCTCGCGTGAGGGCGCACCTTTGGTCGCCACCTCCGATCGCTCTATCCCCCACTTGGGTGAAATCGCGTTCGCGCATGCACGATCCCCCGTTCGAGGGAAGCCAGGGCGTCGCCGAGGCGCGATGACGTGTCAATGAGCACTGTGGCGGACACGCGCCCCTGGACCGATGTAATGGATCCCGGCGGCGAAGCACTGATCGAAGCGGCAAGGGCGCGGACCCGCGAGCCTGTGCTGGCGCGCGACCGCGTGTCATCGCTCCTCGTCGGGGGGGCCTACCTCGTCGTCGCCACTGCGCTCGCCGTTTTCGTCCAGGCGGATCGCTCGCCGTCCCTCTTCGTCTACGCGCTGCTGATCGCGGGGTACGCGCTCGCCTCACGGATCGAGTTCGAAGTCGGTTCGGGTGCGGCACTCGCGACCGAACTGGCGCTCGTGCCGATGCTGTTCCTCCTGCCGCTCAGCGCTGTGCCGCTCTGCGTCACCGCCGCACTGCTACTGCGCGAGCCTCGCGCGTTTCTCCGCGGCCGCGATCAGCTCGAGCGCCTTCCCCTCCTGCTCGTCAGCTCCTGGCACGCAGTCGGCCCGGTGCTCGTGCTCGTCCTCGCCAACAGCGCGGGGCACCGAGAGCTGCGCTGGAGCGACTGGCCTGTCTACCTGCTCGCGCTCGCCGCGCAATTCGCATTCGACTTCGCCAGCACAAGTGCACGCGACTGGCTCGGCGTCGGAATCGCACCCTGGGGCCGCGTCGGGTTCATGGCGTGGGTCTGGGCCGTCGACGCCGCCCTTGCCCCGGTCGCGCTCGCGATTGCCTTCGCCGGGCAGCAGCATTTCGCGCTCGCATTGCTCGCGGCGCCACTCGCCGGACTGCTCGCGTTCTTCGGTCGCGAGCGTCAGGTACGCATCGATCACGCGCTCGAGCTCTCGCAGGCGTATCGCGGCACCGCGTTCCTCCTCGGTGATGTCGTCGAGGCCGACGACGCGTACACCGGCACGCACAGCCGACACGTGGTCGACCTCGTACTCGGTGTCTCGCACGAGCTCGGGCTGAACGCGTCCGACCGCCGCGACGCCGAGTTCGTTGCGCTCTTGCACGACGTCGGCAAGATTCGCATCCCCGCATCGATCATCAACAAGCCCGGCCCGCTCGACGCAAGCGAGCGCGCGGTGATCGAGCTGCACACGATCGAGGGGGAGCAGATGCTCGAGCGCGTTGGCGGACTGCTAGGACACGTCGGCCGACTCGTTCGCTCGTGCCACGAGCACTGGGACGGGAACGGCTACCCGGATCGCATCGCCCGCGATGAGATCCCGCTCGTCGCGCGGATCGTGTGCGCGTGCGACGCCTACAGCGCGATGACGACCGACCGGCCGTACCGCCAGGCGCGCTCGCAGGGCGATGCGATCGCCGAGCTGCTGCGCTGCTCCGGCACGCAGTTCGACCCGCAGGTCGTGACTGCGCTGATCCGGTTCAGCGCCGGCGGTTGAACCAGCCGCCACGCGGCGGCACCGGATGTTCCCCGAGTGAGCGGGCGCCCGCGACCAGATCCTCCGGCGTGAGCTCCATCAGGTCTGCGTGCGACAACTGTTGCACGTCACCCACTCCGAGCCGCAGCGCCTGCGCGTTCAGTGACTGCTCGAACAGCGTGCGTGCAAAGCGTGCGTTGCCGAACGAATCGTCGCGCTCGGCGTTGTGGAAGATCGCGCGCAGCGCATCCTCCGCGTCCCCACCGACCGCGTACTCGAACTCTGCGGCGAACCGGCGGAAGATCTCGACGAGATCGTCGGTCGAATAGTCCGGGAATTCGATCTCCCGCGAGAAGCGCGACCGCAAACCGGGATTCGACTCGAGGAAGCGCCGCATCAGGCGCGGGTAGCCGGCGACGATCACGACCAGGCGGTGGCGGTTGTCCTCCATGCGCTTGAGCAGCGTCTCGATCGCCTCGTCGCCGAAGTCGAGTCGTTCGGCTTCACGCGAAAGCGCGTACGCCTCGTCGACGAAGAGCACGCCGTCGAGCGCCTTGCGCACGACGCGGTCGGTCTTGACCGCCGTCAGTCCGACGTACTGGCCGACGAGCCCCGCACGGTCGACCTCGACGAGGTGCCCTTTGCGCAGCAGGCCCATCGAGCGATACATCTGCGCGAGCAGCCGCGCGACCGTCGTCTTGCCCGTGCCTGGGTTGCCGAGGAAGACGAGGTGCTGTGTCGTCGCGACTTCGGGGAGGCCCGCTTCCATGCGCCGCGCCTGCACGCGGAGGAACGCGACGAGCGCGCGCACCTGCTCCTTCACCGACTCGAGCCCCGGCAGCGCGTCGAGCTCCGCGAGCAACTCCTCGAGCGGACGTGCGGGCTCTTGTCTCCGCAGCGCGTCGAAATCGAGCTCTTCGCCGATCGTCGCGCGAAGCTGATCGCCCAGCGCCTTCAGGGAATCGAGCGGGTTCGGCATGGGCTGACGGTACCCATTACGGTCTGCCTGGATGCCTGAAGGCCCGATGAAGCCCAACGAGCTGCAGCGGTACGCAGAGATGATCGTCAAGGGCTGCCTCGCCTTCCGCCCTGGGGACACCCTCCTCGAGCTCGTGAGCTTCGGCCATCGCGAGCTCGCCGTTGCCGTTGCGGAGGCCGCCTATCGCGCCGGCGCGCTCGCGGTCGACGCGACCTACGAGGACAACCGCGTCTACGCCGCCAAGATTCGCCACGCGTCGAAGCAGGCGCTCGGCCACCAGCCGCCATGGAAGGTCGCCCAGTGGCGCGCGCTCGGCGACGAGCAGGTCGCGATTGTCCAGGTGATGGGTGAGTACGAGCCCGATGTCGTCGCCAACCTGATACCTGAGCGCGTCGCGGCCGACAGCGCCGGCCGGAACCGGTACGTCTCGCGCATCAGGCGCGAGGCACGGCTTCGCGGCACGATCTGCGCCTGGCCGACGGACGAGTGGGCGATGCGCGTCTTCCCGGAGCTCGACGTGGCGAAGGCGAAGCGCAAGCTCGCGCAAGAGCTGCTCTGGTTCTGTCGGCTCGGCCCGAAGGATCCACCCGGCCACAAGGGATGGACACAGCACCTCGCGGCCCTCCGCCGCCGCGCGGCCAAGCTCACGAAGCTCGACCTGAAGGAACTGCACGTCCGCGACGACGGGACGGACCTGCGGCTGAAGATCGCGCCGTTCTCGATGTGGCGCGGCGGCGGCGAGCAAGATCGCTGGGGCAGGCAGATCGCGATGAACGTCCCGACCGAGGAGTGCTTCATCTCGCCGGATGCAGCCGCAACGGAGGGCTCGTTCAAATGCTCGCGGCCGCGGAGCTTCGGCGGGCGCATGATCGAAGGCCTGTCGGGCGAGTTCCGCGGCGGACGGCTCGTGCGCCTGAAGGCGAAGCGCGAAGCGGACCGCGACTGGCTCGCGCGCTACCTCGCGGTGACGCCGAACGCCGATCGCCTCGGCGAGATCGCTCTCGTCGACGCAAGCTCGCGCATCGGCCAGACGGGGCGCATCTACTACAACGGCCTCCTCGACGAGAACGCGGCCGCGCACATGGCGTTCGGCTCCGGCTTCGCAAAGACCCGCACCGTGTCGATCGCCCGGCAGCGCCACGGCGTCAACCGCTCGAAGACCCACATCGACGTGATGATCGGGACCGACGCACTGAGTGCCGACGGGATCACCCAGGCCGGCAAGCGCGTGCCGCTCGTCAGCGACGGCGCCTGGCAATTTTAGCTGTTGCTATAGTTAACAAGGTTAATGATTGTGGCGAACGACCCGATGACAATTGCCGGCCGGCTCCGGCCGGTGCTCCTGCGCCTCGCCCGGGAGCTGCGCCGCGAGATCCACTCGCTCGGCGTGACCGGCGGCCAGGTCTCACTACTCGCGTCGATCAAGCACAACCCCGGCATCAGCGCGACCGAGCTCGCCGAGAGCGAGCGCGTGTCGGCGCCCGGGATGTCCGGTCACCTCGTCCGCCTCGAGGCGGCCAAGCTGATCGAACGGACGCGTGCGACTGACCGGCGACGCATCGGCCTCTTCCTGACGCCCGAGGGCGACAAGGTGCTGAAGTCGGTGCGCAAGAAGCGGACCGCCTGGCTGGTGGCGCGGCTCGAGCGGCTCGAGCCGGACGAGCGGGACGACATCGAACGGTCGATCGACGCGCTGGAGAAGTTGCTGAGCGACGAGTGACGCTTCTCAAGCTCGCTTCACGCCGGACGTTCGCCTCACTGAGGCGCCACCGCAACTACCGACTCTTCTTCTACGGCCAGCTCACGTCCGTCGCCGGGACGTGGATGCAGAACATCGCGATGGCGTGGCTCGTCGTCGACCTCGCGCCGCACTCGCGCGGCCTGGCCGTCGGCCTGCTCGCGGCGTGCCGGTTCGGGCCATTCACGGTGCTCGGGCTGTTCGCCGGCGTCGTCACCGACCGCTTCGACAACCGCCACGTGGTGATCGCCACGCAGTCGGTGCAAATGGTGTTCTCGGCGGTGCTCGCCACGGTCACACTGCTCGGGCATGTGCAGCTGTGGGAGATCTATGTGATCGCCGCATTGACCGGCTCGGCGCTCGTTTTCGACGCTCCCTCCCGCCAGAACCTGACGTTCCAGATGGTCGGACGCGACGAGCTGCCGAACGCGATCGCGCTCAACTCGAGCCTCTTCAATACCGCGCGCATCTTCGGTCCCGCGCTCGCCGGCGTACTGATCGCAGCCGTTGGCTCGGGCTGGTGCTTCGCCGTCAACACCGTGAGCTTCCTCGCGGTGCTCGCCGGACTGCTGGCGATGCGCGTTTCGGAGCTGTATCCGCTGCTCGATCGGCGTCACCCGACGATGTGGCGGGGCACGCGTGAGGGCTTCGCCTACGCGCTCCGCAACCGGACGGTGCTCGTCACGCTCGCGATGACGGCTGTCTTCTCGGCAGTCGGCTTCAACTTCAACATCCTGCTGCCGCTCCTCGCTAAGAACACGCTCGAAGCCGGACCGCGGACGTTCGGGATCATCTCGGCCTGCTTCGGCGCCGGCGCGCTCGTCGGAGCGCTCTCCGCCGCCGCCGTCTCGCGGGCGACGTGGCGCGTGATGCTCCTTGGCGCCGCAGGCTTCGGCGTCGGCGAGCTCCTGCTCGCCCCGGTGCGCTCGACCCTCCTCGTGGGCGTCCTGCTCTTCGTGTGCGGCATCTTCTTTACGAGTTACACGGCGAACTCCAACGCCGCGATCCAGCTGGCGAGCCCGGACCACATCCGCGGCCGCGTGCTCGGGCTCTACTACTACGCGTGGAACGGCCTCGCGCCGCTCGGAGCGCTTCTCGTCGGCTGGATGTCCGACCGCGGCGGAACCGAACTTGCGTTCGCTGTCGGCGGCATCTCGGGGATCGCGATGACGGTGCTCGGCGCGCTCGCGATCAAGCCGCCCAAGCGGTTCACCCCGCGGCGGGTGCACACGCAGCCCGCCGAGCAGCTCGCCGCATAGCGCCGCCCAGGGCCTCTGCGAAGTCGTAGACTCGCCGTTCCGTCAGGGATCAGGGGGTGGGGATGGCTCCGGTCGCGTTCGAGAGGGTCAGCAAGATCTATCCGGACGGCACACGGGCCGTCAACGACATCAATCTCGACATCCAAGACGGCGAGTTCGTGGTCCTCGTCGGGCCCTCTGGGTGTGGCAAGACGACGGCGCTGCGCATGGTGGCGGGCCTCGAAGAGATCTCGGAAGGTGTCCTGAAGATCGGCGACCGCGTCGTGAACCACGTTCCGTCGCGTGACCGCGACATCGCGATGGTTTTCCAGAGCTATGCGCTCTATCCGCACCTTTCGGTGTACGAGAACATCGCGTTCGGCCTGAAGTTGAAGAAGATGTCGAAGGAAGAGATCGAGACGCGCGTTGCGCGCGCAGCGAACATTCTCGGGCTTACCGATTACCTCAAGCGCAAGCCACGCGCGCTCTCCGGCGGTCAGCGGCAACGTGTTGCGATGGGCCGCGCGATCGTCCGCGAGCCGGCGGCGTTCCTGATGGACGAGCCGCTCTCGAACCTCGACGCGAAGCTGCGTGTCCAGACCCGCGCGGAGATCTCGAAGCTGCAATCGGATCTCGGCGTCACCACGCTCTACGTCACCCACGACCAGATCGAGGCGATGACGATGGGGAGCCGGGTTGCCGTGATGCGCAAAGGAGAGATCCAGCAGGTCGACGACCCGCAGACGCTCTATGACCGGCCGCTCAACCTCTTCGTCGGCGGCTTCATCGGCAGCCCGTCGATGAACATGCTCGACGCAGTCATCGAGTCGTCCAACGGCGGGCTTGCGGCGACGATCGGCAACCAGACGATCTCCCTCGGCCCGGAGGCGCTCGAGAACCATCCCGCACTGAAGGGCTACGTCGGCAAACAGGTCGTGCTCGGCATTCGCCCGGAGGACCTCGAAGATGCGACGCTCGAGACCGGCGCTCCCGCCGAACGCCAGTTGCGCGGCAGGCTCGAACTGAAAGAAGCGCTCGGCTCGGAGATCATGGCGCACTTCGCGATCAAGGGCGCGCACGCCGAGACGGACGAAACGCGCGAGCTCGCGAAGGACGCCGGCGCCGACCCGGGCGAACAGGCGATCGGTGTCGCCGCGGACGAGGCCGTGATCGTCGGCAGGTTCGGCGCCCGTTCGCGCATCAAGCAGGGCGACGAGGTGACGGCCGTGGTCGACACCCGCGCACTCCATTTTTTCGATCCCCAGACCGGTAACGGAATCTACGACTCAACGAAGGGAGCAGAAGCGTGAAAACCCCCAACAAGCTCGTCATCGCGGCGCTGCTCGGTGTGGTTCTGCTCACAGCAGTCACCGCATTCGCCAGCGCCAAGTCGACAAAGTCAAAGTCATCTGCCTCAGGCAGCGTCTCGATCGTCGGTGTGTGGACCGGCCCGGAGCAGAAGGCGTTCAACGCCGTCCTCGCCGGCTTCATGAAGGCCAACCCCGGCGTCAAGGTGAGCTACAAGTCGACCGGCGACAACACCCCGACCGTGCTCGCGACCGCGGTGGCCGGCGGAAACCCGCCCGACCTGGCAGCGGTCTCGCAGCCGGGCCTCGTCAGCGACTTCCAGAAGAAGGGCGCGCTGAAGAACATCGACTACGCGAAGGGTGTTCTCGCGAAGAACTACCCGACTGACATCGCGAAGATCGGCGTCATCAAGGGTCACTTGTACGGCTTCCTGATCAAGGGCGCCAACAAGTCGACCGTTTGGTACAACGTCGCCGCGTTCAAGAACGCGGGCGTCAAGGCGCCGACGTCTTGGCCGGCACTCGTCAAGGCCGCAGGCACGTTGAAGGCCTCGGGCACACCGGCGTTCTCCGTCGGCGGCGCAGACGGCTGGACACTCACCGACCTCTTCGAGAACATCTATCTCCGGCAGGCCGGTGCTGCGAAGTACGACGCGTTGTCGCACCACACGATCAAGTGGACCGACAAGTCTGTGGTCACGGCGCTGAAGACGATGGGCACGATCCTGCAGGGCAGCAACATCGCAGGCGGCACGTCGGGCGCACTGCAGACCGACTTCCCGACCTCGGTGTCGAACGTGTTCGCAGCGGCTCCGAAGGCAGCGATGGTGATCGAGGGCGACTTCGTCCCCGGCGTTGTCGCAGGCAAGAACCCGCTGAAGCCGGTCTCCGGCTACAACGTCTTCCCGTTCCCGGCGATCGGGAACACGGCGAACTACGTCGAGGGCGGCGGCGACATGGTGATGGCGTTCAAGGACACGCCGGCGATCCGTGCACTCGTGCAGTACCTGGCGACGGGCCCGGCGCAGACGATCTGGGCCAAGCGTGGCGGGTACACCGCCCCGGCGAAGACCGTCTCGGCGAGCGCGTATCCCGACGCAATCACCCGGACGACCGCAAGCGCGGTCGGCAAGGCGAAGGTCTTCCGGTTCGACCTCTCCGACCTCCAGCCGGCGTCGTTCGGCGGCACGGTCGGGCAGGGCGAGTTCAAGATCTTCCAGGACTTCCTGAAGAACCCGAGTAACGCCACTGGCATTGCGAAGTCGCTCGAAACAGCGGCAGCGAAGGCATACAAAGCCGGCAAGTGAGCGGAAGTAGCGGAGGCATTGCGGTGGAGCCGCCGGTCATGGCGGCTCCACCCTCCGGAGGGCCGGGCGTGTTGCGGCGCAACGCCGTCGCGCTCGGTTTCCTCCTGCCTGCCGCGGTGATCCTCGGCGTGATGATCGTCTACCCGACGATCTACACGATCATCCGCAGCTTCTACGGCAAGGACGCGCACGAGGGCTTCCTGCCGAGCGGCCAGTTCGCGGGAATCGACAACTACAAGTCGCTCTTCACGACGAACATCCTCGTCACGGCGATCAAGAACAGTGCGATCTGGATCCTCGTCGCGCCCGCACTCGTCACGGCGATCGGTCTCGTGTTCGCCGTGCTCACCGAGCGCATCCGCTGGGCCGTTGCGTTCAAGGCGATCGTCTTCATGCCGATGGCGATCTCACTGTTTGCGACCGGCGTGATCTGGCACCTGATGTACATCAAGGATCCCGGCCAGGGCGCGATCAACGCCGGGGTCGGTGCGATCCAGAGCTGGTGGTCGCCGCCGGGCGCCCTGTCGAACGCGGCGGCGTCGACGAGCACGCTGACCGGGTCTCCCCAGACCGGCTACGTGCTGCACAAGCCGATCTCCGCGGGCGGCACCGCGCTGCTCGGCCTGACGGCGATTCCGCCGACCGACGTTTCGTCGTCGGCCAAACAGGCCGTTGTTCCCGTACCGAAGAACGGCGCGGTCACCGGGGTCGTGTGGCGCGACTTCAAGCCAGGCGGCGGTACGCCGGGCAAGGTCGAACCACAGGAGCTCGGGCTCCCCGGCGTGAAGGTCAGCCTGTTCGACGCGAGCGGTAAGAGCGTTCAGACGGCGTCCACCGCAGCCGATGGCACGTTCACCTTCGACAACGTCGCCGGCTCGGGTTACAAGGTCGGCATTTCGAAGTCGACGTTCGCGGCGCCCTTCCAAGGCATCTCGTGGCTCGGCTCGAAGCTGATCACGCCTGCGATCATCCTCGCCTACATCTGGGTGTGGGCCGGCTTCGCGATGGTCGTGATCGGCGCCGGCCTCGCAGCGATCTCGCGCGAGGTGCTCGAAGCGGCGCGCACCGACGGCGCGAGCGAGTGGCAGGTCTTCCGGCGCATCACCGTGCCGTTGCTCGCGCCGGTGCTTTCGGTCGTGTTCATCACGATGCTGATCAACGTCCTGAAAGTCTTCGACATCGTCATTTCGATCGCCCCTGGCTCGACGCAATCGGACGCCGCGGTGATCGCCGTGCAGATGTGGCGCCAAAGCTTCGGCGGCGTCAACGACTTCGGTCTCGGCTCAGCGATCGCCGTGTTCCTGTTCATCCTCGTCGTCCCGGTGCTGCTCCTGAACGTGCGCCGCTTCCGTAGGGAGGTGTAGTGCCCCACTTGGCGTCATACGCCGGGCCCCTGGCCCGCCAGCACACGGCACGCTGCCGCGTCCTCAGTCGCCCCGATAGAACCCCGCTATCGGGGACTCCCTGCGTCCTTGCATCGCTTGGTGCTGACGACCCAGTGACGCGGCAACGACACCAAGAGGAGCACTGACATGGCCACGCTCGAAGCAGAAGCCGCTGCACCCGTCATCATCAAGGACCCGAGCCAACGCCTTTCGGCGAGGCTCGTGCGAGCGTTCGCGAAGACACCGCTGCACCTTCTGCTCGCGTTCATCGCGCTCTTGTGGCTGATGCCAACGCTGGGCCTCTTCTTCACGTCGCTGCTCTCCCCGGTCGACTTCACGCAGTTCGGCTGGTGGAAGGTGCTCTCCAAGCCGAGCCTCGCGTCGTGGGCGAACTACGCGAACGTCTGGAACCAGACCGACATCCCGACGTCGCTGCGCATCACCGCCGAGATCGCGATCGGCGGAACCTTCCTGCCGATTGTCGTGGCCGCGCTCGCGGGCTACGCGTTCGCCTGGGTCGAGTTCCCCGGGCGCGACTGGCTGTTCGTGCTCGTGATCGCGCTGCTCGTCGTGCCGCTGCAGATGGCGCTGATCCCGGTCTTCCATCTCTACAACACCTTCCACCTCTACGACACGATCTTCGGACTGATCCTCTTCCACACCGCGTTCGGTTTGCCGTTCGCAATCTTCTTGTTGCGCAACTTCTTCATCGGGATACCAAAGGACATTCTCGAATCGGCACGCATCGACGGCGCTTCCGAGATCCGCATCTTCCTCAAGCTGATCCTGCCGCTCGGCTTGCCGGCGATCGCGTCGCTCGCGATCTTCCAGTTCCTCTGGACCTGGAACGACCTACTAGTCGCACTCGTGATGGCGCGCAACACGACGCCGGTCACGGTCGCCATCTTTTCCCAGCTCCGCCAGTTCGGCTCGAACATCGACATCATCGCGCCCGCAGCGTTCATGTCGATGATCGTTCCGCTCGGCGTGTTCTTCGCGTTCCAGCGGTACTTCGTGCAGGGCCTGCTGGCCGGCTCGGTCAAGTAGACGTGGAGATCGCCCGGCGGTCCGTCGAGGTGATCCTCGCCGGGCAGTCGTCGTCCGGCGGGTACGTCGCGTGCCCGAACTTCGAGCAGTACCGCTACTCGTGGTCCGCGACGGCTCGTTCATCGCTGATGCGATGCGGGAGATCGGCCAGGTGCAGAGTGCCGACCGCTTCTTCGACTGGTGCGCGCACGCAATCCTCTCCCGGCCGACCGGGCCGTGGGATGCGCGGTACTCACTCGACGGGCAGCCCGACCCGTCGCCGTGGCCGAAGCTGCAGATCGACGGGCTCGGGCTCTTCCTCTGGGCGCTGCGCCGGCGCGGCGACGACGCGCGTTGGCAGGAGCCGGCCGCGCTCGTCACCCGCTGGCTCGAGCACCACTGGATGGAGCCGAGCGTCGATTGGTGGGAGGAGCGCGAAGGGATTCACGCGGCGACGCTCTGGTGCGTCGGGAACGGCCTCGACTCCGACGAGATCCGGCGCGAGGCGCTGGCGCGCGCGGGCGACCGACTCGACGGGTCGCTGCTCTTCATCGGCACCCCGGAGCTCGTCGCGCGCGTCGAGCAGTCGCTCCTTGTCGACGGCGGCGTGCACCGCCACCTGGACGACGAGTACTACGGCGGCGGCCAGTGGCTGCTGCTGACTGCGATGCTCGGCCTCGCCTACGTCGACCACGGGCGCCTCGAGGATGCCCGCACCTGCTTCGCCTGGATCGAGGCGCACGCCGCGCCGAACGGCGATCTGCCCGAGCAATCACAGGATCATCTTCTGCGCCCCGAGCGGTACCAGCCCTGGGTCGAGAAGTGGGGCGAGCCGGCGTCTCCGCTGCTCTGGTCGCATGCGATGTACCTTCGACTCCATCATGCGCTGCGCGATCGTCGGTAGTGGGCTCGCCGCACTTGCGACGTACGCAACGCTGCGCCATCGCGGTCTGAAGGCCGAGGAGATCGCGGTCTTCGGCACGCACGCCGACCCGACCGAAGTTTGGCGCACGCGCGCACACGCAATTCGCCAACAGCGCATGCGCTCGGAGAGCGACGGCCACCTCGCGCCCGCGGCCTTCCCCGGCCTCGCGGTGCGCGAAGCGGCGAGCCGCGGCTCCCCTTTGCCGCTCCTACGCTCGGTTGCAAATCGCTACCACCCGAGCGTCGACGACTTCCTCGCGCACGCGGATGCAGTGCGGACGCGCACCGGCTGGGAGCGCAGCTTCCGCGCGCAGCGCGTCGAGCGCATCCGCGCAGTCGAAGGTGGGTTCACGGTCGACGGGGAAGGGCCTTTTGCACACGTGCTGATCGCCACCGGACATCCCGGGCTCGCGCGTCCCGACGCATTTCCCGGCGCAGTGCACGCCTACGAGCCGCACGACTACGCCGCGAAGGTCGCCGTCGTCGGTGCGGGCATGGCGGCGGCGACTGAGTGGCTGAACGCACTTGCTGCGGGCGCGGAGGTCGTGTCGATCCGCCGCCGAGAACCGCTGCGCCGGCCGCTCAACGTGCCGCGCCCGTTCTTCTCGAAGCGCGGCCTCGCCGCCTACCACGCAGCAACGACCGAGCGGCGCGCGGCGACACTCCGTGAACTGTCGACTCCGTCCTATCCCGCAGGCACGCATTGGGACGAACCGGTGCGCGCGGCCGAGCGCGACGGACGGTTCCGCGTCGAATCTTCGCCAAACGGTTCGGAACAGGTGATCGCCGCAACCGGCTTCCGGCAGGGGTATCGCCACGATGCGCTGCTCGCCGACCTCGTCGCCGCGCACGACCTGCCCACGCGCGACCGCTGGATCGTGCTCGAGCCGGACTCGACCGTCGCGGCGCTGACGGACGAGACGAGGACGCTCTCGCTCGCGGGCGTCGCAGCACAGTGGGCGTTTCCCGCCGCCGACACGATCGCGGGCGCGAAGTACGCGGCGCACGGCTTCCGGAGGCACGCATGTCGTACACGCTGATCGGCCGGATCCAGACGCGCGTCGTCTCGATCCTTCCGGCGCTGCTCGTTGGGCTTGCGCTGCAACGGTGGTGGGCGATCGAGCTCGTGGCATTGATGCTCGGGATCGGCCTGTTGCTCGACGGTCTCGTCTACCACCGCGTGCTCGCCTACCAGCCGGGGTGGCTCGCGCTGCCGCTCGGCGTTCTCGAACTGGGGCTCGTTTACACCGCGATGCGTTGGCTCGACCTGATGGCGCCGCTCCGCTGGGCGCTCGGGCTCTACGCGATCGGCTGGGCGGCCGCGCAGCTCTTCGGGCACGCGATCTTTCCGCGCCTGCGCCTCGAGTACGCGGAAGACGGCGGCGAGCTGGGTCGACGCGGCGCGCTGACCGCGGTCGCGCTCGCAGCGATCGTCCTCAGCGGGCTCGGCGCCGCCTATGCGGTCAAGCCGCCGACGGTCCATCTGCACGGAACGGTCCAAGGCCCGCTCGTGATCAGGCATGCGCAGACGCTTGTCGGCGGCACCGTCAAGGGCGGCATCTTCATCCGCGCGAACAACGTCACTCTGCGCAACGTCACGGTGATCGGCGGCGAGAACGGCATCGACGTGCTCGACTCGCACCATGTGATGCTCGACAACGTGCGCGTCGTCGGCGTCAGCCTCGACGGCATCCACGTACGCCGCAGCTCGGTGATGATCAAGAACTGCAAGATCACCTCGCCGAGCGGGCCTTGGGTACAAGGCATCGACATCTCGTTCTCGATGGACAAGGAGATGTCGATGGTCGAAGGCTGCACGATCGTCGGCGTGCGCGAGGGCATCGTCACGCACATGACGATGGTCGACGTGACGCACAACCACATCGGGGCGACGAGCCTGCGCGGGATCACGATGGGCGAGATGTCGATGGGCGCGATCAATCACAACGACGTGCTCGGCGCGCACGGCGTCGGAATCATCTGCCTCGACCATTCCGAGTGTTCAATCGAGCACAACACGATCGTCGGCACGCGCACCGATCCGACTGGCGACTCGTCGCGCGCCGGCGTCGCGATCGAAGCGCACTTCTTCGCGAAGGCGAAGGTCAGCCACAACACCGTGATCGCAAGCCCCGGCGGCGTTCAGGCGTTCGACGGCTCGACCGTGACGCGATGACGGAGCCGACGAAGTTTCGCATCGTCGCCCGGACCGGCCACCCGAGCTTCCTCGACCTGTCGTGGGACACGCCACTCGAGGAGTGGGACACGCCGCGCCTCGTGAACGTGATCCGCGGCATCAGCCGGCACATCGTGCGTTTCGTCGAGTACGACGGCGCGCTCTACGCGCTGAAGGAACTGCCCGAGCGGCCGGCCCGCCGCGAGTGGAAGCTGCTGCGCGGGCTCGAGAGCCAGGGCCTGCCGGTCGTCGAGGCGGCCGGCATCGTGACGAAGCGTGAGCACGACCTCGACGCGGTGCTGATCACGCGTCACCTCGAGTACTCGCTTCCCTATCGCGCACTCTTCTCCGGCGCAGCAATTCCCGACCTGCGCACCCACCTGCTGAACGGTCTGGCCGAGTTGTTGACGCGCCTCCACCTGCGTGGGTTTTTCTGGGGCGACTGTTCGCTCTCGAACGCCCTCTTTCGCCGTGACGCGGGCGCGCTGTCGGCCTACCTCGTCGACGCGGAGACTGGCGAGCAGCACACTCAGCTGAGTGACGGCCAGCGCAGCTACGACCTCGACATCGCGCAGACGAACATCATCGGCGAGCTGCTCGACATCGATGCTGAGCTCGGCCTGCCGGCCGACCTCGATCCGGAAGAGACAGCCGAGGAGATCATCAAGCGCTACGAGTCGCTTTGGAACGAGCTCACGCGCGAGGAGACGTTCAGGCCCGACGAGCGGTACAAGCTCGACGAGCGGTTGCGCAAGCTCAACTCGCTCGGGTTCGACGTCGAGGAGATCCAGCTCAACGCGACACCGGGGGGCTACCGTCTCCACCTCGACCCGCGGGTTGTCGAGCCCGGCCACCATCGTCATCGGCTGCTGCGGTTGACGGGCCTCGATGCGCAGGAGAACCAGGCGCGGCGGATGCTGAACGACATCGCGCGGTACCGCGAGGCGACGGAACGCAGCGAGAAGCGGCCGCTCTCGGAGTCGGTCGCCGCGTCACGCTGGCGCGACGAGGTGTTCGAGCCGACGGTCGCTGCAGTGCCGGAGAACCTGTGGGCGGCGCTACCGGCGGCCGAAGTCTTCCACCAGGTACTCGAACACCGGTGGTTTCTCTCCGAGGCGGCCGGTAAAGACATCGGCATCGACAAGGCCGTGGCCTCGTATGTGCAGTCGGAGCTGCCGATGCTGCGGCCTGAGCGGGTCGTCCTGGCGGAAGAGCCGGAAGACGAAAAGGAACCGCTCGAAGAAGAGGCGTAGGCTCCACGCATGAGCGTGTACCGGACTCCCGAAAGTCGTTTCGACCGGCTGCCGGACTTCGACTTTCAGCCGAACTACGTCGACCAGGACGGCCTGCGGATGCACTACCTCGACGAGGGCGAGGGCGATCCGGTGCTGCTCCTCCACGGCGAGCCGACCTGGTCGTACCTGTACCGCAAGATGATTCCGCCGCTCGCCGCCGTCGCACGCTGCATCGCGCCCGACTACTTCGGGTTCGGCCGCTCCGACAAGCCGACCGAGCGCAGCTGGTACTCGTACGAACGCCACGTCGCGTCGATCACACGGCTCGTCCAGGAACTCGACCTGCGCCGCATCACGCTTGTCGTGCAGGATTGGGGCGGCCCGGTCGGCTTCCGCTTCGCGGTCGAGAACCCCGAGCGCGTCGCGAGGATCGTCGTGATGAACACCGGCATCGGCGCGCGCGCGCCGAGCGAGGAGTGGCTGCGCTTCCAGTCCTTCATGCGCCGTGTCGGAACGGAGATCGTGGCGGGGCAGCTCATCCGCCTGTCGCTCATCCAGCCGACGAGCGACGAGATCATCGCCGCGTATGACGCGCCGTTCCCGGTCCCGGAGTCGCGGATCGGGATCGTGCAGTTCCCGGAGCTCGTCGCAACGAGCGCGGATCATCCATCCGGGCCGGCGATGCTCGTCGTGCGCGACCGCTTGCGGGAGCTCGACCGTCCCACGCTCGTTCTTTTCGGCGACAGCGACCCGATCTTCTCGCGCCGCGCGGCCGAGGTGATGGCCGAACTGCTGCCGAACGCCGAGCTCGATCCGCCGGTCGAAGGCGCGGGTCACTTCCTCCAGGAGGACCGCGGCGAGCTGCTCGGCGAGCGCATCGCCGCCTGGCTCGGTTCGGAACCTGATTCGGTGTCAGCCGAACCGGATTCCTGAGTTTCGAACCGCGAGCCGCCTCCAACCGAATTCATACGGGACTGAGACGGCCCTCCACCCGGAGTCGCTCAGAGTCCTAATCACTGCTCGAGACAAGTTCTGCGGCGCCCGCGATGCGGCGGCGGGCCACCGTCTCAGAGCAGAACATCGCGCGAAGGTGGTGGTCGACGGCTCTGCGGCGCCGCCGATCTCCACCGACGCGCGACCTTCTTTCGACGGCCCCGTCTCCGGCGGCCATGAACCGGGGTCTGACCCTCGTCGTGGCCCCGCGAGCCACGTCGACCAAAGCCATTGACCGTTGTGCGTCGCACAACCATGCGGCTGGACTGTCCGCGGCGGCCATCACCTGGGTCTGACCCCGGTGGTGACACTTTGGGACACGTAAAGCGTCTCTAGGGTGGGCGGATGCGGATCGTGCGCTGGATCCTTCTCACCTTGCTCGGCCTCGCGGTTGCGCTGACACTTGCGTCGGTGATCTACAACGCGGCGACGGCGGACGCGAGCGTCCCGGTACGCGAGCTCTGGCACGGCAAGACGATCGACGGCACCGCGTACCGCCAGTGGGGAACGAGCGGGACCCCCGTTGTCCTGATCGGCGGCTTCCTCGAGCCGTCGTTCGTCTGGGAGAAGGTCGCGCCGCTCCTCGCCCAGGGCCACCGCGTCTATGCACTCGACCTCGACGGCTTCGGCTACACCGAGCGCCGCGGGCCGTGGACGCTCGAGCACTGGGGCGACCAGGTGCAAGCGTTCTGCAGATCGCTCGGGCTGACGAAGCCGATCGTCGTCGGTCACTCGCTCGGCGCTGCGGTTGCGGCGGAGCTCGCGCGACGCGGGGTCGCTTCGAAGCTCGTGCTCGTCGACGGCGACGCGCTGCGCGGCGGCGGCCCGCCGCACTGGGTGACGACCGCTCTCGTCAACTCACCGTTCTTCACGACGATCTATCGCTTCCTGCTGCGCTCGCCGTGGGCGGTGAAGCGACTGATTGCGAACGCCTACGGTCCGCACCATCCGACGATCACCGGCGCCGAGATTCGCCGCTGGACCGATCCGTTCCGCGCGGAGGGCGCACGGCGTGCGATTGAGGGAATGGCAAAGCAAGGGATCGCAGGTCTCACGCGACCCGAGCTTCGACGCCTCCGTGTGCCGGCGCTCGTCGTGTGGGGCGCGAGCGACAACGTCGATCCTGTCGCGGTCGGCAGGCAGAGCGCACGCGACCTGCGCGCACCGTTCGTGCTCGTGCATGGCGCGGGGCATCTTTCGATGCTCGCTGCCGCCCACGCGGTCGCGGCTGCGATCGCCCCCAGATAAGCCCGGCCCGCAGGCCAGCTGGAGGTCTTCGGCCGCGCCGCGTAACCGAACCTGGTTCGGGGTTTGAACCAGGTTCGTGAGTTTCTCTTGCGTGCTGCGTCGTAGACTCGGCCGATGGCTCACTCAATCGGTCTGAAAATCGATCACGAGCTGCCGGTCGGAAACGTCGACGTCAAGATCGTCGTGACGCGGGACGGGGAACGGCTCGGCGTCGTGAAGATCAGCCGCGGCTCGATCGACTGGAAGCCCGGCAAGGCGAAGCGCACCTGGTCGCTGACGTGGCAGCAGTTCGACGACCTGATGCGCGAGCACGGGCACCCGCCCCGCTCCTAAGAGAGCGAGTGGGCGCGGGCGAGCAGCGCTGCCTCGGCGGCCGTCTCCCGCGCCTGTGCGGCCTCGCTCCAGCGGTCGTGCTCGGCGAGAGTCGCGTCGAGACCGGCGAGCATCGCCGCCATCGCCTCGGCGGAGGAGGAGCCGGTCTGGCGGCGCGCCTCCGCGCAGGCGGCAGGGTCGAGCGCGTCGCGCAGGGTCGCCTCGTCGATCGCGACGGGCCGGCCGATCGCGGCCTCGGCGGCGGCGGAGAGCCGGGCCGGGGTCAGCGCGGATGGCGGCTCGTCGGCCTCGACGAGGTCACGC
>JANMWB010000032.1:0-4166 GCA_031393705.1 Thermoleophilia bacterium | reverse complement strand
TGCACGCCGGATCGGGGCAACGGATCTCGGCGCGCGTCGCCTGCTCGGAGCCCGGCTTGTACAGCGGGATCCGGATCAGCGCCGAGCGGTTGCGCTGCGACCACGCGACGTAGACGGGAGCCTCGTACCCGGGAACAAGCCGCTTGTAGGAGTTCACCCACTGCGCGAAGATCGGCGCGAGCTCGCGCGCATGGCGGAGCAGGCCGGCGATGAACGCCTTGCCGGTCGCGGAGAGGTTGTACTGGTCGTTCCCGTCGAAGAACATGTTCCGGCCGTCTTTGCACAGCGACATGTGCGTGTGCATGCCAGACCCGTTCTCGCCGAACAGCGGCTTCGGCATGAACGTCGCGTAGACACCGTTCTTCGCCGCCACCTCCTTGACGATCAACCGATACGTGATGGTCTGGTCGGCCATTTCGAGGGCGTTCGAGTAGCGCATGTCGATCTCGTGCTGTGACGGCGCTACCTCGTGATGGTGGTACTCGATCCCGATCCCCATCGCCTCGAGCGCCTGAATCGTCTCGTTGCGCAGCTCGGTCGCGGCATCGAGCGCCGTCATCGCGAAGTAGCCGCCCTCGTCGAGCGTCACCGTTCCCTTGTTGCTCTCGAAGAGGAAGTACTCGAGCTCCGGCCCGATGTTGAACGTGTCGAAGCCCATCGACTCCATGCGCTCGAGGGCGCGCCGCAGCGCGAAGCGCGTGTCGCCCTCGTACGGCGTCCCGTCGGGCTTGACGACGTCGCAGATCATCCGGCCGACCTTCGCCTCACCCTCACGCGTCGGCATCAGCCGGTACGTCGTCGGGTCCGGGATCGCGACCATGTCGGATTCTTCGATCGCGTTGAAGCCGGTGATCGACGATCCGTCGAAGCCCATCCCGTCGTTCAGTGCACCCTCGATCTCCGACGGCGTGATCGCGAAGCTCTTCAGGTGCCCCTCGATGTCGGTGAACCAGAAGAGGACGTACTGGACCCCTTCCTTCTCCATCTGCTTCATGACGTCTTTGCGGGCACCAGGATCGGAGGTCGCCCGATCCTCGCTCTTGATCATTCCCATGCCGTCTCGCTCCTTGTCGGGGGAGACCTATCGTTTCAAAAGTGGGCCTCCGAGATGAACCCACTCTGTTCGCCGCACATAGCCGAGCTTTTCGTTCACGCGGCGCATCGGGGCATTCCCCAGGTCATTCGTGGTGCGGAGGGTCTCCAAGCCTGCCTTCTTCGCGGCGGCGATCTGTGCCTGTTTGAGCGCAAGCGCGACGCCGCGGCCGCGAGCGCTGCGCGCGACACCGGTCATCCAGTGGTCCGCGATGCCCTCCTTGTGCCCGCCGAGGATCGCGAAGCCCACCACGCGCCCGTCCTCGAGCGCCACGAACGACAACTCCCGCAACGCGCGCCCGCTCAACTGGCGCTCGCGCCACTGCTCGAACGTCCCGCTCTGGATCTGCACGGCAGACGGAATGTCCGCATCGGCTTCAAGCGCCACCTCATACATTCCGCGCTCGTGCTCCTCGCTCAGGACGGCAATCTCAATGCTCGCCGGCGCAGACGGCTCGATCGTGACGGTCGAGAGGTCGAGCCGCACGTCCTGCATGCGGCCGACCTCCTCGAACCCACGGTGAGCGAAATACGCGAGCGAGTCCTCGTCGTCGTGCCGCGCCATGACGTACAGCCTCGTCTTGCCAAGCGCCCCCGCATGCTGTGAGCACCGAAGGTCAAGTGCGGTACCGACGCCCCGTCGTCGAGCCTCGGCGACGACACGAATGCTGAAGAACCCGAACTCCCCGTCACGATCGCCGTAGAAGAGCCCGGCGGATCCCGCGCCAACCGGTGCGCCGTCCAACTCGGCGATCAGGCCGAGGTGGTCGGGCTTCTTCATGTCTTCGACCACGACCTCACGCGGGTACGGATCCGCCGGTTGCACCCGCGCCCGCACCTCCACCCAGGTGTCGATGTCTGCGTCGGTCTCGACGGTGCGGATCGTGATCACGGCAGAGGCCCCTGGAAGGTGATCACCTTCGACTTGTCGACGTAGCCGAGGCTGCGGTTCAGCGCCTGCATCGCCTCGTTGCCGCGCTGTGTCCACGTGACGAGCTCGATGACGCCGTTCTGCGCGGCCCAGTGCAGCTGCGTGCGCTTCAGCAAGCGTCCGATGCCTTGGCTGCGGCGGTCACGGCGCACGGCCGTGAGCCCATGCTCGGCGGTTGCGTCGCCGTTCGCGTGCACGCTCAGGCCCGCCCAGCCGACGATCTCGCCCTCTTCGAACGCAACGAACGAGCCCTCCGGCCGCGTGGCCTCTTCGCGTAGCCACTCGTCCAGCTTGTAGGTCACTTCCCCCGGCAGCGGCAGGTCCGCGTACGCCTCGAGCGCAACCGGCCAGGCAGCGGTCAGTAGCTCCTCGCGCCGTCCAGCCACCGACACGAGCTCGAGCAGGGTGGGCAGCTCCGGGGCCGGCTCGTCGCCGATCACGCGCACCTGCTCGAGCTGGTAATCGGCTTCGGCCAGACCAAAGTGCTCCGCGAACGCAATCGAGTGCGCTTCGTCGGCATAGACGAATGCGTTCACCCCCTCGCGGCCGAGCGAGCTCGCGTGGTCCGACAGCGCGCGCAGCAGCTCCGTGCCGATGCCGCGCCGCCGGTACTCGGCCAGCACACGCGCGGCGATGAATGCGCGGCCGCCGAAATGCGACGGGGCAGCGATCCCGCATCCGACGGTAACGCCGTCCAGCTCCGCGAGCAGGAGCAGCCGTCCCTCCTCCTCGGACGCGACGATCTGCTCGGCGGTCACCGGCTCGTTCGGCACGACCGTGCTCTTGAGCTCGGCCCAGGTCTCGAGGTCCGCGTCGGACTCGACGGGCCGCACGGAGATCATCCCGACCTCTTCAGCTTGCCGTGCTTCTTCGCGTACCGCTCGCCCGCCCGGAAGACAACCAGCCCGATCGGGATCGACAACGCCCCGATCACAAGCAGCGGCCAGACGTCGGCCCACGCGAGACCGGCGCCATGCAGGATCTGGTTGCGGTTGCCGCGCAACGCGTACGTGGCCGGCGAGATCTTTGCCACCCACTGCATCCAGTGCGGGAGCACCGATACGGGGTAGTAGACGCCGGAGACGACGAGCATCAGCCCTTGCGCGACGAAACCGAGCTGCGTTCCCTTCTCGGGCGAGATCAGCGGCAGGACCGCGGTCATCATCCCGACGCCGATGAACGAGATCGATGCAATTGCAAGCAGCGCGATCGCGGCGCCGTAGTTCGCGTGCGGAAGGTGGATGCCGATAAACGCGACGACAGCGACGAAGACCGCCGCGGCGCGCACGAGCCCGTAGATCACGGCGTAGATCCCCATGCCGATCAGGTGCACCGGCCGCGACACCGGCGCCATGAACGTGTACTCGATCGTCCCTTCCCAGCGCTCCCACGCGACCGTCTCGGTGACGATCTCGAAGATGATCCCGAGGAACGCCCAGATGACACCGCCGACGAGCAGCTTCGTCGCCAGCTCGTTGCGTGCCGCCGGCGTGAGGTCGACGCCGCGCGAGATGAAGACGATCGTCAGCGTGTTCGCGATCGTCCAGAGCAGAAACGCGACGTCCCAGAGGAAGTAGCGCTTGGTCAGATAGAGGTTGCGCTCGACGACGCCGAAGAGCCCGATCAATTCGTCACGCAGGATCTTGCGGCGCGTGAACGTCGTGTCGACGCTGGCCATTACGCAAACACCTCCCTCTCCTCGTCGTCTTCGGTTCGCTCGTCTTCGTAGGTGCGTCCGGTCGCCGCGAAGAACGCCTCCTCGAGCGTGTCGACGCCGTAGCGCGCCTTCACGTCCGCCACCGGCTCGAGGAACAGCAGCTCGCCGCGGTCGAGTAGGCCGATCCGGTCGGCGAGGTCCTCCGCCTCCTTCATGTCGTGCGTGCAGAGGAGGATCGTCGAGTCGTGCGCTTCGCGGATCTCGCGGATGAACGTCTGCACTTCCTGCTTCGAGCGCGGGTCGAGCCCCGTCGTCGGCTCGTCGAGCAGCAGGAGCACCGGTGAAGTGAGCAGGGCGCGCGCGAGCGCCACCTTCTGCTGCATCCCGCGCGACAGGTTCTCCATCGACTCGTTGCGCCGTGCCGACGGGAACCCGACCCGCTCGAGGATGATCGGGATCTTGGTGTGCGTCTCCCGCGGGCCCATG
>JANMWB010000020.1:0-6116 GCA_031393705.1 Thermoleophilia bacterium | reverse complement strand
GCGCCCGCGAACTCCTTCTTGCCGACCATCCAGTTCGACTTCCAGTCATGGATGACGCCGACGCGCAGACCGCCCGGATGAATTTTTTGGCCCATTTAGCTCCCCGCCTCCTCGGTCTTCTTCTTGCGCGGCGCACGTTTGGGCTTCTCGACCACGGCCGGAGCCGGAGCGACAGCGTTCTGCGCGACATGGATCGTGATGTGACACGTGCGTTTGTGAATCGCAGAGGCGCGACCGCGGGCGCGTGCGCGCCAGCGCTTCAGCGTCGGGCCTTCGTCGACGAACACCTCGTCGATCACCAGGTCGTCGCCGCGCCAGTGCAGCTTCGGGTTCGACTCGGCGTTCGCGACGGCGGACGACAAAACTTTCTCGATCTCGACGGCGGCGGCGCGATCGGTGAACGCGAGGATGGTGCGCGCTTCGGGGACGCTGCGCCCACGGATGTTGTCCGTCACCAGGCGCGCCTTGCGCGGCGAGATGCGAACGAACTTCGCCTTGGCTTGCACCGTCTGCGGCTTTTCACGAACGGGAGCAGCCATTACCGCTTCTTCACCTGCGTCTTCTGGTCGCCGGCGTGACCACGGAAGTGGCGCGTCGGCGCGAACTCGCCGAGCTTGTGCCCGACCATCTGCTCCGAGATGAACACCGGCACGTGCTTGCGGCCGTCGTGGACCGCGATCGTGTGGCCGACCATGTCGGGGAAGACCGTGGACGTGCGCGACCACGTGCGAATCATGTTCTTGGAGCCGGAGTCGTTCATCTTCTGGATGCGCGAGAGCAGCCGCTCCTCGACGAAAGGGCCCTTCTTGGAACTTCTGCTCATTACCGCTTGTCCTTCCCGCGGCGACGGCCGCGAACAATCAACTTGTCGGATGTCTTGTTCTTCGAGCGGGTGCGCTTGCCGAGCGTCGGGACGCCCCACGGAGTGACCGGGTGACGGCCGCCCTTCGACTTGCCCTCACCACCGCCGTGCGGGTGGTCGACCGGGTTCATCGCAGAACCTCGTACCCCTGGCCTCTTACCAAGCCAACGATTGCGGCCGGCCTTGCCGATCGTCACGTTCTGATGCTCGACGTTTCCGACCTGGCCCACGGTCGCGCGGCAGGTCAGGGGCACGCGGCGCATCTCGCCCGAGGGGAGACGCAGCGTTGCGAAGCCCTGGTCCTTCGCGACAAGTTGCACGCCGGAACCGGCGGAGCGTGCCATCTGTCCGCCTTTGCCCGGCTGGAGCTCGACGTTGTGCACGAGCGTGCCGGTCGGGATGTTCTCGAGCGGCAGCGCGTTGCCGGGCTTGATGTCGGCGTCGGCGCCTGACTGTACGACCGCGCCGACGCGCACACCCGCGGGATGGAGGATGTAGGCCTTGAACCCGTCCGCGTAGTGCAGCAGCGCGATGCGCGCAGAGCGGTTCGGGTCGTACTCGATTGCGGCGACCTTCGCCGGAACGCCGTCCTTCAAGCGCTTGAAGTCGATGATCCGGTAGCGACGCTTGTGACCGCCACCCTGATGGCGGGTCGTGATGCGGCCCATGTTGTTGCGGCCGCCCTTCTTCGTCAGCTTCTCGGTCAGCGCCTTCTCGGGCTTCGACTTCGTGATCTCGGCGAAGTCGGAGACCGACATGTGGCGACGGCCCGGGCTGGTCGGCTTGAACCTACGAACTGGCATTAAAGCTGGGCTCCTTCGAAGATCTCGATCTTGTCACCGGCGCGCAGCTGCACGACGGCCTTTTTCCAGCCCTGGCGGGTGCCCTTGATCGCACCACGGCGCTTCGGCTTGGCCTGAACCTTGATCACGTTGACGCGCGCGACCTTGACGTCGAAGAGCTCCTCGACGGCCTGGCGGATCTGCGTCTTGTGCGCGTCGGAGTGAACGCGGAACGTGTAGCTCCCGCGAACCGAAGCCGCGTACGACTTCTCACTCACGATCGGCGCGAGGATGACTTGACCGGCGTGCATTACTGCGCCTTCCCTTGGACGAGCGGCAAGGCGGCCTCGCTGACGAGCAGCGAGCGCGCCCAGACGACGGCGCCGACCTCGACCTCGCTCGGGCCGATCACGGAAACGCGCTCGAGGTTGCGGAAGCTCTTCGAGAGGTTCTGCTCTTCCTGCAGACAGACGAGCACCGTCGGGGACTGCTTGCCCCACGCCTCGACGATTGCGCGTGCCTTCTTCGTCGACGGCGCATCGAACTGCGACGCGTCGATCACGGCGAGCGTCCCTTCCTGCGCGTGCGACGCGAGCGCCGAACGCAGTGCGGCCTTGTGCGCCTTGCGGTTCACCTTCTGGATGAACGTGCGCGGCACCTTCGCGAAGGTGTGACCGCCGCCCTTGAACTGCGGTGCGCGGATCGTGCCCTGGCGTGCGCGGCCGGTGCCCTTCTGGCGCCACGGCTTTGCGCGACCGCCGGAGACAAGCCCACGGCTCTTTGTTGCGACGGTGCCCGCGCGCTGCGCGTTCAGCTCGGAACGCACGGCCTCGTGCACGAGGTGCGGTTTGATCTCGACGGCGAAGACGGCCTCATCGAGCGAAATGTCCTTCGACTTCTTCCCTGCGGCGTCGAGAAGGGGTGCGTTTGTGGCCATTAGCCTCTGACCTCCACGATGCCGTTCTTCGGGCCGGGGACGGCGCCCTTGACAAGGAGCAGGTTCCGCTCGGCGTCGACCTGGAACACGGTCAAGCCGAGCTGGGTGACGCGCTTGCCGCCCATGCGGCCCGCCATCTTGATGCCCTTGCGGACACGCGACGGGGTCGCCGACGCGCCGATCGAGCCCGGCTTGCGGATGTTGTGCGAGCCGTGCGAGCGCGGGCCCGAGCTGAAGTTGTGGCGCTTGATCGTGCCCTGGAAGCCCTTGCCGATGCCGATGCCCGCGACCTTGACCTTGTCGCCCGGCTCGAAGATCGAGACCGTGACGGCCTCGCCTTCGGTGGCGCCGTCGATGCCGCCGCGGAACTCGACGAGCTTGCGGTGCGCGCCGACCTTGAACTTGGCGAGATGGCCGAGCTGGGGACGCGTGAGCTTACGGTCGGCAACGGCGTCGAACGCGAGCTGCACGGCGTCGTAGCCGTCGGAGTCCGCAAACTTCACCTGCACGACCGGGCACGGGCCGGCCTCGATCACGGTGACGGAGGTGACTCCCCCTGTCTCTGGATCGAAGACCTGCGTCATGCCGAGCTTTCTGCCAAGGATGCCTTTTGCCATTGCTAGAGCTTGATCTCGATGTCGACGCCCGCCGGGAGATCGAGCCGCATGAGCTGGTCGATCGTCTTCGGCGTCGGGCTGAGGATGTCGATGAGACGCTTGTGCGTCCGCACCTCGAAGTGCTCGCGTGAGTCCTTGTCCTTGAACGGGCTGCGGATCACGCAGTACACGTTCTTCTCCGTCGGCAGAGGGACCGGCCCAGTGATCGTCGCGCCGCTGCGCTGCGCGGTGTCGACGATCTGCTGGGCCGACCGATCCAGCTGCTGGTGGTCGTAGCCCTTCAGGCGGATGCGGATTTTTCCCTGTGCCATGACGGTTGCTCTCTTCCTTACTTGACGATCTCGGTAACGACGCCTGCACCGACGGTGCGGCCGCCTTCGCGGATCGCGAAGCGGAGACCGGAGTCCATGGCGATCGGCTGGATCAGCTCGATCTCCATGTTCGTGTTGTCGCCCGGCATGACCATCTCCTGGCCTTCCGGGAGCTTGACGGCACCCGTCACGTCAGTCGTGCGGAAGTAGAACTGCGGCCGATAGTTGTTGAAGAACGGCGTGTGACGGCCGCCTTCGTCCTTCGACAGCACGTAGACCTCTGCCTTGAAGTGCGTGTGCGGCGTGATCGAGCCCGGCTTTGCGAGCACCTGGCCGCGCTCGACGTCCTCGCGCTTGATACCGCGGAGGAGCGCGCCTGCGTTGTCGCCGGCGTGCGCGTAGTCGAGGGACTTCTGGAACATCTCGAGACCTGTGACGACCGTCTTCTCCACCTTCTCGTGGATGCCGACGATCTCGATCTCGTTGCCAACCTCGATCTTGCCCTGCTCGACGCGGCCGGTCACGACGGTGCCGCGGCCCGTGATCGTGAACACGTCCTCGATCGGCATCAGGAACGGCTTGTCGGAATCGCGGACGGGCTCCGGGATGTAGGAGTCGACCGCGGCCATCAGCTCGACGATCTTGTTCTCCCAGGCCTCGTCGCCCTCGAGCGCCTTGAGCGCCGAGACGCGGACGATCGGGATCTCATCGCCGGGATACTCGTACTTGGTCAGCAGCTCCTGAACCTCGAGCTCGACGAGCTCGAGGAGCTCCTCGTCGTCGACCATGTCGGCCTTGTTGAGCGCGACAACGATGAACGGCACGCCAACCTGGCGGGCCAGGAGGATGTGCTCCCGCGTCTGCGGCATGGGGCCGTCGGCTGCGGAGACCACCAGGATCGCGCCGTCCATCTGCGCGGCGCCCGTGATCATGTTCTTGATGTAGTCCGCGTGGCCCGGGCAGTCGACGTGCGCGTAGTGACGATTGTCCGTCTCGTACTCGACGTGCGACGTGTTGATCGTGATCCCGCGCTGGCGCTCTTCGGGAGCGTTGTCGATCTCGGCGAAGCTCTTCACCTGTCCGCCCCCGCCCTTCTTCGCGAGCACGCTCGAGATGGCGGCGGTCAGCGTCGTCTTCCCGTGGTCGATGTGCCCGATGGTGCCGACGTTGAGGTGCGGCTTGGTGCGCTCGAACTTCTGCTTGGCCATTCCTGTCCTTCCTTTACTTGGGATCCACGGTTACTAAGAAGTGCTGACGTGCTCGGTGATCTCGGCGGCGATCGATGCCGGCACTTCTTCGTACCGGTCGAACTGCATGGAAAAGTCTGCGCGGCCCTGTGACATCGACCGCAGGTCTGTTGCGTACCCGAACATCTCGCTCAGCGGAACGCTTGCCTGAATCACCTGCGCGTTACCGACCGGCGCCATATTGCCAACACGGCCACGACGGGACGCGAGGTTGCCCATCACGTCGCCGACGTAGTCCTCGGGTGTGGTGACCTCGACGGCCATCATCGGCTCGAGCAGCTTCGGCTTCGCGCGCTTCATCGCTTCCTTGAACGCGATCGAGCCGGCGATCTTGAACGCGCGCTCGCTCGAGTCGACGTCGTGGTAGCTGCCGTCGATCAGTTCGACCTTGACGTCCACGACCGGGTAGCCGGCAAGCACGCCGCTCCCCATTGCCTCGCGGATGCCTTCGTCGATCGGCTTGATGTACTCCTTGGGAATCTTCCCGCCGACGATCTTGTCGACGAACTCGTAGCCCGCGCCCGGCTCCTGCGGCAGAAGGTTGATCACCGCGTGGCCGTACTGGCCCGAGCCACCCGTCTGGCGGACGAACTTGCCCTGAATCTTCTCGGCCGGCTTGGAGATCGTCTCGCGGTACGCAACCTGCGGGCGGCCCACGTTCGCGTCGACGTTGAACTCGCGCTTCAGGCGGTCGACGATGATCTCGAGGTGGAGCTCGCCCATCCCTGAGATCAGGGTCTGGCCGGTCTCCTCGTCGGACTCGACGCGGAAGGTCGGGTCTTCCTCGGCGAGCCGCGCGAGACCGTTGCCGAGCTTGTCCTGGTCGGCCTTCGACTTCGGCTCGACGGCAACCGCGATCACGGGCTCCGGGAACGTCATCGCCTCGAGGATGATCGGTGCGCTCTCGATCGCGAGCGTGTCGCCCGTCGTCGTCGACTTGAGGCCGACGCCGGCGGCGATGTCGCCCGCGCCGATCTCATCGCGCTCCTCACGGTGGTTCGCGTGCATCTGGAGGATGCGCCCGATCCGCTCGGTCTTGCCGGTGGTCGTGTTCAGCACACGGTCGCCGGCCTTGATCTTCCCCGAGTAGACGCGGAAGTAGGTCAGCTTGCCGACGAACGGGTCGGACATCACCTTGAAGGCGAGCGCGGAGAACGGCTCCTCGATCGACGGCTCGCGCGTCATCGCGTCGCCCGACTTCGGGTCGATGCCCTGCATTGGCGGCACGTCGAGCGGGCTCGGCAGGTAATCGACCACGGCGTCGAGCAGCGGCTGCACGCCCTTGTTCTTGAAGGCTGAGCCGAGGATGACCGGGGTGATCTCGTCGGCGATCGTGGCGGCGCGAATCGCAACCCTCAGC
>JANMWB010000017.1:0-5946 GCA_031393705.1 Thermoleophilia bacterium | reverse complement strand
CGATCCCGCGCGGCTGGCGCTCACGCCCGGTCGTCCTGCAGTTCGGCGGGAGCGAAGGCGCGCTCTACGTGCTCGTGAACGGTGAGCCCGTGGGGATCGCGAAGGACGCGCGAACGCCGGCCGAGTTCGACATCAGCAAGCTCGTGCGGCACGACGGCCCGAATGAGCTTGTCGCCGTCGTCGTCCGCTGGTCGGATGCGAGCTTCGTCGAGGATCAGGATCAGTGGTGGCACGCCGGGCTGCCGCGCTCGATCCGTCTCATCTCCCCGACGATCCGCGACCTGCACGTGCGCACGACAATTGACGGCCGGATCACGGTGCAAGCTGACGCCGGTGACGTGCGTCTGCTGGACGGTCGCGGACGGGCAGTCGCCAAGGGCACGCTGGCGGATGGATCGTTCGAGGGTGACGTCGCGACACCGTCGCTGTGGTCGGCGGAGCAGCCGACGCTCTACGCCCTAGAGCTCACCGCCGACGGCGAGACCGTCTCGACGGCCGTCGGGTTCCGGCAGGTGGAGATCGAAGGGCGGCAGTTGCTCGTGAACGGCGAGCCCGTGCTGATCGCCGGAGTCAACCGGCACGAGCACGACGACACGCACGGCCGAGTGGTCTCACGCGATTCGATGGAACGCGACCTGCGGCAAATGAAGCGCTTCAACGTCAATGCGGTGCGTACCTCTCACTACCCGAACGACCCGTACTGGCTCGACCTCTGCGACCGCCACGGCCTGTACGTGATCGACGAGGCGAACATCGAGTCACACGCCTTCTACGACGAGCTCTGCAGCGATCCGAGCTACCGCAACCAGTGGCTCGAGCGCGTGGCGAACATGGTCGAGCGCGACAAGAACCACCCGAGCATCATTCTCTGGTCGCTCGGCAACGAGAGCGGATACGGCCCCAATCACGACGCGGCCGCTGCGTGGGTGCGCTCCCGCGATCCGTCACGGCCGCTCCACTACGAGGGCGCGATCGCCCGCGACTGGAGCGGCGGCGCGCAGGCGACCGATGTCGTCTGCCCGATGTACGCCGACGTCGAGTCGATCGAGGCGTGGGCGGCCCAGGACACCGCCGATCCGCGCCCGCTGATCCTCTGCGAGTACTCGCACGCGATGGGCAACTCGAACGGCGGGCTCTCCGACTATTTCGCAGCGTTCGAGCGGTACGACTCGCTGCAGGGTGGCTTCATCTGGGAGTGGGTCGATCACGGCATCCGGCAGGTCGACCCGCGCGGCCGCACGTACTGGGCCTACGGCGGTGACTTCGGTGACGTCCCGAACGACGCGAACTTCTGCGCCGACGGCATCGTCTGGCCGGACCGCGAGCCGCACCCGGCACTCAACGAGCTCAAGCACCTCGCGCAGCCGGTGCGGGTCGAGGCGCGTCCCGGCGGGCGCTTCCGGATCCACAACCGCCACCACTTCGCCTCGCTCGAGGGCTACCGCGGCAAGTGGGAGCTGACGGTCGACGGCAAGCGCCGGAAGGGCGGCCGCCTGCCGGCGTTGCGTGTCGGCCCGCAGGAGGCGATGGACGTCTCGCTCGACCTGCCGCGCGGCGACGGCGAGCGCTTCGTCACGTTCCGCTTCTTCCTCCGTCGCGCCACCGGCTGGGCTCCGGCCGGGCACGAGATCGCGTGGCAGCAGCTGCAACTCCCGGGGCGCGCGGCGAAGCCCGCCCGCGGGCGCGCGGTCAGGCCAACCCCGGACGGCGTGCTCGAAGCAGGCAGCGTCCGCGCTCGCGTCGACCTCGAGGCCGGGCTGCTGCGGGAGCTCGCGCTCGACGGCCACAACGTGCTCTTCGACGGCCCGCGTCTGCAGCTCTGGCGCGCGCCGACCGACAACGACGGCCTCCCGCAGGTGCCGAGCCGCCAGAGCGGCGTGCTCCCGCGCTGGCTCGAGCTCGGCCTCGACCGGTTGCAGCCGGCGCTCGTGTCGGCCCGGGTGGCCGGCGGCGCCGTCGAGCTCGTGCACGAGGCCGCCGGCCTCGTGACTCACCGCCACCGCTATCGGCTGCACGCCTCGGGCGATCTCTACGTCGAGAACATCGTCGAGCTCGCCGCGGAACTCCGTGACCTGCCGCGCGTCGGCACGGTGCTCTCGCTCATCCCCGGGCTGGAACGGCTCGAGTGGTACGGCCGCGGCCCCTGGGAGGCGTACTCGGACCGGCTCGCTTCCACCGTCGTCGGCCGCTTCGAGAGCACGGTCACCGACGAGTACGTCCCGTACATCCTCCCGCAGGAGCACGGCCACCATCCCGACGCGCGCTGGTTGACGATCACGGACGACGCGGGTGTCGGCCTGCTCGCGCGTGGCGCCCCGACGATCGGTTTCGGAGCGAGCCACTTCACGGCCGCCGACCTGACCGCGGCCCGGCACACGAGTGAGCTCGAGCCGAGGCCGGAGGTGATCCTCAGCCTCGACCACGCGCAACGCGGCCTTGGCACGGCAAGTTGCGGCCCGGACACCGCAGCGCGATACCAGTTGCTCGAGCCGCGCTACGCGTTCGACTACGTGTTGCGGCCGATCGCGTTGCGCCAGGAGAAGGCGGGCTCGTAGCCCAGGAGGCGGCGCGCTTTCTCGATCGAGAGAAGCGTTCCGAACTCGGCGACCTCGCGCAGTTCGACGTCGGGGTAGACCTCGGCCATCAGCTCGGCGCTCGGGCGGTCCATGACCGTGTCGTCGGCGGCGATGATGAAGACATCTGCGCCCGCGACGTCGGTCTCGAGCGCGAGCCGGCACGACTGGGCAACGTCGCGCGCATCGACGTAGCCCCAGAGGTTCCAGCGGCGGAGCTCCGCGTCGCCCCAGAACGACGGGAAGCGCGCGTAGTCGTGCGGCTCCATCACGTTCGAGAAGCGGAGGCCGATGTAGGGGATGTTGTGCCAGCGGCTGAACTGCCGCGCCATCTCTTCCGAGACGAGCTTCGAGAGCGCGTAGCTGAACTCGGGAAGCGGCGGATGCTCCTCGTCGATCGGCGCGTAGCGCGGACGCTCGCGCTCGAACGGCAGCCCGAGCGTCGTCTCGCTCGATGCCCACACGACGCGCTGCAGGCCGAGGAGCGGTGCCGCCGCGAACACGTTGTAGGTGCTGGTCGTGTTGACGCGGAAGGTGAGCTCGTCGGGCTTCAGCCCCGGGGCCGGGATCGCTGCGAGATGGACGACTGCGTCGGCGCCCTTGAGCGCATCGACGGTCTCGCCGTAGTCGGTCAGGTCGACGACCATTTGCTGCTCGTCGCGCAAGTTCGGGTCGCGGGCCAGATCGACGCTCACCACGTCATGGCCGTGCTCGAGGAGGTCGCGCACAACCGCGCGTCCTGCCTTGCCGGCTCCACCTGTGACGACGACGCGCATCTACCGCTGCACCTTCGCACCTGCAGAGGCGACGGCGACGAGGGATGCGACGTCGCGGCCGGTGCGCTCGCGGTACGCGGCGGTGACGTCAGTGGCGAGTGCGTCTGCGTGTCCGGTGTCGGTGAGCGCGAGGATCGAGCCGCCGAAGCCGCCGCCGAGCAGGCGCGCACCGTAGGCACCGGCCTCCTGCGCGAGCTCGATGAGTTGGTCGAGCTCGGGAATCGAGACCTCGTAGTCGTCGCGAAGGCTCGCGTGACTCTCGAGCAGCAGCCGTCCGGCGTCCGCCAGGTCGTCGCGCTCGAAAGCAGCGGCGAAGTCGCGAACGCGCTGGTTCTCGGTGCGCACGTGGCGGACCCTGCTCGGCATGCCTGCCTCGAGCTCGCCGCGGCGCTGCGCATAACCGGACGTCTCGTGGCTGTGCTGCACGCCCGAGTCGACGACCACGAGTGCCGCGGCTGCGGGAAGCGGGACGAGCCGGTGCTCGAGCGTCCCGCAGTCGAGGAACAGGGCGTGCCCCTCGCGGCCGAGCAGCGACGCGGCCTGGTCGAGGATCCCGCATGGGACGCCGACGGCCCGGAGCTCGGCGCGCTGGCAGGCGAGCGCGAGTGCGAGCGGTTCGAGCTCGAAGTCTGCGGCCGCGCAGAGCGCGAGCGCGACGGCGACCTCGAGCGCGGCCGACGAGGACAAGCCCGCACCGTCGTGGAGGTCCGACGAGACCGTCCCGGTGAGACCAACGGGCGGTCGCCCGAGCGCGTCGAGCTCGTAGGCGACAGCCTGCGCGTACCGCGCCCAGCCGGTCGCCGCGGAGCCGCCGCCGTCCGGCGAAAACGGCTCCGCGGCACCAAATCGTTCCGAGACGAGCGAGACCTCGCCCCCGACGGAAGCGATGTCGAGACGGATCCCGAACTGGATCGCGACCGGCAGCACGAGCCCGCCGCTGTAGTCGGTGTGCTCGCCGATCAGGTTGACGCGACCCGGCGCCCACGCGACGCCGATCCTGGTCCCGGGCGTGCTCACCGAACGATCATACGAGCGCGCAGTCGACGAGCCCCGGTGCCTGGCAGACCTCGATGCCGGCCGCGGCGACGGCAGGAGCTCGCGGTGATCCCGGCGATGGACGCGCTAACTCGGATCGCCGGCCGCCCGCGTGGCAGCCGACGACGGTGATCGTGCGGCGTGTGGGCACATCGCGACCATAACCTCGTCCCGCTGGATCGAGGAGTACCGTTGGCGCATGAGAGCGGTGGATCCGGACAACGAGCAGGGTCGCCTGGCCGCGTTGCAGTCGCTCGAGATTCTCGACACCTCTCCCGAGCAGATCTTCGACGACGTGGCGCTCCTGGCCGCGCACATCTGCGAGGTGCCGATCGCGCTCGTGAGCTTCGTCGACGCGGAGCGGCAGTGGTTCAAGTCGCGTGTGGGGCTCGACGTGTCCGAGACGTCCCGCGACGACTCGTTCTGCGCCCACGCGATCCTGCAGGAGGAGGTCATGGTCGTCCCCGACACCCATGACGACGAGCGCTTCGCTGCCAACCCGCTCGTGACGGGCGACCCGATGATCCGGTTCTACGCCGGCGCTCCGCTGATCACCGACGACGGCATGGCGCTCGGGACGATCTGCGTGATCGACCGTGTGCCGCGCCGGCTGTCGGACGAGCAGAACGCCGCCCTCACGTCGCTCGCCCGGCTCGCCACGGCGCAGCTCGCGCGGCGCCGGTCGGCGAACGCGCTCCAGGAGAGCGAGGCGCGCTTTGCCGCCTTCATGGACAACCTCTCCGCCGTCGCCTACATGAAGGACCCGGACGGGCGCTACGTCTATGCGAACCGCACGCTCCGCGCCCGCTTCGACGGGGCAGACGTCGTCGGCCTACTGGACTCGGAGTGGCTGCCGCCAACAGCCGCGGCCGAGGTCCGGGTCATCGACGCCAGAGTCCGGGAAACGGGCGCGCCGGTCACGAGCATCGAGCTCGTCGCGACGCCCGACGGGGAGCAGCGGGAATGGCTGACGCTGAAGTTCCCGTTTCCCTCCGCCGGCAGCGTGTACGTCGGAGGCATCTCGTTCGACATCACCGAACAGCGGCGCTCCGAGGAGCGGCTCCGCTCGATCATCGCCGAGGCCAAGGACGCCTTCATCTCCTTCGACCTCCGCGGCGCGATCACCGAGTGGAACGCCGCGGCAGAGCGCATCTTCGGCCTGCCGCGGGAGGATGCCCTCGGCCGCTCGCTCGAGGAGACGATCGTCCCGCCCGACCTCAGGGACGCCTATCGCACGGCGATCCGCCGCGTCGCCTCCGGCGAGGAGCCGTGGGACGAGAGCGCCGTCGAGCGCACCGCGCTCAGGAGCGATGGCACGGTGGTCCCGGTCGAGATCACGATCTGGCGCACCGAGCAGGAGCCCGAACGGGTCAACGCCTTCGTGCGTGACATCACCGAGCGCACGCGCGCCCGCGACGAGCTGCGCGCGAGCCGCGAGGCGCTTGCCGATTTCATCGAGAGCGCCCACGACCTGATCCAGTCCGTCGGCCCCGACGGCGCTGTGCTCGAGGCGAACGCCGCCTGGCGCGAGGCGCTCGGGTACTCCGTCGACGAGGTGGCAG
>JANMWB010000218.1:0-6322 GCA_031393705.1 Thermoleophilia bacterium | reverse complement strand
GCACCGCCTGAACGGCCAAGTCCTTGGGTCTGACCCCGGTATTCGCCCCGCCGGCCACGTCCCTTGGCCCCGCAGCCATCAGAGTTCGCTCAACCAAGCAGACGCCCTGTCCCTCCTGGCCATCACCCGCGTCTGACCCCGGTGGACGGCGACGCCGGGGTCGGACTGTCCGCTTCTGGCCACCACCGGGTCAGACCCGGGTTATGCCCAGGAACGACGAGGGCGGCCCGGTGGCCGCCCTCGTCTCGTGCCGATTCGATTGGGTCGAGCTAGATGCGGTTCGCTGAGGCGCGGCGCATCGTCAGGCCAATACCGATCAGGCCTGCCGCGACGATCGCGAAGATCCACAGCGGGAGCCCGGTGAACGGCAGACGCGTCGCAGCGATCGTGCCGCCGAGACGGGTCGTCGTACCGAGAACGCCGCCCGCGGGCTTCGCCTTCGTCGGCTTGAGCGCAACGACTGCGCCCTTGACGCCACCTGCAGCAGCAGGAGTGGCGGTCGGCGAGGACGCTGCCGGGGCGAGGGTCGCCTGCGTGCCCAGCACTGCGCCCGACGCGGCGGTCGCAGGAGCCGTACCGGTCGGGGTCCCGTTCACCGAAGCGGTCGGGGTTCCGTTCGCCGAAGCGGCCGGGGTCCCGTTCGCCGAAGCAGTCGGGGTCCCGCTCGCCGAAGCGGCCGGGGTCGCGGTCGCCGGGGTGGCCGGAGCGGTGCAGCCGGCGTTGTAGATCGCCATGCCGTTGGCATCCCAGTTCTCCGAGTACGTCTGACCCTTCCAGGTGAACGGCGGGACGATGTCCCGGCCGTCCTGATGGCCGAGATGGCCGTGGAAGACACCCGAAGCAGACGGCGAGATCCGCACGTACGGGTTCGAGCTCGAGCCCGTCGCGTGGCAGATAGTCACATGCGCGTGCGCAGACTCGGTCGCCTTCACGTCATTCTCTGACGTCTCGACGTCGGCGCTCTCCGATTTCTCCTCATCGGACTTCGCCTTCTCGACGTCGCCCTTCTTGACCTCGGTCTTGCTCACGTCGTTCTCTGACTTCTCGACGTCGGCGCTCTCCGACTTCTCCTCATCGGACTTCGCCTTCTCGGCGTCGCTCTTCTCCGACTTCTTGACGTCAACCTTCGTCGACTCGGACTGCTTCGTCTTGTCCGAGGCGCTGGTGCCGCACTTCCCGTCCTTGTTCTTCAGCGCGTGCACGTCGACCTCGTGGCCGCCCGGGCACGCAGTCGTCTTGTGCGGCTGGCTGTTGCCGGGACCGTGCAGGGTCGCGTCGCCGTGACCGGCCTTCGTCGCGATCTGGCCTGCGGTCTGGCCGTTGCCGTACTTCTTCGTCTTGTCCGACGATGCCTTGGCATAGGTGTCGTGCTTCGTCGTGTTCGACGGCTTGACACCCTGCGCGTTGGTGCCGCCCGTCGCCGGCTGGCTGGCCGACGTCGAGCTCTGCTTGTCCGCGTTGCCGTTGCCGCCACCGCTGCCGTTCCCGTGGTTGTCGCCCGCGAGGGCAGAACCAGTGAACGCAGCAAGGGCGAGCACCAAGGCGGCGAACAGCGGGGCCGTGAAGCGGTGCCTCATGTGATTCTCTCCTGAGTGAAAGGGCTGGACATACAACTTCCAACCCTGCAACGGAGCATTTGTGGAAAGAGATACGCCCGCTTACAAGCGGCTTACGCTCAGGAGCGCAATTCTGCGCCGAAGCCGTCGGCGAGCGACCGGACGATCGAGTCCCGAAGCCGGGTCGCGTCCTCCTCGGTGAGCGTCCGCTCCGGCGACTGGAAGGCGATGGCGATCGCCACCGACTTCTTCCCGTCCGGGATCGGGTCGCCCCGGTAGTCGCTCAGGAACCGCACCTCCCGCAGCTCCTCGCCCGCGGCGGCCTGCGCGGCGGCCATCAGCTCGCCGACCGGTACGCCCTCGTCGATGACGAAGGCCAGATCGAGCCGGAGGGGCGGGTACGTGATCACGTCGCGGTAGAGGATCCGCTCCGGCACCTCAGCGAAGAGCTCCGCCAGGTCGAGCTCGAACGCGCTCCAGAGCCCGTCGAGCTCGAGCGGGCCGTACGTCCCGACCCAGCCCGAATGGACGGTCGCGCCCACGACGAACTCGTTGCGCAGCTTCGCACGCGCGAACGTCGCCTTGACCTGCAGCGCCTCGAACACCGCTTCGACGATTCCCTTCGCCTTGAAGAAGTCGCCCTCGACGATCCCCCCGAGGCGCCACCGCTCCTCCGGGATCGGGCCCGGCGGCAAATACACGTGAGCGATCTCGAACAGCTCGACGTCGGTGTTGCCCATGTCGACGTTGTGCTGCGCCGCTCCGACCAGGCCCGTCGCAAGCGTCGTGCGCAGCACGCGCTGCTGCGAGCTGAGCGGCACGGCAAGCTCGATCGCATTCGGATCGGGGTCGGTCGCCTGAAGCGAATACGTGTACGCCTCGTACAGCCCCGCTCCGACAAGCACGTCTTCGACCTGCCGGCGCAGGCGCTGCTCGTGCTTGAGGCGGCCGAACATCGCCTGGCGGACGGGGAGCGTTGCCGGAACGTGCTCGAGGCGAAAGCGCGCGACCTCCTCGACGACGTCGATGTCGCGCCGCACGTCGCGGCGGCGCCAGGTCGGCGTCTGGACGGTCCAGTCCTTGCCGACGCTGAAGCCGAGCCGCCCGAGCCGGTCGCGCTGCTCACCCTCCGGCACGTCGATCCCGAGAACCTCGTTCGTGTAACCGGGCCGGAAGGCGATCACCGGAGACGCCGGAATCTCACCACGCACTTCACCCTCGCCGGTCCACTGCGCCCCCGCAACCGCGACAAGCAGCTGCGACGCATACGTCGCCGCCGGGCCGGCGAGCTCCGGGTCGACACCTTTCTCCCAGCGCGTCTGGCTCTCGGTGCGCATGCGGTGGCGCTCGCCGCTGCGCAGCACGGTCAGTGGCTCGAAGTTCGCCGCCTCGAGGAGCACGTTGCTCGTCCCTTCGGAGACCTCCGTGTTGCCGCCACCCATTACCCCGCCGATCGCGATCGGCTTGTCGTCATCGGCGATCACGAGATCCTCCGGATCGAGCTCGCGCATCGTCCCGTCGAGCGTCTCCAGCTTCTCCCCCGGCCGCGCGCGGCGCACAACGATCCGGCCGCCTGCAAGCTTGTCGAAGTCGAACGCATGCAGCGGACTGCCGAACGCGAGCATCACGTAGTTCGTGATGTCGACAACGTTCGAGATCGGGCGCATGCCGGCACCCGTCAAACGCGCCTTCAACCACGCGGGTGACTCGCCGAGCTGCACGTCGCGGAAGAGCCGGCCGATGTAGCGCGGGCAGCGCTCGAGATCCTCGATCGCGATCTCGACCGGCTCGTCCCCGTCACGCGTCGGCTCGGCCCCGGGCATCGCACGCAAATCGGTCTCGAGCAACGCGGCCACTTCGCGCGCGATCCCGTAGATCGACATCAGGTCGGGCCGGTTGTAGAGCGTCTCGATCTCGAGGATGTCGTCGCCGAGCGGCAGCACGTCGGCGAGCGGCGTGCCGGGAGCCAGGTCGTCGGAGAGCACCATGATCCCACCGTGATCCTGACCGAGCTCGAGCTCGCGCTCCGAGAGGATCATCCCCTCGGAGACCTCGCCGCGCAGCTTGCGCTTCTCGATCGTGAACGCGCCGCCCGGCATCACACCGCCCGGCAGCACAACCGCAACGGTCGCGCCCGCGCCGAAGTTCCACGCGCCGCAGACAATCGAGCGCGGCTCGCCGCTCCCGACGTCCACCTTTGTCAACTGCAGCTTGTCGGCGTTCGGATGCTTGACCGCCTCCAGCACCTTCCCGACGACGAAGTACTCGAGGTTCGTGCCGCCGGGCGCGCCTTGCCGGACGACGCGGTCGACCTCACAGCTCGTGAAGACGAGGCGACGCGCGAGCTCCTCGACCGGCAGGTCGAAGTCGACGTACTCGCGCAGCCAACTGACCGGGACTTTCATCCGAACTGCCCCAACACTCGAAGATCGTTCTCCCAGAACGCGCGTAGGTCGGGCAGGCCGTGCCGGAGCATGGCGATGCGCTCGATGCCGAAGCCGAACGCGAAGCCCTGGTACTCGTCGGGGTCGATGCCGACGTTGCGGAACACTTCGGGGTCGACCCACCCGGCGCCGCCCATCTCGATCCAGCCGGAGTGCTTGCACGTTGCGCAGCCCTTGCCGCCGCAGATGAAGCAGGTGACGTCGAACTCGACCGACGGTTCCGTGAACGGGAAGAAGCTCGTGCGCATGCGGACCTCGCGCTCCTCACCGAACAGAGCCCGGAAGAACTGCAACACGGTGCCCTGGAGGTTGGCAAGCGTGATCCCGCGGTCGACCGCGAGGCACTCGACCTGAAGGAAGATCGGCGAGTGGGTCGCATCCGGTGTGTCGCGGCGGTAGCAGCGGCCGGGCGACACCATGTAGATCGGAGGCTTGCGCTGCTGCATCGCCCGGATCTGGTCCGGCGAGGTGTGCGTGCGCAGCACCGTGTTCTCGTCGATGTAGAAGGTGTCGAACTGCGAGCGCGACGGGTGCCCGGGGTCGCTCGTCAGCGCGTCGAAGTTCTCCCAGACCGACGCCACCTCGTTGCCATCCCAGACCTCGTAGCCCATCCCGAGGAAGATGTCCTCGATCTCGCGGCGGATCTGCGTCAGCAGATGCAGGTGCCCGCGCTTAACGGGCCTGCCCGGGATCGTGACGTCGACGCCGGCTTCGGCGGCGAGCTCGTAGGCGAGGCGCAGCAGCTCCGCCTCCCGCTCGGCGACCGCCTCCTCGAGCTTCGAGCGGACGCCGTTCAGCAGCATCCCGCTCTCGCGGTCGCGGACGCCGCGCAGCGCTTGGGCCAGCTCGGACTTCCGACCGAGGTACTTGACGCGTGCGTCATCGAGCTCGGTCTCCGAGAGAGCCGCGCCAATCGCAGCGAGTGCTTCGTCCTGATACGCGGTCCAGTTCACCGCGGCGAGCCTATCCAAGGTGTGCTCCTTCGTTTCGCAGGGCGGCATCGGGCCCCGGTGCGGCGTGGAGGAGCGCTAGCGAACGCGCCCCGGTGCGCACCGGGGCCGAATAAAGCGCGTCGCGCGAGTAGCCAGCATGGGTAAAAGGATACCTACGTGTCCGCTTATGACGAGATCGCGCGCCTCTACGACCCCTGGTCGCGCACGGTCGTGGAGGACGTGCCGTTCTACGTCGAGGAAGCGGTGCGCTCCGGCGGGCCGATGCTGGAGCTCGGTGTGGGCACCGGACGGATTGCCGTGCCGGTCGCTGCGGCGGGAATCGCCATCGTCGGCGTCGACACCTCGGCTGGGATGCTCGAGGTTGCACGGGAGCGCGCAGAGCTCGCCGGGGTCGAGGTCGATTTACGCCACGGAGACATGCGCGACCCACCGGTCGAGGGCGCGTTCCCGCTGGTCGTGATCCCGTTCCGCTCGCTCCTTCACATGGAGACCGACGCCGACCGGCGCGCCGCCTTCCGGGCCGTCGCCAAGCACCTCGCACCCACAGGACGTTTCGTCTTCGACGTCTTCACACCAAGCGCCGACGACATGGCCGACACCCACGGCCGCTGGCTCGAGCGCGAGCCCGGCATCTGGGAGCGCGCCGACTGGAACGAGGAGACTCGCACGTTGATCCTCCGCGTCCGCGGCGAGCTGGACGAGTCCGAGATGTCGCTCGCGTGGCTCTCCGTCCCAGAATGGAAAGAGTTGCTCAGAGACGAGGGCTTCGTCGTCGATGCGGTCTACGGCTGGTTCGACCGCTCGCCGTGGCGCGGCGGCGAGGACTCGGTTTGGGTCTGCCGCAGACCTGCCTGAACGAGCGAATTGCGCAGAGCTCCGATCCTGTGGAGAGTTCGGGCGTGAGCGAACCAGTGATCGAACGTGGAGAGGTTGTTGCTCTACTCTTCAACGTAAGCGACATCGCGAAATCGTTGAGCTACATCGAGCAGCTCCTGGAGGACGACAATGGCGAAGAAGCCGACGAAGAATGACCGCGCTCGGCGAGAAGTCGAACGCGAGCAAATGATCGTGAATGCCGAACGGACCCGCCAGCTCGCCGAACGGGCGCAGGCCGCGCTCGACCGAACCAAGGCGCACGCCGACTCATAAGGAACCGCTTCGTGGCTTTCAGCTCTGCTGCCGCCGCCATTCGTAGAGCGCGATCGCGCCCGAGGCGGCGACGTTGAGGGACTCGGCGCCCGCGATCGGGATCCACGCGTCGACGTCGCGCTCGACCTCGGTAGGCAGGCCTTCGCGCTCGGCGCCGAGCAGGAACGCGACGCGGCCGGAAAGGTCAACGGCCCCGAGCGGCTCACCGGCGTGCGCCTCG
>JANMWB010000206.1:0-14150 GCA_031393705.1 Thermoleophilia bacterium | reverse complement strand
GCCGAGGATCGCGATGCGGGCGTCCTTCGCCTGGGCGAGGGCCTGCTGCATGATCTCGCGGCTGACGCCGGTGATCTTGATGTCCATCTGCAGGGCGGTGATGCCCTCCTGCGTGCCGGCGACCTTGAAGTCCATGTCGCCCAGGTGGTCTTCCGCGCCCTGGATGTCGGTGAGGATCTCGTACTCGTCGCCTTCCTTGACGAGGCCCATCGCGATACCGGAGACGGGAGCCGTGATCGGCACACCGGCATCCATCAACGCGAGGCTCGAGGCGCAGACCGAGCCCATCGACGACGAGCCGTTCGACTCGAGCGTCTCGGACACGATGCGAATCGTGTACGGGAAGTCCTCCTTCGGCGGCAGGATGGCCTCGAGCGCGCGCTGTCCGAGCGCACCGTGACCGATGTCGCGCCGCTTGGGCGAGCCCATGCGACCCGTCTCCCCGACCGAGTAGGGCGGGAAGTTGTAGTGGTGCATGAAGCGACGGTCACGCTCGAGCGAGAGGTCGTCGATGCGCTGACCCTCCTTTGCGGTGCCGAGCGTCAGCAGCGACATGATCTGCGTCTGGCCGCGCGTGAAGAGGCCCGATCCATGGGTGCGGGGCATCACGCCGATCTCGATCTCGATCGGGCGGATCTGCGTCGCAGTCCGGCCGTCGGGACGGATCTTCTGCACGGCGATCTTCTGGCGGACAAGGCTCTTGTAAATCGCCTCGCACGCCTTCTTGACGTAGCTCTTCGTGAGCGCGTCCTTGACCACGGGGCCTTCACCATCGACGGTGGCCGGGCCGACCGGGAAGGGCAGCTCGACGCTCTCGATGATGTGCTCGAAGACAAGGCTCCGCTTCGCGGACTTCAGTTCCTTCGAGTCCTGCTCTGCGTCGGTCAGACCCTTCAGGTCGTTCTCGAACTTCTCGCGGACGACGGTCTCGACAGCGACGGAGCGCTGCTTCTCGAGGATCTGCGCCAGCGACATGCGGACCTGCAGCTCGCCGAAGACCTTCGCCTCGTCGGCGTCGAGCGACGGTGCGCCGACTTCCTTCTCGACGATCTCCTCGACGATCGCAGCTGCCTCGCGAAGGCCGACCTGCTGGATGCGCTCCCAGACCTGGTGGCCGTACGTCGACTCGAGCCGCTCGGTGACAGCCGGGTCGAGCCACTTCGTCTTGCCCTTCTTCGCGCGCAGCTCGAGCTGAGCGTCGCAGAGCTTGATGATCTCGCGGTGGGCGATCTCGAGTGCCTCGAGGAGCTTGTCCTCGTGCACCTGCTTCGCGCCGGCCTCGACCATCGTCAGGCCGTCCTTCGTGCCGACGACGATCAGGTCGAGATCGGTGTCCTCGAGCTCCTGGAGCGTCGGGTTGACGACCAGGTTGCCGTCGACGATGCCCATGCGGACGGCGCCGATCGGGCCCATGAACGGCAGCGGCGACACGGTCAGTGCCGCAGACACCGCGTTGATCGCGAGGATGTCGTGCGCGTTCACCATGTCGGCCGAGAAGACCGTGGCGACGCCTTGCGTCTCGTTGCGATAGCCCTTCGGCCAAAGCGGCCGGACGGGGCGGTCGATCATGCGTGCGGTCAGGATGGCGCGCTCCGTGGGGCGACCCTCCCGCTTGAAAAAGCCACCGGGGATCTTGCCGGCGGCGTACATGCGCTCCTCGATGTCGATCGTCAGGGGGAAGAAGTCCGCGCCTTCGCGCGCTTCCGTCCGGCCCTGAGCTGCACCGAGAACGACGGTGTCACCACTGCGGACGAGGACTGCCCCGTCGGCCTGCTTGGCGATCTTCCCCGTCTCGAATGAAATCTCCTTGCCGCCAATTTCGACGGACACGGAAACCGGCACCCCAGCGGGATGCTCAGCTTCAACAATGCTCATGTTTCTCCTATTCCTCCACTGTGCTTAAGAGTGAAGGGTGGAAGTTTGGGTCAGCGTCCACTGCATCTCGAAACCAGTGGTTCGCTCGCCCAAACTCCACCCTTCTTGACTGGCTCGTCTCCCCTAGCGGCGGAGCCCGAGCTCCTTGATGAGGGCGCGATAGCCCTCGAGGTCTTTCCGCTGCAGGTAGTTCAGGAACCTGCGGCGCCGGCCGACGAGCTTGAGCAGGCCGCGACGCGAGTAATGATCGTGCTTGTGCGTGCGGAGGTGCTCGGTGAGCTCGTTGATGCGCTGCGACAACATCGCGATCTGAACCTCCGGCGAACCGGTGTCCGTCTCGTGCTTGCCGAACTTCTGAACGTGCTCGACCTTTTCTTCCTTGGTCAGGGGCATCTCTTTCTCCTCTGATTAGTTGACACCCAGGTCTCAGCGAACGCCGCGAAGGAAGACGCGCACGGCCGAGACCGGGTCGGCCAGTAGGGTAGCGAATTCGTGCTGGATTCGTCATTTTTGCAGGCATCTGAGGCTGCGGCGCTCACCTGGGAGGTGCCTGCGCTCGCCTTCGGCTCCTCGGTCGGCGGGAAGGTCGAGACGCACGCGATCGGCTGCGATCCGGAGACGCTGTTCCGGGTCGCCTCGATCACGAAGCCGTTCACGGCCGCCGTCTCCCTCGGGCTGCTCGACCTCGAGGCTACGAGCAGGATCTGGCCGACCGACGTACGTCTGCGCCACTTGTTGTCGCACACGAGCGGGTTCGACGGCGACGCGGGCGAGCTTGGACGATTTGGTGACGGGGACGACGCCCTCGCGCTCCTCGTCGCGGAGCTGCCGGGAATCCGCCGCTTCCTCGGGGTCGAGCAGGCCTGGTCGTATGCAAACACCGGCTATTGGCTCGCGGGCTGGCTGTGCGCCGAGCACGCAGGGACGTCCTACGAGGAGGCACTCCACAAGCTGGTGCTCGGGCCTGCGGGGCTCGAGGCGACGACGTTCGGCGAGCCCGAGCTCGCGGGCACCGGACGCGAGGCGCAGCCCGGACCGTACCCACGCGCACGGCGCCCCTCGGGCGGTCTCGTGTCGAACGTCCCCGACCTGCTCCGCTTCGGCGACTGGCTGCTCACCTCGCCGGAGCTCACCCGAATGCGCGTCGTCCACGGGAAGCCGACCGGCGGTGTTTACGGGCTGGGACTGTCCGGCGAACGCGTCGCGGGGGTCGAGGTGTGGGGTCACCGTGGCTCGTGGGGCGGGTTCCAGTCGTCGCTACTCGTAGTGCCCGACCGCGACGCGGTGTTCGTCGGGCTGACGAACAGCAGTCTTGGTTCGAAGGCGCTGTGGGAGCTCGAAGACGACTTCTTCGAGCGGCTCTTGAACGCGCGCCGGCGGGTACCGGCGACCGTCGAACTGTCCGACGAGGCCTGCGATGCGTTCACCGGCTCCTACGCGAACAACGGCGGCTGGACCGAGGTCGAGTTCGCGGTCGACGGCCTGTCGGTGAGGTTCGAGGACGGCGAGTTCGCAGCCCGGGCCATCGGTGAGCGCACGTTCGAGATCACCGAGGGAGATCGCGTCCGCGAGCGGTTCGACTTCCCGCTCGAGGGTTTCGGTCGGTTTGGCAGCCGACTTGCCGAACGCATTGGCTAAGGGAACCCGTGTGATCTCGGCCGGCATCGCGGCAGGGCATCCGGCGACGGCTGACGCCGGAGCCGAGATCCTCGCCGCCGGCGGCAGTGCCGCCGATGCAGCGGTTGCAGCGTGCCTCGCGTCATGCGTGGCGGAGACGATCATGACCGGCCTGCTCGGCGGCGGGCACGCAATCTACTTCGATGCGGCGAGCGGGATCGCGCGCAACCTCGACTGCTTCGTGTCGGTGCCGTCGGGCAACGGAGCGCCGATGGCGTCGCTCGAGGTTCCGTTCGGCGAGGAGCTCGTGCAGTACGCAATCGGCGCGTCGTCGTGCGCGGTGCCCGGCGTGCCCGCAGGACTCGACGCGCTCTGGCGCACACACGGGCGTGTGCCGTGGACGCACCTCGTCGAGCCCGCGCTGCGTCTTGCGCACGACGGCGTTGCAATGCCGGCAGCGCATGTCGCGTGTCTCGCGATGCTCGCGCCGGTGATGACGATGCGCGAAGGCGGCACGCTGTACGCGCCATCCGGCGAACTGCTGGCCGAAGGCGACGTGCTCCGGCAACCCGGCCTCGTGGCGGCGCTCGAGCTCGTGCGCGACGAAGGAGCGGCGTCCGTCTACTCGGGAACGATCGCGCGCGCGCTGCTCGAGCTCGTTACGGAACGCGGCGGGGCGATCACCGCGGCCGATCTCGAAGACTATGCGCCGGTGTGGGCCGAGCCGACCGCGGTGGGCTTCGCGGGTCGTCGAGTGCTCACCCGTCGCGGCCTATCGGGTGTGCCGGAGACGCTTACCCGCTTCGATCCTGCCGGCGGCGCATCGGCGCTGCTCGCGGCACTCGACGCGGTGCAGGTCCTGGACGGCCACACCACGAACCTTACGGTCGTCGACGACGACGGCAACGCATGTGTGCTGACCACGAGCCTCGGGCTCGGCTCGGGCGACTGGCTCCCCGGGCTCGATCTGCATCTGAACAGCATGCTCGGCGAGTCCGACCTGATCCACGAACCGCTCCGGTCGGGCGACCGCATGGCGAGCATGATGGCTCCCACCCTCGTGTTCTCGGCGGACGGGTTCGAGCTGGCACTCGGCGCGGCGGGCGGTACCCGCTTGCGCACCGCGCTCGTCGGCGTCCTGGGCGCGGTCCTGCACGAGGGCGTCGCGCCACAGGCGGCGATCGACAGACCCCGTTTCCATCCGGCGGGTGATCTCGTCAACGCCGAGCCGGGCGTCGACGAGGACTGGTTGTCGGCGCTTGAAGAGCAGGGGCGGGCGGTCCGCCGCTGGACCGCCAGGCACCACTACTTCGGCGGTGTCAGCGCGCTGGGACGACGTGGTTTCGGCGCCGATCCGCGGCGAAGCGGCGCGGTCCGTGCGAGCTAGCCGGGATGGTCGCCGAGATCCAGCCCACGTAGCCGCACTTCGGGCAGCCGGGATTCTCGTGCACCGTTCCGCCCTCGGCAGGCTTGACGTACCGCGCACTGCATTCCAGGCACCGCACGCGGTCGATGTGGATGACGTTGCTGCTCGGTTCCCCCATACGACGAAAGACGCCGTACGCAGGCCAAACTTGCGTGCGAATCGAGGGCCGATCTAGATCGGCCGGACTGCCGACCTCGTCTCCTCGACGTCACGGGCGATCTGGGCGACCAGATCGGCCTCGCTTGCGAAGGCCCGCTCCTCCCGCAGCCGCCGCCACAACTCGACGACGAGCCGGTCGCCGTAAAGGTCGCCGGTCCAGTCGAGCAGGTAGGCCTCGACGCGCCGTTCGGTGCCGCCGTAGTGCGGGTTGACGCCGATCGAGATCGCCGCTCGTTTGTCCCCGACCGCGCCGGCGTAGATGCCGAACTCCGGCACGACCAGGTCCGGCTCGACGAGCAGGTTGGCGGTGGGGAACCCGAGCGTGCCGCCGCGATGGTCGCCGGTCACGACGGTGCCGTCGACCTCGAGCGGCCGACCGAGCAGGCGCGCCGCGCCCTCAACCTCCCCCGACGCGGCGAGCTGGCGGATCCTGGTCGAGGAGATCCCTTCGACCAGCGGAACCTCGCGCGCATCGAAACCGAGGGTACGCAGCAACTCGCAATCGCCCGCCCGCTCGCGCCCGAAGCGGAAGCCCGTCCCGGCCACGACGATCTCCGCGCCTATCTGCGCCAGGTAGTCCCGCGCGAAGTCTTCCGGCGGCACCGATGCGAGCTCCGGTGTGAACTCGACGACGAGCGTGTCCTCGATGCCACACTCGGCCAGGAGCTCGAGCCGGCGCTCGAGCGTCGACAGCAAGGCAACGCGGTTCCCGAACGCCGTCCGCGGGTGCGGATCGAACGTCACAACCGTGGGGGTGCGGCCGGCGTCGACGGCCGCGCGGATCACTGCGCGGTGACCGAGGTGCACGCCGTCGAAGGTGCCGATCGCGACCGCGCGCGGCCGCTGCTCGAGCTCCTCCGGGCTCCGTGCGACGTTCACCGTTGGCCCTTCAAGCCGCGCTCCCGTTCCCGACGGGCGCGTCGAGTGCGAGCACGCCGACGCGCACCGGGTCGGGGACCCGCTCGAGTGCGTCCGCCGGCAGGCGCGCGAGCGCCTCGGCGACCGGCAGCAACGTCGCGTCGTCAACGGGCGCGGACTCGTCGACCGTGAACGGCCCGACCGCGATCCGACGCAGCGTTGTGCAGTGACCGCCGAGCGCTTGCGCGATCGAGCGCACGTACGTTCCGGACGTGACGTGCAACTCGATCTGGATGCTCGGAACGCCTGCGGCATCGCCGCTATACGCGATGACGTCGAGCGCGTGCACGAGTGAGCGCCTCAGGGGCATGTCGACGACAACGCCCCGACGCGCCAGCTTGTAGGCGCGCTCACCGCCGATCTTGACCGCGGACGCGGCGGGGATCGGCAGTTCGATCTCGCCACGGAGGCGCTCGAGCGCTTCGTCGAGCTGGGCGCGCGACGGCGCCGGATGGTGCTCGACGATCTCCCCTTCCGGGTCTCCCGTTGTCGTCGTGGAGGTGAGATCGATCTCCGTGACGTAGCGCTTGTCGAGCCCAACAAAGCATGGAGCGAGTCTAGTTGCCGCGCCGGACAACAGGACCAAAAGGCCCGTGGCAAATGGGTCCAGTGTCCCGGCGTGACCGGTCCGCGCACGCGTACGCCGGCGAAGCGCCGCGACGATGCCGAACGAGGACGGGCCTGCCGGCTTGTCGACGAGCGCAACCCCGACTGGTTTTAGGGCCTTAGGGACCGGCACCGTCGGCGATGAGCGCGAACTCGCGGCGAAGGAACTCGACGAGTTCTGCGATCGACTTGTCCGAGGAGAACCCTGCGGCTTGCCGGTGCCCCCCGCCGCCAAGCTTGCGGGCGACCGCCGAGACATCAACTTCGTCGTGGCTCGAGCGCAGCGAAATGCGACGGGCAGGGCCCTCGTTGCGAGGCGGTTCGCGAATCAGCGCGACCATCTCCGAGCCCTCGACCGCGCGCAACGAATCGATGATCCCTTCGGAATATGGTTCTACCGCGCCGACGTCGCCGAAGTCGTCTTTCAGCAGGTACGAAACGACGAGCCGCCCGCCTTCGAAGAGCTGCGCGCGCTCGAGTGCGCGCGCGAGCAGCTTCAGCTTCGCGAACTGCACGGTCTCGTAGACGTGCCGGAAGATCCCGTGCACGTCGGCGCCCGCCTCGACCAGTTCCGCGGCGAGCCGCAAAGCCTTCGGCGTCGTGTTCGTGTACTGGAAGCGTCCCGTGTCGGTGACGAGGCCGACATACAAGGCCGCGGCGAGTTCAGGCGTGAGCGCGACGTCGAGCTCGCCGAGGATGTCGCGGACGATCTCCGACGTCGACGACGCGTCGGCCACGATCAGGTTGACGTCGCCGAACTCGGAGTTGTCGTGATGGTGGTCGACGTTCACAACGAGCTTCGCCCGGTCGACGCCGGTGTTCTCCTCGCCGATGCGCCGGTCGTTCGCGCAGTCGACGGCCAGCAGCGTGCGCTCCTCGAGATCGTCGGGCAGCTCGCGCCGCACGTCGGCGAGATCGAGGAAGCGGTACTCCGCCGGGGTCGGCGCGCTGCCCGCGAGGTACATCACGACGTCCTTCCCGAGTGCGCGCAGCCCGAGCGCCATGGCGAGCATCGAGCCGAGCGCGTCCCCGTCCGGATTTTCGTGCGTCACGACGAGGAACCGATCGTTCTCGCGGATGGCATCGGCGACCGTCTTCACGTTGTCCTCCACGCGGTCACTGCTCTGCATCGGGCTCACCCTCGGGAAGATCCGCCGCCAGATCCTCGATCAGCTTGGTCATGCGCACGCCCCGCTCGACCGAATCATCGTACGAGAACGTCAACATCGGCGTCCGGCGCAGGCTGAGCTGGCGGCCGAGCTTCGCCTGCAAGACGCCACGCGCCGACTCGAGACCCTTGAGCGTGGCCGCGCGCTTCTTGTCGTTGCCGAGAACGGAGACGAAAATCCGTGCCTCGGCGAGATCGGGTGTGACGTGCACACCGGTGACGGTGACCATTCCGATCCTCGGGTCCTTCAGCTCGCCGAGGCCTTCCGCGACCACGGCGCGGACGGACTCGTTGACTCGGCGCATACGCTCGGACACGGGTCGGGAGCGTAGATGATCAGTCGTCCGGCGCCACGAGCAGGCGGTCGCACCGCACGAGCACCCAATCACCCGAGGCGAGCCAGCGCTCGGCGCCGTCCGCCAGCTCTTCCGCGTCGTGCGCCGAGCGAGAGACACAGGCGACGGTCAGGGTCGCTCGCTGCCACAGATCGTGGTGGTCGACCTCCGCCACGGCCGCGCCGAACCGGTTGCGCAGGTTGTCCTTTGCGGAGCGCACGTAATGACGCTTCCCTTTCAGGGACGCTGCCTCCGGAAAGTGGAGCTCGACGGTGAGGATCGCGACGAAGCCCGACGACACGAGCCTTACGCGGTGTCGCCGCCCGGTGCTTCGTCGAGCGACGTCCGTTCGATCTCTCTCGTCTCGAAGACCTCGAAGACATCGCCCTCGCGGAGGTCGTTGAAGCCGTCGAGCAGGACGCCGCACTCGAAGCCCTCGGTCACCTCGCGCACGTCGTCCTTGAAGCGCTTGAGTGCCGAGACGGTCGTCTCGTGGATGCGCGTACCGTCGCGGAAGAGGCGCACGCTGGAGTTGCGGCGGACGAGTCCGCTCGTGACCATGCAGCCGGCGATCGTGCCGAGCCGCGAAACCTTGAAGAGCGCACGCACCTCGACCTCACCGATGATCGCCTCGGTCTCGACCGGGGTGAGCATGCCGACGAGCGCCTGCTCGATCTCTTCGGTGAGCTGGTAGATCACACGGTAGAGGCGGATTTCGACGCCTGCGCGCTCGGCGGCGGCGCGAACCTCGGCGGAAGGACGCACGTTGAAGCCGACGACCATGCCGCCCGAGGCAGCGGCGAGGTTGACGTCGTTCTCCGTGATGCCGCCGACGCCGGTATGGATGACGTTGACGCGGACCTCGTCGTGCTGAATCTTCCCGAGCTCGGAGACGATCGCCTCGACGGAGCCCTGCACGTCGCCCTTGATCACGATGTTCAGATCCTGGACGCCGCCGGCCTGCATCTGCTCGAAGAGCTTCTCGAGCGAGACGCCGCTGCCCCGGGCCTGTTTCGCGAGCGCCTCGCGGCGCAGGCGCTCGCCGCGCTGCTGCGCAAGCTCACGCGCACGACGCTCGTTCTCGACGACACGGCCGAGCTCACCAGCGGGCGGTGGCTTGTCGAAGCCGAGGATCTCGACGGGCTCGCCGGGAAGCGCCTGCTGGACGCGCTCACCGAGATAGTCGTAGAGCGCGCGCACGCGGCCCCACGCATCGCCCGCGACGATCGCGTCGCCGACCTTGATCGTGCCGCGGTGGATCAGCATCGTCGCGACCGGGCCGCGGCCGACGTCGAGCCGTGACTCGATGATCGGGCCGGATGCCTCGACGCTGGCGTTCGCGCGCAGGTCGAGCTCGGCGTCTGCGACGAGGAGGATGCGCTCGAGCAGGTCGTCGAGGTTCTCGCCCGCCTTGGCCGAGACGCGCGAGACCTGGACGTCGCCGCCCCACTCTTCGGGCTGCAGGCCTTCGTTCGCGAGCTCGCTGAGCACGCGGTCAGGGTTCGAGTCGGGCAGGTCGATCTTGTTGATCGCGACGACGATCGGAACCTCGGCTGCGCGTGCGTGCGAGATCGACTCCTTCGTCTGCGGCATGACGCCGTCGTCTGCAGCGACGACCAGCACCGCGATGTCGGTCACCTTCGCGCCGCGAGCGCGCATGGCGGTGAATGCTTCATGGCCCGGCGTGTCGAGGAATGTGATGCGGCGACCGTTGTGGTCTGCCTGATAGGCGCCGATGTGCTGCGTGATGCCGCCGGCCTCCGTCGTGACGACGGACGTCTTGCGGATCGCGTCGAGCAGTGTCGTCTTGCCGTGGTCGACGTGGCCCATGATCGTGACGACCGGCGGGCGCGCCGTGAGCGTGTCCTCGGCATCTTCGAAGACTTCCGTCTCGATGTCGTCGTCGTCGGCGTGCTTGATCGTCACTTCTCTTTCGAGCTCGGCGGCGATCAGCTGGACTTCGTCGTCGTTCAAGGACTGGGTCGCGGTCTTCATCGTCCCGAGAGCCATCAGGAGCTTGATGATCTGCGGCATCGCGACGCCGAGTGCCTGCGAGAAGTCGCGCAGCGTCACTCCTGATTCAACGGTGACTGGCCCGGTGGGCGCGACGACCTCGCGCGGGGTCCTCGGGCCGCGGTCCGCGGGACGATCGCCGGGGCGCTGGCGCTGCCCCTGGCCGGGACGGCCGCCGCCCTGATCGATCACGACGCGACGCCGGCCCTTGGGGCCGCCACCACGCGGTCTGATCGGTCTATTGGGCTTGCCGTTTGCCATTTGTCAGGCTCCAGTGTAGAGACGAGCGAGATCGGGGTCGATCCGGAGGTTGGAGCGCAGGATCCGATTGAACGCGCGCCCGGCGACCGCACGCTCGAAACACTGCAGGCGCGGACACGTATACGAGCCGCGGCCGGCACCGGCGCCCGGTACGAGCTCACCCCGCTCCACATGGAAGCGCTGCAGCTCGCCCTGGGGCGCCTTACGGCCGCAGCCGCCGCACGTACGCGTCGGCTGCGCTACTGCGTATCCCCCGCGTCGTCGCTCGCCGGAACGGTCTCGATCGGGATGCCGGCGTTCGGGTCGTCCTCGACGTGCTGATGGTGCACGTGGGCGGAGCCGCTGTCAGGCGTCTCGTCCTCGCCCGCGACCGGAGCATCACCGGGGCCGGCGGGAAACGCCTCCGGCTCGGGATTGCCGAACGCGGCGGCGTCCTCGGTCACGGAATCCGGCTCGGTCACGTCTGCGAGCGCCTCGAGCTCCGGCTCGGACTCCTCGACGATCGGGTTGTCCTCGTCATCGGTCTCGTGCAACGCAAGCTCCTGATGCGCCGGAACGCCGCAGTACTTCGAACCGGCCAGCGATCCGTTCGGGCAGCGCTTGCCGTTCGACAGGACTGCCGCGCAACGGCCCGAGACGTCGTTCTCGTCGCCCGGCTCACCGCCGCCGAAGGCCGCGTCGGCCTCCTGCTGCGCGAACTCGGAGTCGGAGGTGATGTCGATCTTCCAGCCGGTGAGGCGTGCGGCAAGCCGCGCGTTCATGCCTTCCTTGCCGATCGCGAGTGCGAGCTGATCGTCAGGGACGACAACGGTCGCCTCCTTGCCCTCGTCGTCGAGGTAGACCTCACGCACGCGGGCCGGTGACAGTGCCTTCGCGACGAAGCGCGCCGGCTCGTTGTTCCACGGGATGATGTCGATCTTCTCGCCGCGGAGCTCCGAAACGACCATGCGGACACGCGAGCCACGCGGGCCAACGCACGCACCGACCGGGTCGACGCCCTGCGCATGCGACTCGACTGCGATCTTCGAGCGGTAGCCCGGCTCGCGTGCGACGCCGCGGATCTCGACGAGGCCGTCGGCGATCTCGGGTACCTCGAGCTCGAACAGCGTCTTGATCAGCTCGGGATCGCGGCGCGAGAGGATCACCTGCGGGCCCTTCGTGCCGGTGCGGACCTCGCGGATCACCGCCTTGATGCGCGAGCCCTGCTCGTAGCGCTCACCGTCGACCTGCTCGGGGCCGGGCAGCAGCGCTTCGACCTTGCCGAGGTCGACCAGGATGTTCCGCCGGTCGCCCGTCTGCTGGACGATGCCGGTGACGACCTCACCCACGCGGTCGATGTACTCGTCGTACATCATCTCGCGCTCCGCCTCGCGGATCCGCTGCAGGATGACCTGCTTCGCGGTCTGCGCAGCGATGCGGCCGAAGTTGTCCGGCGTCACGTCCTGCCGGTTCACCTCGCTGTCGGGAACCTGTGTCCAGTCGATCTCGAGATCGTCGTCGGTGAGCAGCGTGTGGTTCTTCTCGCCGGTCTCCTCCTCGATGCGCTCGAGGTCGTCGAGGGCGCGCTCGCGTGCCTCGTCGAGCAGGCGCACCTCCAGGTCTTCCGGGATCTCGATCGCGAAGACGCGGAAATCGCCCTTGTCGTCGAGCACCACGGTTGCGTGCCGGGACGCGCCCGGCGTCTTCTTGTATGCCGCAAGCAGCGCGTCCTCGAGTGCGGCGACAAGCGTCCCGCTCTCGATGCCCTTCTCGCGCTCGATCTCGCGAACGGCGTCAACGATCTCCTGGCTCATCCCATCGTCCCTTCATCAATCAAGTTGGCCCGCACAATTGCGTCGTACGGAATCTCCACCGGCGAGTGTTGCGTTGAACCCGTGCCATTCTGGATCTGCACGGTTTTCTCTCCGGCGGAGACGACTTCGCCGCTCGCGCGGCCTGTCTCGGTCTTGACACGCACGGCCTGCCCGACCGCACGCTCGAAATGCTCTTTCGTTCGAAGTGGACGTTCGAACCCCGGCGAGGAAACCTCGACGCTGTATTCGCCGAGGTAGTCCCGTAGGGCCTCGGTCACTTGCACACACAACGCGTGGTCGACGCCCTGGGCGTGGTCGACGAACAAGCAAAACCGTTCCTTCCCTGTCAGCTCGAGAGCCAGTACTTCCACACCCGGTAGCGCGGCCTCGACGAGGCGCGCTACGTCACGCTGAAGCTGTCGTTCCTTCTGGAGCTGAGCCGTTGCCACCTGCGAACTACCCCCATCAACAAAAATGGGCGCAGCGCGCCCATCTCGAACCCACCGAAATGCTGGGATCAGGGTACCAGAATCGGCCTTATTCCAGGACGATCGTGACCGGGCCGTCGTTGACGAGCTCGACCGACATCCGCGCGCCGAAGGCTCCCGTCGCGACCGGGATGCCGAGGTCGCGGAGCGCCTGGACGACCCGTTCGTAGAGCGGTTCCGCGGTCTCCGGACGGGCCGCGCCCGAGAAACTCGGCCGGTTGCCCTTCGTGGTGTCTGCGAGGAGCGTGAACTGGCTCACAACCAGGGCCTCGCCGCCGGTGTCGAGGATGGAGCGATCGAACTTGCCGTCCGCGTTCTCGAAGATCCGCAGGCGCGCGACCTTGTCTGCCAGACGCACGGCGGCAGCCTCATCGTCCCCGTCGGCCACTCCGACGAGGACACACAAGCCCGGGCCGATCGAGCCTCCGGGGCTCGACGAAGCACTCGAAACACGCTGAATCACGGCTCTCATGTGATTCGCAACTATTGCCGATAGCGCATTCCGGAGTGGAAGTGCGGCAACTGCCCGATCCCTTGCCGACTGCTCTCGACCGTCGAGGTCGTGAGATCGGCGCCTTGCTCGTAGCGGCGGGTGCGCTGACGCATATCCAGCTCGACGAGGCGCTGCTCGACCAGGCGGCGACCGGCCGCCGGCTCGGTGAGGTGGTCGTCGAGCGCGGTTGGTCGACGCAGCGCTCTGTTGCCCAAGCGCTCGCAGAGCAGGCAGGCCTCGAGTTTCTCGACTTGCGAACGGCAGACCTCGACTCCGCCGCCGCCGGCCTGTTGCCCGAGAAGTTCGCGCGCCGCTACAGCGCGCTCCCCGTGCTCTTTCTCGACGACACGACCGTGCTCGTCGCGGTTGCCGACCCGACGGACATCGTGTCGGCCGACGACCTCCGGCTCGCGATCGGCCTCGAAGTCAAGCTGGCTGTCGTCGAGCGGGAGGATCTCGAGGCGACGCTCGGTCACGCCTACCGCGGTCAGGTCGAAATCGTCGAGGCACTGAACGACGAAGTAGACGATCAGCCGCCCGAGCCACCGATCGAAGACGTGCGCGGAGGAGGCACGACCACCGCGCCCGCGATCCGCCTCGTCAACCAGGTCCTCGCGGCCGCGATCGAAGAGGGCGCGTCCGACATTCACTTCGAGCCGCAGGATCGCGAGCTCGTCGTCCGAGCCCGGGTCGACGGAGTCACCCGCCGCGTCACATCGATCCCAAAGGCGATGCAGGCAGCGGTCATCTCACGACTCAAGATCATGGGCGAGCTGGACATCGCCGAGCGCCGCTCGCCCCAGGATGGCCGCATCACGATCCGCTACGGGCAACAGGGGATGGATCTCCGCATAGCCGTGCTGCCGACCACCTACGGCGAGCAGGTCGTGCTCCGCATCCTCCACCGCGCCGAGGGCCGCATCGGTCTCGATTCGCTCGGCATGTCACCCGCGGCTGCAGAGACATTCATGCGAGCGATCCACCAGCCGTACGGTGCG
>JANMWB010000184.1:0-5954 GCA_031393705.1 Thermoleophilia bacterium | reverse complement strand
GCGGTGGCGAAGACCGTCGGCAAGGGGATCATCGACACCGGCCTTGCGAACCCACGAACCGTGCTCGCAGCGGTTGCAGGAGCGATCGTGTGGAACCTGCTGACGTGGTGGTTCGGGCTGCCCTCGTCCTCGTCGCACGCGCTGATCGGCGGGCTGATCGGCGCAGCGCTCGTGCAGTCGGGGGAGAAGGGTGTTCAGTGGCACGGCATCGTTCACAAGGTGCTCATTCCTGCCGTGTGGGCCCCGACGCTCGCGTTCGCCGGCGCGTTCCTGCTCTTGCTGCTCATCTACTGGGTGTTCCAGTGGATGACACCAGGGCTCGCAAACCGGTCGTTTCGAATCGGGCAGCTCGCCACGGGCACCTGGGTCGGGTTCACCCACGGCGCGAACGACGCGCAGAAGACCATGGGCGTGATCGCGCTCGCGCTCTACGCGCACGGCTCGATCGACACGTTCTACATCCCGACCTGGGTGAAGATCGCCGCGGGCCTCTCAATCGCGGCCGGGACCTATGCGGGTGGTTGGCGGATCATCCGCACGCTCGGCCAGCGCGTCTTCCAGATGGACCCGCCCGCCGGCTTCGCTGCGCAGGCGACCGCCGGGGCGGTCATCTACGCGTCGACGAAATACGGGTACCCGTTGTCGACGACGCATGTCGTGTCCGGCGCCGTGATGGGATCGGGCGCCACCAAGCGCCTCTCCGCTGTGCGCTGGGGCGTCGCCGGGAACATCGTGATGGCGTGGGTGTTGACGATCCCGGCGTCTGCCGCGATGGCCGCGCTCGTCTGGTTCCCGGTCAAGGCGATCTTCTGATGAGAGTCGGCCTCGGACGTGGCAGCGGTGAGATCTACGCGCTGATCGCCGCTGCCGGAGAGGCGGCGCTCGCTGTCTCCCTCGCCGTGCAGGCGCGGTTTCTCGGCTGGCCGTCCGGTCCGTCGCAGGCGGAGGTCAAGGACCTCGAGCACGAGGCCGACCGCATCGTGTCGGAGCTCCTCTCGCTCACGAACAGCATGTTCGTCACGCCATACGACCGTGACGACCTGATCACGTTGGCCTTTGCGATCGACGATGTCGCGGACGCGGCGGAGAACGCGGCCGAGTTGCTCGGGCTCTACGGCGTCGAGAGTGCCACGAAGCAATCGTTCGAGCTCTGCGCGCTGCTCGTCCAGGCAACCGAGGAGTTGGCGTTGCTACTTCGGGATCTGAAGGGATTCCATGGCACGCGCGAGCGCGTGATCGCGATCAAGGCGATCGAGGACCGCGGCGACGAGGTCGCGCGTGCAGCCCGCGCAAGCCTCTTCAAGGACGACCGGATCGACCCCGTGATCGTGATCCGGTGGAAGGACATCTACGAGGCGCTCGAAGATGCGATCGACGCCTGCGAGACGGCGGCCCACCGCGTCGGCAACATCCTCGTCAAGAACGCCTAGCGGGCCCTGACCTTCAACGTGTCCTGAATGGACACGACCAGGGGTCTGACCCCGGTGTAGGCGTCCTGGGACATGTCCGCAGTGATGTTGCGGATCGGCAGGCCGCTTCAATCCTCGCTCGATCGTCCGAACGTGCCATCACCCGGGTCTGACCCCGGTTGGAGGATCGTTAGAGCTCGGCCGGGTGCGAGGCGTCGCTGAACTCGCGGAACTCGCCGGTGACCAGATAGACGACCTGCTCGCCGATGTCGACTGCGTGGTCGCCGATCCGCTCGACGCAGCGTGAGACGACGAGCATGCGCAGACCGTACTCCCGCTCTTCCGGTGAGTCTCCGAGCGAAAGCACATCTTCCGTTGCGTTGCGGTTCGCGCGGTCGATCAGCTCATCGAGGTCGACAAGCGTCTCCGCCTTCTTCGCGTCGCGGGTAGCGAAGGAGTCCAACGCGACGCGGATCATCTGCTCCGCGCGCTGTCCCATGTCTTCGATCGAACGGCTGATCGCGTCGTCCGTGACGTTGAGGTTCCCCATCAGCTTCGTGAGCTTCGCGACGGTGACGCAGTAGTCGGCCATGCGCTCGAGATGCAAGTTGACCCGCAACACGGCGAGGACAAGCCGTAGGTCGGCGGCGACGGGCGTCTGGCGCGCGAGCAGCGACTGAACGCCTTCCTCGATCTGCATGTAACGCGCGTCGACCTGGTCGTCGAAGCTGATCACCTCGTCTGCGAGCTCGACGTCACCCCGCGCAAGGGCGTTCAGTGACGACCGGAGAGCGCGCAGAACCAGCTCGCCCTCCTCCTGCAACGATGCCTCGAGTTGCGCGAGCTCCTCGGTGAACGAGAGACGCATCAGCCGAACCGCCCTGTCACGTAGCCCTCGGTGCGCTCGTCAGAGGGGTGCGTGAAGATCTTCTCCGTCACGTCGTACTCCACGAGCGTGCCGGCGCCGTCCTCGAGGGAGAAGAACGCGGTCATGCCTGCGACGCGCGCGGCCTGCTGCATGTTGTGCGTGACGATCACGAGGGTGTAGTCCTCTTTCAGCTCGTGCATGAGGTCTTCGATCGCGGACGTCGCGATCGGGTCGAGCGCGGAGGCAGGTTCGTCGAGCAGGATCACTTCAGGCTCGACGGCGATCGCGCGCGCAATGCAGAGGCGCTGCTGCTGGCCGCCCGAGAGGCTGAGCGCGGAGCGTTTGAGCCGGTCCTTTACTTCGTCCCACAACGCGGCACGCTTCAATGCCTGCTCGACGCGGTCGTCGAGATGGTCCTTCTTGCCGAGGATCCGCAGGCCGTAGGCGACGTTGTCGTAGATCGACTTCGGGAACGGGTTGGGGCGCTGGAAGACCATCCCGATGCGCCGGCGCACCTCGATCGGGTCGACGTCGGGCCCGTACAGGTCGATGCCGTGATAGCGCACGCGCCCGTCGACGCTGACGCTCGGCACGAGGTCGTTCATCCGGTTCAGGCACCGCAGGAAGGTCGACTTCCCGCAGCCCGAAGGGCCGATGATCGCCGTGATCGCGTTGCGGTAGATGTCGATACCGACGTCGCGAATCGCGACCGACTTTCCGTAAGCGACGGTCAGCCCGTCGATCTCGAATACCGGGTCGCCGGTCTGAACCGGGTCTGCACCGGACCGCACCTGGATCTGAGTCGCGCCCACGGGACGAGTGTTGCGTGTCGGCGTGAGGCCTGGGATGCCAGGACGTGACAATCGGGTGACGGTCCGGTGAACGCTCGTCTGTGCCTGCGTATGCCCGGCATGCTGCCCCCGTGACCAGCACCGCGGCCACCCTTGCACGGACCCGCAAACGCGGCGACCGCTTAGGCGACGGCGTCCTCTACGCATTGACCGCGGCCGCGTCGATCGTCGGCGTGCTGATCGTCGGCGCGATCATCTGGCGTGTTGCAGACGGCGCGTGGCCCGCGGTCAAGCTCTTCCACCTCGGCTTCCTCTGGCACAACGAGTGGAATCCCGTCACGAACCGCTTCGGGGCGCGGGATCTGATTCTCGGCACCGTGGTCACGTCGTTCGGTGCGATGCTGCTCGCAGCGCCGTTGTCGATTGCGATCGGGCTGTTTCTCAGCGAGCTCGCGCCGCCATCGCTGCGAGGGCCGGTGGGCACGCTGATCGAGATGCTCGCGGCGGTCCCGAGCGTCGTCGTTGGTCTCTGGGGGATCTACGTGCTCGCACCTTTCGACGCGCAGCACGTGCAACCGGTCCTGAGTTCGTTCCTCGGCTGGATCCCGATCTTTGCCCACGGGCAAGACAAGGTCGAGTCCACGGTATTCACGGCGATCATCGTGCTGACGATCATGACGATCCCGATCACGTCGTCGATCTGCCGCGAGCTCTTCCTCGGCGTTCCGACCGAGCTCGAGGAAGGCGCCATCGGTCTCGGTGCGACACGGTGGGAGATGGTGAAGACGGTGGTCGTGCCGGCGGTCCGCGGCGGAATCGTCGCCGCGGTGATCCTCGGCCTCGGCCGTGCGCTCGGTGAAGCGATCGCCGTCACGCAGGTGATCGGCAACTTCATCCCGCTCAAGCTGTCGATCTTCGCGCCCGGAGACACCCTCGCGAGTCGGGTCGCGAACCAGTATCAAGGTGCGCCGTCGAACATCGCGGTCGCGTCGCTGATCTACCTGGCCCTCATCCTGCTGGTGATCACGTTCATCTCCAACCTTGCGGCCCAACGAGTCGTCAAGCGCTTCGAGTTCCAGCGAAGGGGCGGAGGATGATGGAGCCCAGCTTGCTCAAGGCGACGGGACGTAGCAAGCGCAGGCTGGTGGCGAACCGTATTGCCGAACTGGCTGCGGTGCTCGCAGCGGCGATCGCGATCCTCGCGCTCGGTGTGCTCGTCTGGTCGGTGTTCTCGCGCGGTGTGCACGCACTGAGCTGGGGCTTCTTCACGAAAGGGCCGGCGCTCTTCGGTCAGACAGGCGGTGGAGTTGCACCGGCACTCGCCGGCAGCCTGCTCCTCGTCGGCATCGCAACGGCAATGGCGCTTCCCTTCGGGGTGCTCACGGCGATCTTTGTCAGCGAATTCGCGCCGCGCCGGATCGGCGAACAGATTCGCCTCTGGCTCGATGTGCTCAACGGCTTTCCGTCGATCGTGATCGGCATCTTCGTGTTCGCGTTGTGCGTCAAGGTCAAGCTGCCGATCGTCGGTTGGGGCCGCCACCAGAGCGCCTTCGCGGGCGGCTTCGCGCTCGCGATCATCATGTTGCCGCTCGTCGCGCGGGCGACCATGGAGGTGCTGACGCTTGTTCCCGACCAGTTGCGCGAAGCGAGCTACGCGCTCGGCGTCTCGAAATGGCAGACGGTGCTGCGTGTCGTCCTGCCGACGGCGAGCGGCGGGATCCTGACCGGGACGACGCTCGCGATTGCGCGCGCGGCCGGCGAGACGGCGCCGCTGCTCTTCACGTGCGTGATCGCCGGCCAGCTCGTCGACTGGAACCCGACGCACAGCGTCAACTCGATTCCGTTCACCATCTTCCAGTACTCGGAAGCGCCGGACGAGGCGCTCCACCAGCAGGCCTGGGCTCTCGCGTTCGTGCTGATCGCGTTCGTGCTCGTGACGAGTCTGACCGCTCGCTTCCTGCTCGAACGCTCACGGCGCAAGCTCGGTGCGACCCGCTAACCGCGTTCACCGGACCGTCACCCGGTCGTCACAGCATCGCAGCCCACACGAGGCTGCATCGACGCGACTCTGGGGGCATGACAAAGCGACTCACGATCCCAATGGCGGTGCTCGCCGCCTTCCTCGTCACCGCGACCGCGGCGACCGCGACCAGCAACGACACGACCATCACCGGCGCCGGCAGCTCGTTCGTCGCGCCACTCGTTTCCACCTGGACGCCTGCACTCGGTTCGGCGTTCGGGTACTCGCTCCAGTACAGTGCGGTCGGCTCGGGCGCCGGCATCTCAGCGATCACCAACCGGCAAGTCGACTTCGGTGCGTCGGACGCGCCGCTCAGCCCCGACCAGGCCGCGGCGTGCAAGGGCTGCGTCCAGATCCCGTGGGCGCTCTCCGCGACCTCGATCGCCTACAACGTGCCGGGCGCGCCGGTCCACCTCAAGCTGAACGGCAAGGTGCTCGCTGCGATCTTCCTCGGCAAGATCAGCAATTGGAATGACCCTGCGATCAAGGCGCTCAACGCGGGCTCGAATCTCCCCGATCTGAAGATCACGCCGGTCTACCGCTCGGACGGCTCGGGCACGACCTACAACTTCACAGACTTCCTCTCGGCAGTCTCGCCGGACTGGAAGTCGAAGGTCGGCAACTCGACGTCCGTGCAGTTCCCTGCCGGAATCGGCGCGAAGGGATCGTCGGGTGTCACAGGCGTCGTCGCGCGCACCGACGGGAGCATCACGTACGTCGACGTCGCGTACGCGCTGAAGAACCACATCCGCTTCGCCGCTATCCGCAACGCAGCCGGGAAGTACCTCTATCCGAGTCTCCGTCGCATCACCGCTGCTGCCGAGGCGTTCACGAAGGTGCCCGCCAACAACGAGTTGCACATCGTG
>JANMWB010000170.1:0-1791 GCA_031393705.1 Thermoleophilia bacterium | reverse complement strand
TCGTCAGGGGTGATGAAGCCATAACCCTTGTCGGCGTTGAACCACTTGACGGTTCCGGTTGCCATATACATACACCTCCCACTACCTGAAAGAACGGGCAGAGGAGGCGCACGTCGCGCATCCGGCACTCGCTCACTTGGGAACCACGGTAGCACCGTCCGGGACTTATTGCGCTCCTGCGGGGATTTTGACGTCTCCCGTCCGTTCCAGCGTCCCCCAGTAGGCTCGCGTGCCCACGATCGCACTGACGGTCGACTCGATGATCACGAGGTACATCAACTGGCGGTAGACGAACTGCTGCAGCGGTAGCGCCCAGAGCGGCTTCAGCGACTCACCGTCCATCCGGAACGCGAACACGGCGAGGCCGACCTGGACGGCGTTGAAGGCGACCCAGTAGGCGATCACCGGCACCGGGTCGGTGAAGAGGAGCCCGTAGAGCGCGAACAGGTCGATCAGCGGCGCGACGATCGGGAGGAGGATCTGGAAGAAGAACATGTACGGCAGCGCGCGCCGTCCGATCTTGCGTTGGCGGGGGTCGCGGGTGAGCACGGCGCGCTTGTGCTTCCACACCGCCTGCATCGTTCCGTATGACCACCGATAGCGCTGGCGCCAGAGGCTCCCGAGGGTCGCCGGCGCCTCGGTCCAGGCGCGAGCGCCCTCGGCGTAGACGACACGGAGACCGGTGCGTCCGATCGCGAGTGTCAGGTCGGTGTCCTCGGCGAGCGTGTCGTCGGAGACGCCGCCGATCTCGAGCAGCACGTCGCGCCGGAACGCGCCGATCGCCCCGGGCACGGTCGGCGTGCACTGCAGCACCTCGTACATGCGGCGATCGAGGTTGAAGCCGGTCACGTACTCGATGTGCTGCCAGCGACCGAGCAGCCCGCGGCGGTTCCCGACCTTGGTGTTGCCGGAGACCGCGCCGACCGCCGGGTCGACGAGCGGCTGCACGAGCTGGCGAATCGTGTCGGGCTCGAACAACGTGTCGCCGTCGACCATCACGACGACGGGCGCGGTCGTCGCCGAGATGCCGACGTTCAGCGCCGAAGCCTTGCCGCCGTTCTCCTTGCGCATGACGCGAACGCGTGGCAGCGCGAGCCGCTCGACCGCCTCGGCTGTGCCGTCGTCAGAGCCGTCGTCGACGACCACGATCTCGAGGTCGGGGTAGTCGCTGCTCGCAAGTGAGCGGGCGGCGGCCTCGATGCCCACGGCCTCGTTGAAGGCGGGCACGATGACTGCGACCTGAGGCTCGTAGCCCGTGAGGTGCTCGTTTCGGTGGTGGCGCCGGTGCCAGGTTGCGAGCGCGACGACGATCACGACGCGGGCGCCGACGAGGATCCCCACCCCGACGATCAGGAGGCCGAGCAGCGACACGAGGCGGAACGCAAGCCGTACCGCCCAGGCAAACGCTTCCCCGCGGCGGCGCTCCCACGATGACGCGGTAGGTTCGACGAGGGAGCGTTGTAGCCCGGCGAGCTCCGAGACGGTGACGAACCGGAACCCGCGCGCGCGCAACTGCGGAATCAGCTCCCGCAGGGCGGTCACAGTCTTCGAGCGGTCGCCGCCGCCGTCGTGGAACATCACGATGCCGCCGGTCGTGCCCGGCGGGCTCGCATTGCGGACGATCGACTTGACGGCGCCACGTTTCCAGTCTTCCGAGTCGAAGTTCGCCAGCACGACGAGATACCGATTCGCTGCGACGCGCGCGAGCGCCCGCTCCTGCGACGGGGTGACCGCGTCACTCGTCGCGGAGTAGGGCGGGCGGATCAAGCGTGTGTAGCGGCCCGTGACGCC
>JANMWB010000155.1:0-4796 GCA_031393705.1 Thermoleophilia bacterium | reverse complement strand
TTGAGTCAGGAGCGAGAGACCACTGCCGGCGTCGCGGAGAACCGCTGCCGTATGACTCGCACTATCGGACGGCCCTGTCGGAAGCGCGTGCCTCGACCCGTATGAAAAAGGTTCGTAAGGAACAGACCGGCAAACCCGCTTGGCCAGTACGCTTCCGCGGCATGACGACATCTGTTGTCACCGGCGGCGCCGGCTTCCTCGGGTCGAACCTCTGCGATTACCTGCTCGAGAAGGGCCATCGGGTGATCTGCGTGGACAACCTGGAGACCGGGTCGCTCGAGAACATCGCCCACGCGCGGGGCGACAAGTTCACTTTCGTCCCGCACGACGTCGTCGAGCCGATCCACATCGACGAGGACGTCGACTTCGTGTTCCACCTCGCGGCCCTCGCGAGCCCTGTCGACTATCTGCGCGCGCCGCTCGCGTCGCTGAAGGTCGGCTCGTACGGCACTCACAACGCCCTCGGGCTCGCCAAGTGGAAGCGCGCACGGTTCCTCATCTCGTCGACGAGCGAGGTGTACGGCGACCCCGAGGTGCATCCGCAGCCGGAGACCTACTGGGGGAACGTGAACCCGATCGGGCCGCGCGGGGTGTACGACGAGGCGAAGCGGTATGCGGAGGCGTTGACGATGACCTACCACGCCCAGCAGGGCGTCGACACATGCATTGCGCGCATCTTCAACACGTACGGGCCGCGCATGCGCAAGAACGACGGCCGCGCGTCCGTGCAGTTCCTGAACCAGGCGATCGAGAACAAGCCGTTGACCGTGTACGGCGACGGATCGCAGACCCGGTCGCTCTGTTACGTCGACGATCTGATCCGCGGGCTGTACCTGCTTGCGACGAGCGGAGAGCATCTGCCCGTGAACATCGGCAACCCCGATCACGAAGTGACGATGCTCGAGCTTGCGCAGACGGTGATTCGCGTCACCGGCTCGACGAGCGAGATCGTGTTCGAGGCGCTGCCCACCGACGACCCGCAGGTGCGGCGGCCGGACATCACCCGCGCGCGACAAATTCTCGGCTGGTCGCCGGAGATCGATCTCGAGGAAGGTCTCCGGCGCTGGCTCAAGGCCCTAGGCCGGGAGCCGGTAGCAATCTGATGCTGAGGATGGGGGCGTTGATCGCTGCGCTTGGCGCGGCTCTCGTTGCTGCGAGCGCGCAGCCGGCGGATTCGTCGCGGTACATGCGCGTCGGCATCTACGACGAGGCGCAAACGCTCTTCGGCGCGGTCCCGCAGACGTTCGCAATGTTCAAGCAGCTGCACGTGCAGGAAGTGCGGCTCAACCTCTACTGGGGCGGTCGCTTCGGCGTCGCGAGGTCACGCCCCGCGGCCGCGACGAACCCGGCTGACCCTGCCTACAACTGGGACCTCTACGACCGCACGGTCAACTACGCGGCGCAGAACGGCGTGCACGTCCTCTTCTCGATCTACGGCACACCGAGCTGGGCGAACGGCGGCAAGGGGCCGAACGTCGCGCCGACGCAGGCCACCGACCTGCGCAACTTCGCCTACGCCGCGGCACGTCGATACAGCGGCACCTACCCGGGCTCGGACGGGCGCATCCTGCCCGCCGTGCGCGAGTGGCTCGCCTGGAACGAGCCGAACAACCCGATCTTCCTCACGCCGCAGTACACGAAGACGGCAATTGGCTGGGCGATTCGGAGCGCGGTCGACTACGCGAAGATCTGCAACGCGGTCTACAACGGCGTCCACGCGACGCTCGCCCCTGCCGAGCGTGTGGGCTGCGGCGTCACCTCCCCGCGCGGCAACAACGATCCGAGCAGTGCGCGCCCCTCGGTGTCGCCACTCGCCTTCCTCCGCGCAGCGAAGAAGGCGGGACTGAAGACGTTCGACGCCTGGGCGCACCACCCGTACTACGCCGGGCCGACCGACCAGCCGACGACCAAGCCCGTCACCGCGAAGGGTGCGCCGGCAACCGCGGTAACGCTCGGCAACATCAGCGATCTGGTCACGGAAGTGACGCGCCTCTACGGCAACAAGCGCATCTGGATCACCGAGTACGGCTACCAGACGAATCCGCCCGACGCGCTCTTCGGCGTGTCATGGGCGAAGCAGGCCACCTACCTCACGCAGGCGTTCGCACTCGCGCGCAAGAACCCGCGCATCGACATGATGCTCTGGTTCCTGCTCAAGGACGAGCCGAGTGTCGCGGGCTGGCAGTCCGGCTTGCTCACGAGCAGCGGCAAGAAGAAGCCCGCGTACAACGCCTTCATGAAGATGGCGGCAGCGGCAAGCCCTGCTGGCTGAGCAACTCGCGGTAGAGAGCATCTACGTCGTCCACGAGCCGCTCCACGCGATAGCGCGGCAGTACGCGCTCACGGCCGCTCTCGCCCATGCGCCGACGCAGCTCCGGGTCGCGCGCGAGTGTCGCCAGCGCGTCCGCGATGCCGTCGATGTCTCCCACCTCGACGAGGAATCCGTCCTCGCCTTCGGTCACGACATCGGGCACGCCGCCGACGCGCGTCGCCACGACGGGCCGCTGTGCCGCGAGCGCCTCGATCGCGACGACCGGCGTTCCCTCGTTGGCCGACGGCAGAACGAGCGCGTCGAAGAGCGCGTAGTACGGCGAGACGTCGCGCTGGTAGCCCACCGAGAGCACGTGCCGCGCAATGCCGAGGTCCTTGGCCTGCTGCTCCGCCTCGTCGCGATCCGGGCCGTCGCCGACCAGGCAAAGCGTCGCGTCGATCCCGAGATCGAGTAGCCGCTTGAACGACGTCAGGACGTCGGGCACGCGCTTGATCGCGGTCATGCGGCCGATCCAGCCGACGACGAAGCGGTCGTCCGGGATACCGAAGAGCTGGCGGTACTCCCGCCGAACCGTGTCGTCGTTCAGCACGCGTGAGTCGAGGTCGATCCCGAGCCGGATCACGGAGAACTGCTCGGCAGGCGCGATGCCGATCTCGACCAGGTCGTCTCGCACCTCGGGACCGACCGCGATGAGCCGCGTCGTGTGGCGCGCAAGCGCGCGCTCCGTCTCCTTGAAGATCTGCGTCGTCAACGGGTCGAAATAGCCGCGCAACACGTGACCGTGGTAGGTGTGCACGACGACCGGCGGAGCGGCGTCCCCCGCGATCATCGCGGCTGCGCGGCCGACGGCGCCCGCTTTTGCCGTGTGCGTGTGCAGGATGTGCGGCCGGACGCGGCGGATCTCGCGCACGATGCGCGCGACCGCGACCGGGTCGTACACCGGCGAGATCTCGCGGTGCAACTCGCGCAACGAGACCACCTCGACGCCGAGCTCCTCCGCGACGAACGCCATCGAGTCCTCGCCTTTGGCGAGCCGGCCTGCGACGAGTGTCGTGTGGTACCCGCGTGATTCGAGGCCCTTCGCGAGATACGACACGTGGAGCGCGGGACCGCCCGTGTTCAGGCGGGCGATCACGCGCAGGACGCGAATGGGCTCAGACAAGCGTCGCGACGGTGCGGCGGAGGCCGTCCTCCAGATCGACAGTCGGCTCCCAGCCGAGCACGTCGCGCGCCGCGGTCACATCGGCCCACGAGTCGCGGATGTCTCCGACCCGCGGTGGCGCGAACGTCTTCTCCACGGGCTTGCCGAGCACCGCGCCGATCGCCGCCGCGACTTCGTTCACCGTCGCCGGTGCGCTGGCCGCAACGTTGAAGATCCGGCCGCTCGCTCCGGCTGCCTCTGCGGCGCGGATTGTCCCGTCGACGACGTTCGAGACGTAGGTGAAGTCGCGCCGCTGTTCGCCGTCGCCGTAGACGAGGATCGGCTCGCCGGCCGCGATCGCGGTCACGAACAGCGGGATCACCGCGGCGTACTGCGAGAACGGGCTCTGACGCGGACCGAAGACGTTGAAGTACCGCACGACGACGGTCTCGAAGCTCTCGTAGACGCGCGAGAACGAGACGCAGTAGCGCTCCGCCGCCAGCTTGGCGACGCCGTACGGCGAGATCGGGTCGGGCGGCATGTCCTCGGTGACCGGCAGCTCGCGCCTCGGGCCGTACACCGAAGAGCTCGACGAGTAGACGACCCGGCGGATGCCTTCGTCGCGTGCAGCGAGCAGCACGTTGAGCGTGCCTTCGATGTTGACCGCGCTCGAGGTCAGCGGATCTTGCACCGAGCGTGGCACCGAGCCCAGTGCGCCGAGGTGGAACACGACCTCGACGCCGCGCACGGCGTTGTGCACGCGCTCATAGGAGCGCAGCTCCCCCTCGACCACCTCGATGTCGAGGCCCGAAAGGTTCGCGCGGTTGCCGGTCGAGAAGTTGTCGAGGACGCGCACGTCGTGGCCCGCGTCGAGCAGCGCGCGCACGAGGTTCGAGCCGATGAACCCTCCGCCTCCGGTGACGAGCGCTTTCACAGCGTGCGCGCCTCTCGGACGGCGACGCCCGCCACGCCGACCGCCAGCCAGGTCAACGCCGCGAGCGGGATCCCCGCAACGAGCCCGTAGCCGTTCCACACGCCGAGCACGAGCAACGGCAACGCGGCGCCAAGGACGCGCGCATCACCGATCCCGCGGCGCACGGCGACGAACGCAGGCACGAGCAGCGCCGCGAGAAACGCGACGAGCCCCAGGACGCCGAGGTCGGCCAGACTCTGCACGTAGGCATTCTGGACACCCCAGCGCTGTTGCCGCGAGGGGAACGCTTCTGCGGGCTGGTTGAACCGCTTGTGCGCGTCGTGGAGGTACGGCTCGAAGGCGTACGGATCGGTCGAGCCCTGCCAGCCGACACCGAGCAGCGGATGGTCGATGAAGATGCGCCCGCCGATGTAGGCGAGGAGGGCTCGCTGGCGGTAGCTCTGGATGTG
>JANMWB010000135.1:0-3128 GCA_031393705.1 Thermoleophilia bacterium | reverse complement strand
TCGCGGTAGGCGGTCAGGCGGTGCACCGGTAGGAAGTGGATCGAGGTGCCGATGTTCTCGTCCGTCAACGCGCGCTGAACCTCGTCACGGTCGGCGAACGTGATGCGCACGACGTAGAGGTGATTCGCGTGCACGTCGCGTGCGTCGCGCGACACAGCTTCGACGCCGTCGAGATCCGCGATCCCCTCGTCGTAGATCGCGACGTGACGCGCGCGGATCTCCGCGTGCTTGTCCACCTTGTCGAGCTGGACGAGCGCGATCGAGGAGAGCACATCGCTCAGGTTCGCCTTGTAGCCGGGGACAGCGATGTCGTAGAGCGAGCCGTGCCCGCGGCGCATCACGCGCAGGTCGTCGAGCGCTTCCGCGAGGTCGTCGCGGTTCGTCGCGATCAGACCGCCCTCGCCGGCGGCGATGTTCTTCGTCGCATACAGCGAGAAGCACGTCAGGTCGGCGATCGAACCGACCTTGCGGCCGCGATAGCGCGACTCCGCGGCATGCGCCGCGTCCTCGACGATCGGGATCTCGAATGCCGAAAGCTCATCAAGATCAGCAGCCTGCCCGTAGAGGTCGACGGGAATGATCGCCTTCGTCCGCTCGGTGACGAGCTCGCTGACGCGCTCCGGATCGATGTTCAGGGTGTCATCGCGGACGTCGGCGAAGACGGGCGTCGCGCCGCAGTGGACGATCACGTTCGCCGTCGCAGGCCACGTGATCGAGGTGGTGATCACCTCGTCGCCGGGCCCGACGCCGAGCGCGACGAGCGAGAGATGGAGGGCGGCGGTGCAGGACGAGACCGCGAGCACGTGCTTCGCCTCCAGGTAGTCGCGCATCCGGGCTTCGAGCTCGGCGGTGCGCGGCCCGGTCGTCAGCCAGCCGGAGCGAAGCGTCTCCGAGACGGCCTCGATCTCCTCCTCGGTGATCGCGGGAGGCGCAAACGAGAGAAACGTGCCGCGGCGGGTGGCCTCCACGCGGGAAAGCGTAGCCGGGTGCAGCGTCCGACCAAAGCTTGTCTCAGTCCTCTTCGAGTCCGTGTGCCATGCGAAGGGCCGTGATGTCGATTCGATCCTGATCGCGGTTGGCGTGCTCTTTCATCCCGATCAGGTGCTCGACCGAGGCCACCCAGATCGGATGGCCGACCTCTGGTAGATCGACGCGCTCTGCGCTCTCGCGCAACTCCGCGTAGGTGAGTTCTCCTTCGGTGTCCTCCACATACGGCATCAGGTCGAGCCGTCCGAGTGTGGTGTAGAGCACCCAGTTCCCGCCGCCTTCGATCAGGCCCTCGAGCGTGAAGGCCATCGGCAGCTCACTCGGCTTGGAGTCGGCAATCTCCGCGGGGCGCGCCCCAACAGAGGTGAGTGCGTCCCAGAGCCGAGAGACGTTCTCGTGCGTTGCGTCCGGCACGACGTCGATGTCTTTCGTCGTTCGTACGTAGCCCTGCAAGGAGACGGCGAAGCCGCCGATCAGCACGAACGCCACCTCGTGTTCGCAGAGCACCCGCAAAAGGTCGTAAAAGCGCGGCAGCGTATCGGCGTCGGGCAGGTCGGCCATCGCTAACGCTCAGCCTTCGCGTGCCTGCGAGCACGCGCGTTCGCTGCGAGGGCCGCTCCGACCTGACTCAGCTCGACAGCCTGCTGTAGTCGTCCGGCGGGCGTCGAGTGAAGGAACTCATAGCGCAGTTCCTGTGCCGAATGATTTGGGCGGAGCCGCCGTGGCAACCGTTCGCGCTCGTCGAGGGATGCGATCGCCCGTGCGAGCACGCGACGCTCGCCCTGCTCCCGAAGCCGCTCAGCTTCCGCCGCGAGCGCGAGGAGCGCCTCCGTGTCGATCAGCTCGCGCGAAGAGCCCGCATGGCGGACAACAAGGATCTTCCCCGCGGCGACCCAGCGATCGACAGCCTGGACGGTGACGCCGAGGACAGCCGCTGCTTGCCGCTTCGGCACGCCAACGCCAAGCTGGCGGCGGAGCTGGCGGATCACCGAGGCAAGCCGACGTCGCTCCTGCGGAGCATTCACCGCTTCACGCACCCGGCGCAGCGCGACGACCTGGCCGACGATCTCGGCTGCGGACACGGAAGTCCCCATACCGATAATCTAGCATGTGCTTGGCGTTTAGCAGCTGATTACGCCAACTTTAAGACCTCGTCAGATCGCAGCCAACACCCCGACGTGGAAGGCGATCGCGGCTGCGGCCGACTCCGCGCGGGCAACGGCCTCGTCTCGAGAGTCGCCCGTGGCGAGGACGGCTCCGGCGCGGTCTGCCCCCCGGCGGAGCGGCGTCAGGACATAGCCGGGCTCGCGATAGATGCGCGCCTCGATGCCCTCGGGCACCTCCACCCGCTCGAGGATGCCCGGCGGGGCGACCAGGAAGCGCGTGACAGCGCCGCCCACCCGGGCCTTGTGATGACTCATCACCAGCTCGTTCCCGAGCGCAGCGTCGAGCGCAAGGCCGTTCAGGTCGACGCCGAGCACCGCCTCGACGAGCTCCGCGTCGTGGCCACCGCCGAGCCGCGCTGCGACCTCGATCACCTGCGGGCCGTCGGGGCTGACACGGAGCTGGGTGTAGGAGGGGCCATTCTCGATCCCCAAAGCGGCCACGGCCGCTTCGGCCACTACCTGGGTCTGACCCCCGAACTGGCCCTCGGAGACAATGCTCGGCCAGACATGGGCCAACGCGACACCGAAGGCAGGCAGCTCCGCCGTGATCCGGTCGGTGACGGTCAGGGCAGTGAACACGCCGTCGATCGAGAACCCGACGACCGTCACCTCCGGGCCGTCGACGAGCTCTTCGACGAGCGCGACCCCACTCCGCGCGGCGGCGCGCGCCGTCTCGATCGCCGGCACGAGGGCCGCCGGGTCGACGACGAGGGTCAGACCCTTCTGACCCTGCCGGTCGGGCGCCTTGACCACGACCGGTCCGTCGACCGCCGGCGGGTCGTCTCCGTTGCCGACGACCCACGAGCGCGGCTGCGGCACGCCCGCCTCGGCGAGCCGCTCGCGCTGGCGGAGCTTGTTCGTCGCGAGCACCGCCGTCTGCGGCGAGATCGGATGCGGCAGCCCCGCCCGCTCGGCAATCCGCGCCGCGACGCCGACCGGCCAGTCCGTGCCCGGCGAGATGATCCCGTCGATCCC
>JANMWB010000119.1:0-2590 GCA_031393705.1 Thermoleophilia bacterium | reverse complement strand
CCTCTCGCCTACCAGGTCGCGACGGGCTCGCTGTCGGCGGAGGAGGTCGCGGTGCCGTTGCGCCAGATCGTGCGGCGGCAGCCACACACGCGCGTGATCCTCGGCGAGGTGACGGGGTTCGACCTCGCGGCGCGCCACGTGCTCGTCGATCACCTTCCGAACGGCGCGCGCGGCGTCGCGCTGCCCTACGACGTTCTGATCGTCGCGGGCGGATCGCGCTACTCGTACTTCGGTCACGACGACTGGGCGGCGCATGCCCCGGAGCTGAAGTCGCTCGCCGGCGCGATCGACCTGCGCGACCGCATCTTGCTCGCGTTCGAAGCGGCCGAGACCGAGGCGGACGAGGCGGCACGCGAAGCGTGGCTGACGTTCGTCGTCGTCGGCGCAGGCCCGACTGGCGTCGAGATGGCCGGGCAGATCGCCGAGCTCGCGCAGACGTTACGCCGCGAGTACCGCGCGGTCGACACGGGCAAGGCGCGCGTCCTGCTGATCGAGGCGACCGAGCATGTGCTCGGCGCGTTCCCGGAGCCGCTGCCGCGCAAGGCGGAAGAGCAGCTCGTCTCACTCGGCGTGACACCGATGCTCGCAACGACGGTCGTCGACATCGACGCTCGCTCGGTCGAGGTGCAAGCGGCCGACGGCTCGCGCACGCGGATCCCGGCGCGCACGGCGGTGTGGGCGGCGGGTGTCACGGCCTCCCCACTCGCCGGCCTCCTCGCGGCAGCCGCCGGTGCTGAGACCGACCGTGCCGGCAGGATCGTCGTCGAGCCCGACCTGACGGTGGCGGGATATCCCGGGGTGTTCGCGCTCGGCGACATGGTCAACGTCCGCGGCAAGCAGCTCCACGGCGTCGCACCGGTCGCGATGCAGCAGGGACGGCATGCAGCGCGCTCGATCAGCCGCGGGACGCGCGAGGAGTTTCACTACCGCGACAAGGGCGAGCTCGCGACGATCGGCCACGTGCGCGCGGTCGGTGTCGTCAAGGGCGTCCAGCTGAGCGGCTTCCTCGCGTGGGCGTTGTGGCTCGGGATCCACATCGCCTACCTGATCGGGTTCCAGAACCGCCTGATCGTCCTGACGCGCTGGACGTTCTCGTACTTCACCCGCGGTCGCGGCGCGCGCGTGATCCACCGCTCGTAGCTAGCTAGCTAGCTCGCCAGTGCTGCCGCGGCGATGCGCACGGCCTCCGCGTACGCGAGACTCGCGAGCCCTGCGCCCCACGTCATCCGCGCCACGCCCAGCCGGCCGAGTTCATACCGCTCGGGCAGGCCTGGGATCACGAGGACGTTGATCGGCCCGTCGATCAGGCGCGCGAGCTCGGCGACCGCCGCGACGGGGCAAAAGATCGGATAGACGCAGTCGGCGCCGGCGGCAAGATACGCATTCCCGCGCTCGACCGCCTCGTCGATGCCGCCGGTCTGGCGGATGAAGACGTCAACGCGCGCATTGATCACGAGCTCCGGCACGGCTTCGCGGATCGCCTGGATCATCGCGACCTGCTCGTCGAGCGGCACGACGCCGTCGTCCGTCGAGTCCTCGAAGTTGATCCCGACGAGGCCTGCACCCCAGGCGTGGCGCGCGGTCCCGACCGGGTCGCCGTAGCCGTGCTCGAGATCACCCGTCACGGGAAGATCGACCGCGGCCGCGATGCGCTCGTTCGCGCGCAGCATCTCCTCGACGGGCGCCTGCTCACCGTCCTCCCAGCCGAGCGACCGCGCAACGGCTGCGCTCGACGTCGCAAGCGCGCGGCACCCCGGGAGTGCCGCGAGCTTTTTCGCGCTCGCGACGTCCCACGCGTTCGGGAGCACGAGGATCGGCGGCTTCAGATGCAGCTGTCGAAGCGTGTCGGCCTTGGCGCTCTGGTTCATGGGCCGAGGCTACTCCAGCGGCAGCTCCCCGACGAGCCGATACCCCACGCCCCACACGTTCTCGACGAGCGCCGCGGGCGAGCCCGCTACCCGCAGCTTCCGGCGCAGGCGCGACGCGTGCGAGTCGAGCGTGCGGGTTCGCCCGATCGTCCGATAGCCCCACACGTCCTGCAACAGCTCCGCCTTCGTGAACACCCGCACGGGCTCACGAGCGAGGCGCAGCAGCAGCTGGTACTCCTTCTGCGCGAGCTGCATCCGGACGCCGTCGACCCGCACGTCGCGCGTGCGCGTGTCGATGCGGACCGGCGGCGCCTCGACAACCTCACCGGTGCGCGGTGCCGCACGGCGGAGCACCGCGCGGATCCGTTCGACGAGCTCCTGGTACTCAAACGGCTTCGTCACGTAGTCGTCGCACCCGCGGCGGAGCGCGTGGATGCAGTCGACGCTGTCGGCCTCCTCACGGCCAAGCACGATCACAGGGGCGCGGAGGAGCCAGCGATCCACTCCCTCGACATCGCCCGCGAGCACGAGATCGAATCGGCCATGAGCCGGCACGAGCTCGAAGCCGTCGCCCGGCAGGTGACGCTCGAGGAACCCCCGCGTCTCGGGCTCGGCGTCGGCGAGGAGCAATGCAGCGGCCATGACGCGACCGTAGACGTAGCCCGAGGCGGCGACCAGTCGTCCATTCGCACGATTGTGCGTCGGTTCATCCTCAGTTGACC
>JANMWB010000092.1:0-6023 GCA_031393705.1 Thermoleophilia bacterium | reverse complement strand
GGATGGCGATAGCGCACGAAGATCCGCGCGGTGACCGCGGGAAATGCGTACCAGGTTGCGAGCAGCCCGACCGCCTCGTCGAGCGCGCCTGCGACGAGCCCGCCGTGCGCAATCCCCGGGCCGCCCTGGTGGCGCTCGTCGAAGCTGAAGTACGCCTCGTACTCGGTCGCGCCGATCTCAGTGGGCTGCGGTAGGTGCAGCCCGTTCGGATTGTCGCCGCACCCCCAGCACGCGGGATCGTGATGCGGCGGGATCTCGCTCATTCCGCCCAGACGTTCTCGAACGCACCGAAGCGAAGCTCTGCCAGGTAGTAGATCCGCGACTCGTCGCTGCGGCGCAGGTACTCGACTTGGTGCTCCGCGATGAACTCGTTGTAGGCCTCGATCGATTCCCAACGGTCGATCACGAGGTAGCGGTCGTGCTCCTCGATGTCGCGCAACAGCTCCGTGCCGATGTAGCCCACGCCCTCGCGGAAGAACTGCGCCCACTCGCCGTTCGACCCGTATGCCTTTTCGAACTCCTCCGGGTCGCGCGCGTCGTAGCGAAAGACGAGTGCGATCACCGCAACCCCCCTCGTTCGTGGTGGGCCTTGAAGAAGTTCTCGCTGCCGGCCGTCGCCATCGCCGACGAGGCGCTGATCTCGAGGCAGAGGGCGGCGGCCGCGATGATCTGTGCGAAGCGGTAGACCTGGCCCGCGCCGGCGCAGTCGATCGACTCGAGCCAGTCGCGCGCCGAGGGGAGGGTCGTGCCACCGCCGACGGTGCCGACCTCGAGCCCGCCGAAGCGGATTGTCGCCTGCAGGCCGCCCTCGACGCGCCGTGCCGTGCCGTGCGCCATCGAGCTCGTGCCGACCATGCCGAGGTCCTGCCCGGTCGCGGCGAAGATGGCCGCGACTGCGGAAGCCGGGGTGAACGCGACGGACTGCATGCCGCTTGCGACGGAGCCGTGCGTGCCGGCCCACGAGAGCGCTTCGAGATCGTCGGCCGTCGTGCGCAGCACGCGCCGGATCTGGTCGTCGGACAGGAATGCCTCCGCAAGCACCGTCTTGCCGTGACCGGACTGGAAGAACTCGGCCGACGGTTTCTTGTCGCCGCCCATGTTCGCTTCGAGAATCGCGCGCTCCGGCTTCACGGGCGCGTGCCGCATCACGTAGCCCATGTTCAGCGCATAGGAGTTGCGCGTCATCATGTTCGGCCCGACCGCGTCGCCTGTCGTCCACTGCCAGAGGACGTGGCACATCGGACCGACCACGTGTGTCTTGACGCCGCGCAGCTTCGCGCGCTTCGAGAGTGACGCGTCGTCCGACGACTCGAGCCACTCGCGGAACTTCGGCAGCTCCGCGTCCACCCAGCGCGCGAGTGCGACCGCTTCGCCCGCGTCCTTGCAGACAAAGCACGACGCGCGCGTGATCCGGTCGTGGAGGACATAGGTGTGGATCGCACCGGCCGCGAGCGCGCCGCGCGTCATCGACGCCGTCAGCCCGCCCTCGGTGTGCGCGAGCGGCACGTGCACCATCTCGGCGGAGCGACCGGTCTCGACAACGGCGCCGTCGCCGCTCAGCTCGTACTGCCCGAGCGCGATCTCCACGGGGACCGCCGAGACCGGGATGACCGCGACGCCGACGAGCGACTCGGCGGCGCTCGCGAACGGCTCGAGGTCGACCGAGGTGACGAGCCCGCCCTTCACGCCCATCGCCTCGCGGCGCTGCTCGATCGAGCTCGCATCGTTCTTCCGGGGCCAGCGCATGGGGAGAGCCTAGTGCGGGGCACTACACTCGGCGGCATGTCAGCGACACTCATGAAGGGCAAACCGCTCGCGGAGCGCATCCGTGCCGAGGTGGCGGAGGAGGTCAAGAAGATCGGGCACATCGGCCTCGTTACTGTGCTCGTCGGCGACGACCCCGCCTCGGACGTCTACATCCGGCTCAAGCACAAGGCGGCGACCGAGGCCGGATTCGACGCGACGGATCTCCGTTTGCCGGCGGACACCACCGAGGCGGATCTGCTCGCGAAGCTCGCGGAGCTGAACGCGTCCGACGACGTCGACGCGATCCTCGTGCAGTTGCCGCTGCCGAAGCACATCGACGAGGCGCGGATCATCCGTGCCGTTCTGCCGTCAAAGGACGTCGACGGCTTCCACCCGCTGAACGCCGGCGAGCTCTACCTCGGCCGGCCGGCGATCGTCTCCGCGACCCCACGCGGCGTGATGGCGCTCCTCGCGGAGCACAACGTCGAGCTGGACGGCGCGCACGCTGTCGTGATCGGTCGCAGCGCGATCGTCGGGAAGCCGGTCATGAACTTGCTCCAGCAGGCCAACGCCACCGTTACGCTCTGTCACTCGCACACGAGGGACCTCGCGCAGTACACCCTCGAGGCCGACATTCTCGTCGCCGCCGTCGGCGTCCCGGCTCTCGTCTCGGCGGACATGGTGAAGGACCGTTCCGTCGTCGTGGACGTCGGTATGAACCGGACGGAGGCAGGCCTCGTCGGCGACGTCGACCCGGGCGCGCTCGACCGTGCCGCCCTGATGACACCGGTGCCGGGGGGCGTCGGCCCGATGACCATCGCCTGCCTGCTCGAGAACGCCGTCAAGTGCGCCCGTTATCGCCGCGGCGAGCTTGCATATCCGGTCTGAAAGGGTGGTAATGTTGCGCCCGCTCCGCCGGTAGGGCGGACTTGTAGTCGTCTAGCAAGGAGTAGTCGCAAGTGGCTGAAGGTACGGTCAAGTGGTTCTCAAATGAAAAGGGCTACGGCTTCATCGAGCGCGGGAACGGCGAGGCGGACGTGTTCGTCCATTTCTCCGCGATCGCCGGTGACGGCTACAAGTCGCTGACCGAAGGTCAGAAGGTGTCGTTCGAAGTCGTGCAGGGCGACAAAGGCCTGCAGGCGGCGAACGTTTCGGCGCTCTAGACCTTTTCGGGACCAAGCGTGTGAGGGGCTCCGAAAGGAGCCTCTCGCGTTAGTAGGAAGGATTCAGCGTGGCGGGAATTTCGAGAGAAGAGGTGCTGCACGTCGCGCGGCTCGCGCGGCTCGAGCTGACCGACGAGGAGGTCGGGCGATTTCAGGAGCAGCTGTCCGACATCATCGAGGCGATCTCGAAGGTGTCGGAGCTCGACCTGAGCGACGTCGAGCCGACCGCGCACCCGCTCGAGATCGCCAACACGTGGCGGGAGGACGAACCGCGGCCGTCCCTGCCGCTCGAGGACGTCTTCGCGAACGCGCCCGACCGCGAGGACGACTACTTCAAGGTGCCGCCCGCGTGATCGACCCGCTTCGTCTGACCGCGGAAGAAGCGCGGAGGCTCCTCGACGCGAAGGAGATCTCGGCTGCCGAGCTCTTCGCTGCCTACCTTGCCGCGATCGGCGAGCGCGACCCGGAGCTGCACGCGTACCTCCATGTCTGTGACGACCCGGGCGTCGGCGAAGGGATCCCGATCGCGCTCAAGGACGTGATCAGTACGAAGGGCGTTCCGACGACCGCGGGCTCGAAGATCCTCGAGAGCTACGTGCCGGTGTTCGACTCGACCGTTGCGGCGCGCTGCAAGGAGCACGGGCTGCGCCTGCTCGGCAAGACGAACACTGACGAGTTCGCCATGGGCTCGTCGACGGAGAACTCCGCCTACGGCCCGTCGCGCAACCCGTGGGACCCGAGCCGCGTCCCGGGCGGTTCCGGGGGCGGTTCCGCAGCGGCGGTCTCCGGAGGGCTCGCGCCCTGGGCGCTCGGCTCCGACACCGGCGGCTCGATCAAGCAGCCGGCGGCGCTCTGCGGGCACGTCGGCCTGCGGCCGACCTACGGCACCGTGTCGCGGTACGGCGTCGTCGCGTTCGCGTCGTCGCTCGACCAGGTCGGGCCGGTCACGAAGAACGTCCGCGACTGCGCCTACCTCTACTCGATCATCGCGGGGCGCGACGAGAACGACTCCACGACGGTGGACGTGCCGGAGGTCGAGCTACCGACGGCCGAGGATCTGAAGGGCTTGCGCATCGGGGTGCCGAAGGAGATGAACGAGGCCGAAGGGATCGAGCCGGGTGTCACCGCGGCGGTGCGCGCAGCGATTGATCTCGCCGAGTCGCTCGGCGCAGAAGTGGGGGAGTGCTCGCTGCCGCGTTCCGTCGAGTACGGGGTCGCCTGCTACTACCTCGTCGCGCCCGCGGAGGCATCGTCGAACCTTGGACGCTACGACGGCGTTCGGTACGGGCTGCGCAGCGATGGGGCCGACTTCCGCGAGATGCTCATGAACACCCGGCACGACGGTCTCGGTGACGAACCGAAGCGGCGCATCATGATCGGCACGTACGCGCTCTCATCCGGCTACTACGACGCGTACTACGGAAAGGCGCAGCGTGTGCGCACGATGATTCGCAACGAGCACGCGGAGGTGTTCGAGAAGTTCGATCTGATCGTCTCGCCGACGAGCCCGACGGTCGCGTTCAAGCTCGGGGAGAAGGCGGGCAACCCGCTTGCGATGTACCTCAATGACCTGTTGACGATCCCGTCGTGCATGGCAGGGCTGCCCGGACTGAACATCCCTGCCGGACTGTCGGAAGGGCTGCCGGTCGGACTGCAGCTGATCGGCGCACAGTTCTCGGAGAACACGCTCTTCCGCGCCGCGCATGCGCTCGAGCGCGCGATCGGCTTCGACGGTGTCCCGGAGCGGCTGCGATGAATTGGGAGCCCGTCATTGGTTTGGAGATCCACGTGCAGCTGAAGACGCGCACGAAGATGTTCTGCTCCTGCGCGAACGGCTTCGGCGGCGGGCCGAACACGCAGACCTGTCCGGTGTGCCTCGGATTTCCGGGGGCGCTGCCGGTCGCGAACAAGCGCGCGGTCGAAGAGTGCATCAAGCTCGGCCTCGCGCTCGAGTGCACGATCGCCGACCGCGCGGTCTTCCACCGCAAGAACTACTTCTATCCCGACCTGCCGAAGGCGTACCAGATCAGCCAGTACGACGAGCCTCTCTGCTCGGGCGGCAAGCTCGCCGTCCCGACCGCGGACGGCGAGGTGATGATCGGGATCACACGTGCGCACCTCGAAGAAGATGCGGCGAAGAACGTGCACGTCGCTGCGTCGGGTCGTCTGCACGGAGCGACGGCGACGCTCGTCGACTTCAACCGCGGCGGCACGCCGCTTGTCGAGATCGTCACGGAACCCGACCTCCACGACGCCGACACGGCGAAGCGGTTCTTGCAGCTGCTCCGTCAGACGGTGATCGAGCTCGACCTCTCCGACGCCGAGCTCGAGAAGGGCTCGATGCGCTTCGACGTCAACGTGTCGGTGCGCCCGGCCGGGTCGGACGAGCTGCGCACCCGCACGGAGCTGAAGAACATGAACTCGTTCAGCTTCGCGGCGAAGGGCATCGAACGCGAGATCGCGCGCCAGATCCGCATCTATGAGGAGGGCGGCACGGTCGAGCAGGAGACGCTGCACTTCGACCCGACGCAGGAGGACTCGCCGCCGATGCGTTCGAAGGAAGAGGCGCAGGACTACCGCTACTTCCCCGATCCCGACCTCGTACCGATCCACCCGCCGGCGGACCTCGTCGAGAAGCTGCGTGGTGAGATCGGCGAGCTGCCGGGCGCGCGCATCAAGCGCATCGCCGACACGCTGTCGTTCTACGACGCCGACGTACTCGTCACAGGCGGCCTCGACCGTTTGTGGTCCGACGTTGTCGCCGCGGGCGCCGATGCGAAGGAAGCAGCGAACGTGCTTTCGAACCAGTTCGTCGCTGCGGGCATCTCACCGGACGCGGTCGACGCGGGCGAGCTGGCGAAGCTCGTGTCGGCACGCTCGGAGATTCCGCGAGCCGCGTTCGACGAGGCGCTCGCGAAGGTCGGCGACGCGGGCTTCACCGCAGCGCCGTACCTCGAGCAGAAGGTCGTCGCGGACGCGAGCGAGCTCGATCCGATCATCGACCGCATCATCGAAGCGAACCCGGGCCAGGCCGAGCAGTTCAGAAGCGGCAAGGAGGGCCTGCTCGGCTTCTTCGTCGGCCAGGTGATGAAGGAAACGGGTGGCCAGGCCGAT
>JANMWB010000078.1:0-66271 GCA_031393705.1 Thermoleophilia bacterium | reverse complement strand
CCCGTCACTCTGGGAGCAGGTCAACGGCGACGCCGGCCGCAACTGGGCTGTGCGCGACGAGGACGGCGGGTTCGTCGAGTGGACGAAGGAGATGGGCTTCCTCTGGGGCGCGAAGGACGAGCTTCCCGCCCGCGGGCTCGTGTGCGTCGGCAAGCACGTCGCGCGGGTGGCGACGTGCGTCGCGCCACGGTTCGTCCCCACGCTCGTCGCTGCCGGTGAGCCCTACGAGCCCGAGGGATTCGAGGCCGACCTCGTCGACACGATCGCGCGTGAAGGCCCGCTGACCGGGCCTGCGCTGCGCGCGTTGACCGGCGCCTCGAAGAAGGACATCGACAAGGGGATCGTCTCCCTGCACCGCCGGCTCGTGCTCACGAACTCGCACCTCGTGGAGCAGGATGGGCCCTGGGGCGCGATTGCCCACGACCTGCTCGCGCGCAAGTGGAACCTTCCGAAGCGGCTCCCACCGCGCGAAGAGGCCCGATGCGAGCTCGCGCGGCTGTTTCTGACTGCGGCGGGAGAGGTCACGGCCGCCGACCTGAGCCCGCTCGGCTGGCGGCGGAAAGAGGCCGCTGCGGTGCTGGACGAGGTGGCCGAAGGCCGGGACGGTGAGGGGTTCCGCATCTGGAGGCAGCGGTAGGCTGACCCGTGTGACGATCGCTGAGCTCTCGGAGGATCGCGTCGTCGAGGCTGTCTATGCCGTCAAGACGAAACGGAAGCTCCGAACGAAGAGCGGTGCTTCCTATCTCGCGCTCGAGCTCGTCGACCCGACCGGGCGCATCGAGGCGCGCGTCTGGAAGGACGTCGAGCTGCTCGACGGACGCTTCGGCGAAGGCGACGCGGTGCGCGTGCTCGGACGTGTCGAGAAGTTCCAGAACCGGCTACAGCTCGATGTGCGCTCGCTCGAGGCGACCGACGTCGATCCCTCGTCGCTCACGCCGACGATCCGGCGCGACGCCGACGAGATCGCAGGGTTCCTCGACTTCCTCGTGGCAGAGATCTCGCACCCGGCGCTGACCGCGACGGTGCAGGCGGTACTCGCCGACCGTGACCTCGCCGCGTACCCAGCGACCCCCGACGACCATCACTCCTACGCCGGCGGGCTGCTCGAGCACACAGTCGGCGTCGCAACGCTGTGCCGCGAGACGTCGCAACTCCACCCGAGGTTGCGGGCCGACCTGCTGCTCGCGGCCGCACTAGTGCATGACGTGGGGCGCACGATCGAACTCGGCCGCGGGCCGGCGTTCGCCGCCACGGACGAAGGACGCCTGCTCGGTCACGTGCACCTTGGCCTGCGGCTGATCGAGGAGCGCGCGCAAGGGCTTTCAGCCGGACAGCTGGCCGAGCTCCTGCACTGCGTCGCCGTACACCACGACGCGCGCGGCGCGCGCACCGCCGAGGCTGGAGTTCTGTATCACGCGAACCAGCTTGACGCGATCGCCGCCACCCGCCGCACGGAAGTTCCGTAACTCAGGTTGGGCTCGCTGGTGCTCGCGTTGGGCGCGAGTCTCGCGTGGGGCTTCGCCGATTTCTTCGGCCCGCTGGTGAGCAGGACGCTCGGCTCGCTACCCGTCCTCTTCTGGGCGCAGGTCGGCGGCCTACTCGCGATCGGCCTCGCCGTGGCGATCCGGGGACAGGGGCCGGCGGGCTGGGCCGTGCTGTTCGCAATCCTTGCCTCGCTCGGCGGCATGCTCGGCCTCTTCGCCTACTACCGCGGCATGCAGGCAGGCGCGATGAGCGTCGTCGCGCCGATCGCCGGCATCTCCGCGATCGTCCCGGTGATCTTCGGCATCGCGTCGGGTGACAGCCCGTCCGCGCCGCAGGTCGCGGGCATCGCCTGCGCGCTCGCCGGCGTCGGGCTCGCGTCGATCGAACACCACGAAGGATCACCGCGCGTGGCAGCAGGTGTCGGCCTCGCTCTGCTCGCTGCCGTCGGGTTCGGCTTCTACTTCCCGTGGATGCACGCCGCGGGGAAAGTCGACTTCTGGTGGGCGTCGCTCGTCTTTCGTGCGACCGCGCTGCTGATGCTCGCCGCGATCGTCGCCGCGCGGCACACACCGCTCAAACTGCGGCCGCGCGACCTCGTGATCGTCTTCGCCGTCGGGATCGGCGACACGCTCGGGAACGTCTTCTTCGCGGCGTCATCGAGCCACGGCCTCGTCAGCCTGACGTCGGTGCTTGCGTCGCTCTACCCCGTGGTGACGGTGCTGCTTGCGGCGTCGGTCCTGCACGAGCGCGTCGCGCGGATGCAGAAGGCCGGCATCGTGCTCACGCTGACCGGCGTCGTTTTGATCTCGCTCTAAGGAGCGACAACCCCCGGCGTCCGCATCCGAACACCGGATGGGGCTCTCAGGGTTTTGGGCCCCACTCGTCCCTGTCGCGCCCGAACATCTGATGTCCCATCGATCCGCCCGCCTCCATCTGGCCGCCTTGCCTGAACCGCCAGACCACGTAGGCGACGACTACGAGAACGAATAACACTACAACTCCGACCCCGACATAAGGCATGCGAACTCCTCCCATTGGAAGCAGTGCTGGCGCCGATCGTATCTCTCGGCTGGGCGAGTGTCGTGAGTGCACTCTGACGGTCGACGCACAGAGCGGGTCGAACTGGTGTCTGACACCTCGACGTCACCCGCCTGGCCGCCGGGCACCGCGGTGGTGTCAGCCACCACTGCGCTCGCCTGGGCGAGTGTTCCGCAGTGCACCCTGACTGTCGCTTAGCCTTCCGTAATGGAGGGCATGCGCTTCTTCCTCTCTGACCTCATCGCCGACAAGGCGAAGGCGGCCTACGACGAGCACACTCGTAGGATCCGTGAGCGGCTGCCGAACGTCGAGGTGCGCCATGTTGGTGGAAGTTCGGTTCCCGGACTGCTGACCAGCGGGGACGTCGATCTCCAGGTGCGTGTACTTGAGGAGGAATACGGGGCAGCGTGCGAGGTGCTTTGCGAGATGTATGAGCCGATGTATCGAGACAGGTGGCGGGAAAGCGCCTACTTCTACGCGCCGTCATCCGAGCCGCGAGTCGAAATCGCACTGACAGTGGTCGGAAATATTGATGACCTGCACCATGGGGAGTCGTGGCGGCGTATCGCAACCGACCCTGCCCTCATCGAGCGATACAACGCGCTGAAGCGGTCGCACCAGGGACGGTCGTTAGAGGACTATCAAGCGGCCAAGAGGGAGTTCTTCTACGGGAACTTTCGATTGGGGGCCGATCCGACCGATTAGCGTCTCGACGCGGCCTCAACCTCCGAGGTTGTCGCCTGGGCCACCGTCCTTACGCCTGAGCGGCGCTAAACGTTGAAACGAATGTTCAGCACGTCGCCGTCGCGGACGACATACGTCTTGCCTTCGAGACCCTGCTTGGCCTGTTTCGAGGCCTCGGCCGCCGAGCCGAGAGTCACGAGGTCTTGCCAGTTGATCACTTCGCAGCGGATGAAACCGCGTGCGATGTCGGTGTGGATCGCACCCGCTGCGTCCAACGCCGTCTCACCGTTGCGCAGCGTCCACGCGCGCGTGTCCTGCTCCCCCGCGGTGAAGAACGTGATCAGATCGAGCGCGCTCGCCAGGCGGCCCGCGATGTCGTCGAGCGCTGACGCGCCGCCGTCACGGTAGGTAGCGGCCTCGTCGTCCGGCAACTCGGCCAGCTCCGCCTCGAGCTGCAGGTCGATCCCGCCGGGCCCGTTGTCGATCGCGATTATCGGCTTCGTCGTCAGTGGCTCGAGCTCGCCGGGCAGCTCGCCCGTGTACGTCGAGAGCTCGCCGCCCGCGTCGACGTGAGCGAGCACCTTCTTGAGCTCGTCGACCTCGGTGCGCATCTTCGCGTCGCCCGACTTCGCCTGTTTCTCGACGCGCTCGAGACGCCGCTCCACATGGTCGCGGTCGGCGACGAGCAACTCGAGCTTGAACGTCTCGAGATCGCCTGCCGGATCGGCGTCAGGGCCGAAGCCGCGGAGCACGACGAGCAGTGCGTCGACCTGGCGCAGGTTGCCGAGCTGTGCCTCTCCGGCGCCCGGCACGTCCTGGACGCGAATCGTCGCGTGCGTGATCTTGCGCGCCTTCACGATCTCCGCGAGTGCGCCGAGACGCGCGTCGTTGATCGGCGCCATGCCGACGTTGGTCTTCCCGTATTCGCCACCACCCGTCTTGGTCAGCGCGGTGAAGAGCGAGGTCTTCCCACTGCCCGACGGGCCGACGATGCCGACCTCGAGTGCCACGGCCGGAGGGTAGCTAGCGGATCACGATTCGGCTTCGCGCTTCTCGAGCTGCTTCTGCAGCGAAGCGAGCGCGCGGTGCTGGAGCGACTTGATCGCGCCTTCGGTCTTACCCAGGATCGTCGCGGCCTCGGCGTTCGCGAAGTTGAAGACGAACTTCAGCGTCAGCACCTGCTGCTGTTCCGGCGAAAGGTCCTCGATCAGTTCGAGCATCGACTTGCGGCCGATCGACTCGAAGGCGCCCGCCTCGGCCGACGTCGCCTCGTCGGGCTCCGGCTCCGGGACTTCCTCCTCTGGCTGCCAGCGCTTGTTGGCGCGGAAGTGGTCCATCGCGAGGTTATGGGCGATCCGGAAGAGCCAAGCCGAGAAAGGCGCGGACTGCCAACGGAACTTCCCGATCGCCTCCAGCATCTTCAGGAACGTCTGCGTCGTCAGGTCCTCAGCGTCGTGACGGTTGCCGACGCTGACGTGCAGGTAGGCGTAGATCCGGTCGAAATGGATCAGATAGAGCTCTTCGAGCGCGGCGCGATCACCCTTCTGGGCGCGATCGACCAGAGCGCGCACGCGCTTGGTTTCGCTCTCCTTCTTGGTGACCGCCGCTTCGCTCATCCCGGTTAGTAAACCGTGCCCTGGTGCGCCACGTGGCTAACACTGCCTCTGAAAACCCGTGACCTACGCAGCGGTGCCGAATCCGACGCGACTTTCGCGGCCGAAACGCTTGACGTAGACGATCTTCGAGATGGAAACGGTGTAGCGGCCGTCTTCTGCCTCGAAGCTGAGGCTGTCGTGGGCGCCGGCGAGGGCGCGGTCGAGATCGTCGGCCGTCGCGACGGGCACGTAGACGGTGAGCACCTGGGTGCCCTCGAAGGCGATCTCGATTCTGATGCGGTCAGTGTTATCTGTCATCACTCACGAACTCTGCCAGAACGCCGCCGGTCGCCTCCGGGTGGACGAACGCAACCTGCAGCCCGAACAACCCGCGGCGAGGCTGTTCGTCGACGAGCAGCACGCCGTCGGCCTTCAGCCGCTCGAGCTCCGCGGGCAGATCCTCGACCTCGAACGCCATGTGGTGCATCCCCTGTCCGCGCTTGGCCAGGAACCTCCCGACCGGCGTATCGGGGCCGAGCGGCTGCAAGAGCTCGATCCGGGACGCGCCGATCCGCAAGGAGGCGGCCTCCACGCCTTGGTCCGGCACCCGCTCGCGGTGCTCGAGGGTCGCGCCGAACAGGTCGGAGTAGACGAGGATCGCCGCGTCGAGGTCCTCGACTGCGATCCCGAGGTGGTGAAGATTCAGCGCCACTCGTGCTCCAGCATCGCGTAGACGAGCTCGCTCTGCCATTCGCCCTTGACCCACTCGTTCTCGACGAGGAGCGCCTCGCAGCGCATGCCGAGCTTCTCGAGGACGCGAGCAGACGCCGTGTTGCGCGCCTCTGTGCGTCCGATGATCCGATGCCAGCCCATGCCCTCGAAGCCGAAGGCGAGAAATGCGCGGGCCGACTCCGTTGCGTAGCCGCGACCCCGGTACCGGGGATCGAAGATGAACCCGATCTCGCCGGTCTTGTGCTGCTCGCTGACCCACTGCATGGACAGATCGCCGACGAGCTGTCCGGTGTCGCGCGCGACAACCGCGGCGGCGAGCCAGTCGCCCGCGGCGGTGAAGCGCTGGCCGGCGATCTTCTTGGCCAGGAGCGCCTTCGTCTCATCCAGAGTGCGCGGCTCGTTGTAGAGCCAGCGCGCCGACTCCTCATCGGACTGGATCGCGAAGAACGCGTCGAGGTCCCGCTCCTCGAACGGACGCAACGCAAGACGCTCGGTCTCGAGCGGCCAGTCGGGCTTCATGGAGAGAAACCCTAGCCCGTGGGGTCTGCGCCGAGCGCGCGCACCGTGCCGACCGAATCTGACGAGCGCGACTCGGGCTCGATGTCCGCGAAGAGCCCTGCGAGCTCGTCGCGGTCGAGCGTCTCCTTCTCGAGCAGCGCGAGCGCGATGCGATCGAGCGAGGCGCGGTGCTTCGCGAGCAGGCGAAGCGCGTCCGCGTAGGCCGCGTCGGTCAGCAGGGCCTGCTCGCTGTCGCGGAGACGCTTCGTCTCCTCCGAGAGCGCGTAGTTGTCGGCGCGCATCGTGCGCGACGTGACCGACTCGCCCATGCCCCACTCGAAGACCATGGCACGCGCAACCTGCGTCACCTTCTCCAGATCGTTCGCCGCGCCATTGGTCACGCGGCCGAAGACAATCTGCTCCGCGGCGCGGCCGGACAGCGCCATGACCATCCAGTCGAGCAACTCCTCCCGCGTCTCGAGGTAGCGCTCCTCTTCGGGCAGATGCAGGACGTAGCCGAGCGCGGTACCGCGCGCGATGATTGTCGCTTTCTCCGGGGCGTTGCCGACGAGGTGCGACATCAACGCGTGGCCGCCTTCGTGGTAGGCGAGAATGCGCTTCTCCTTGTCGGTGACGACACGACGCTGCTGCAGACCGGCGACGACACGCTCGAGTGCGTAGTCGAAGTCCGCGTGGGTCAGCATGGCGCGACCGTTGCGACCCGCGGCGATTGCGGCCTCGTTGCAGATGTTCTGGAGATCGGCGCCGGTCAGGCCCGCGGTCTGGCGCGAGACGGCGTCGAGGTTGACGTCCTCGTCGAGCGGCTTGCCGCGCGTGTGCACATCGAGGATCGCACGTCGGCCTTTCAGATCGGGCGGGTTGATCAGCACCTGGCGATCGAAGCGGCCGGGGCGCAGCAACGCGGGGTCGAGGTCCTGCAGCCGGTTCGACGCGCCCATCACGACCACCTGGTCGCGCGGACCGAAGCCGTCCAGCTCGACGAGCAACTGGTTGAGCGTTTGATCCTGCTCGCGGTTGAAGCCGCTACCGCTGCGTGCCATACCGACGGCGTCGAGCTCGTCGATGAACACGATCGACGGGGCGTTCTTGCGCGCCTCCTCGAAGAGCTTGCGGATCCGCGCGGCGCCGAGGCCGGCGAACATCTCGACGAACGCGGATGCACTCTGCGCGTAGAACCGCGCACCGGATTCGTTCGCGACAGCCTTCGCGGCGAGCGTCTTGCCTGTGCCGGGAGGACCGTGAAAGAGAATGCCCTTCGGAACGCGCGCACCGAGTGCCTCGAAGCGGTCCGGGTCGCGCAGGAAGTCGACGATCTCCTGCAGCTCCTCCTTCGCCTCGTCGAGCCCCGCGACGTCGGCCCACGTGACAGCGGACGATGAGCCCGGCGTGATCTCCATCGGTTTGACGCGCGGCATCAGCTTGACCGTCTTCCAGAGCAGCCAGACGACCACGCACATCAGGACGAAGAACATGACCGGGATCCAGGTCAGGACGAAGTTCGAGATGAAGTGGCTGATGTTGAAACCGCTGGCTGCGACGACCGCGTGTGATGCCCTCACGGGCACGGCAACAACGTGGTTGAGGATTTGGCGATCGGAGATCGCGTACCCGTCGGCGGCGTACATCAGCTACCCATCGGCAGCACCGGGCTGCCCCTAAAGCGCATCGAGCACCTCAGCGGTCGTGGCAAAGCGCACGCCACCCTCGCGCCACGCGGCAACGCACGCAGCGGTGCGGGCCTCGTCCAGACCGCGGGAGGCGTCCTCCACGAAGGTCACAGCCCGGCCACGGGCGAGCAGGCCCCGGATTGCCGCGTCGTTGCACACATCAGTGGCGACGCCGAAGAGCACGATCTCTTGCGGGTCGAGGAAAGCGAGGAGCCGTTCGGCGTTCGGATTCGTGAACGGATCGTAGGCCTTCTTCAGAAGGAGAAACTCGCGCCCGCTCAGCCACGAGGCGTCCACCTCGGTCTCGCCGAGCACGACCGGATCGGCCTGCTGCGTCTCGGGCGGCCGCATCGCGCCGGGCGTTCCCCGCAGGCAGTGCGGCGGCCAGAGGGTCTCGAAATCGGGCTCGGGTGAGATCTCCGGGTCGCTCAACTCGTGGTCGTCGGCACTCGCGACATGCGGGATGCCGGCGCGGCGGGCCGCGTCGACCAACTGCGCCATCGCCGGGAGCGCCTGCTCCGCGCCGGGCACGTACAGCTTCCCCTCCGGGAAGACGAAGTCGAACTGTGTGTCGACGTCCCAGAGGACGCGGCTCACGTGACCAGTTCGAGCCGCTGGCTCGGCCGGTAGTGACGGCCGACCTTCGCCGACGGCGTCCCGTCGGTCATCACGATGTCCGCGGTGAAGTCGTTCGAACCGCGGATCAGTGACGAGCCGATGCCGTACGCGTCGACAGGCACGTCACTCTCTTCGAACTCGACGATCTTCTCCACGGTGAAGCCGCCGGAGACGACGATGCGCACCGAGTCGAACCCCTCGCCGTCGAGAGCCTCGCGAACCTTCCAGACGAGCCGTGGATTGACGCCCGTCGGCTTGAAGTCGCCAAGCTCTTCCCAGAGCGACCGATCGACGAGTGCTTCGGAGGTATCGAGACGCACGCCCCACAGGCGCGGCCCGAGCGCGCGCGCAACGTCAAGCGCGGTGCGAATCGAATCGTTCTCGAAGTCGACGAGCACCGTTATGTTCATGTCGTCGGGCGCCCACTCGGCGAAATGCTTGGCGGCAGCGACCGTGTCGCCGCCGTAGGACGCAATCAGCGAGTGTGGAACGGTGCCGAGCCCGGTGCCGCCCCACCACGACGCCTGTTCGTCGGTTGTGACACCGATCGGCGCACCGACGATCTGGCCTGCGACGTACGCGGAGTAGCCGTCGCCCGTCTGGACGCGGTGATGGTCGTGACGAGCCGCCATGAAGATCACCGGCTTCCCATTCGCCGCACGGAGCACGTTGACGGTGTTCGTGGTGATCAACGTCCGCCGCGAGAGCGTGCCGAGGTACACGGTCTCGAGATGCGCGAATGCCGTGTAGTCGCCTTCGATCGTCAGTACCGATTCGTACGGCTCGATCGAATCGCCGTCATAGAGCGCGTGCACGGTCAGGTCGGAGAACGTGTCCGCGCAGAGCTTGAGGATCGCGAGCGCCTCGTCCATGCCGCCGAGATATGCGTGGCGCTTCTGGAATACCTGCATGACGACGTTCGGATGGCGGCCGTCTTCGATCAGCGTCGCACGCGTGTGATTGAAGTACGCGTCCGTGTACCAACCGGCCCGCATCTTCTCGACCGGGAGGTCGAAGATCGCCGGATCGAGCCGCTTGTGCGTCGACGTCACGCTTCAAGCCCTGCACTTTCCAACTGCAGACATGCACGCAGTGCTGCCTCGGCAACTTCGAGCTGATCGGCTGACGGCTCGCGCGTCCCGAGCCGGTGCTGCAGCTCGTGGCCTGGCTTGGCAAGCGCGCGCGCCAGCGGATGCTCGGCGTTCCGCGCCATCCAGTTGAAGATCTCGACCGACGCGGCGAGCGAGCCGATCGTGGCGGCGAGCTTGGCGGCAGGTCGCAGGCGTCTCGGCGCTTGCTCGGCCAGCAGGTTGCCCGCGGCGCTCGTCAGCAGCATCGGCCCGATCAGGTGCGAGCCGCAGCGCTCGTGCTCCTTGGGCCGCGACTCGCCGTGCTCGTACGTCCCGATCGAGACGTGTTCCGCGCCGTGGTAGGCCGCAAGGTCACCGCCGCGCAACGCGAGCGCCGCGGGCGCGACGGAAAGCACGCCGGTGACGAGCTCACGCGTGAGCGGACGCAGACCGGAGCTGCGCAGGCCGCGAAGAACGACGGCGCTTCCGACCATCGAGAAGAGCACGCGCGGGCGCTGCATCGGCAGTTCTGCCTCGGGCAATGCGCGCTTGACCTGCGGCAGGAGCGCGAACACCTCAGCGATCCGGGCAGGCCCGCGAAGCACGGGGCTGCGAACGTCGACGGCACGGAAGCGCTTGCGCCTGGCGACGACCTTCAGCTCGCCGTCGGTCGTGCGCACGGCGCACGCCCAGGCCCGCGGGCCGTGCACGAGCACGCCGTTTGCGAGCGCCAACCCACCCAGCCGCACCCACTCGGTCACCGTCGGGAGCGTAGCCGGAGTGCCTCCCGCAGCCGCGCGGCTGCAGGGCCTGGCCGGCCGTCGCCGACCGTCGCCTCGTCGAGGGACACGACGGGCATCACCTCTCGGACCGAGGAGGTGGTGAATACCTCCTCTGCCCCTGCGAGCTCCGTCAGCGGGAACCGATCTTCCCGTACCTCGAAGCCCGCCTCCGTGGCGAGCTCCAACGCGACTGCGCGCGTCACACCCGGCAGCACGCCGGGCCCGGTTGCGGGCGTCGAAAGGACGTTGCCGCGCCGCCACCAGATGTTCGACATCGGCGCCTCGAGCACGATCCCGTTCGCGACGAAGAGCGCGTCATCGCGCCCGTTGCGCTCAGCCTCGCGCAGCGCCGCGAGCGCGAGCGCGTAGCTCGTCGCCTTCGCTCCCGCGACGAGCGCGGCCGGCAGGCCCGTCTCGACGACGTGCATCCGCAGACCGCGGGCGCGAAGCTCGTCGATCCCAGCCGGGATCGACCCGGCGGTTGCGACGAGCGTCGCTTCGGTGCGATAGAGGCGCAGAACGAAGTCGCCGCTGACCTCCGCCACCAACAGACCAACCAGTGACTCGGCAGACCCGTCGTCGAGCGGTGCGAGCCCAAGCGTCGGCAACGAGCCCCGCAAGCGATCGAGGTGGCGCGTGAGCTCGAACGGCTGCCCGCCGTAGACCGGCAGCGTTTCGAACGCCGCGCTGCCACGAAGCAGCGCTTCGTCGTCGGCGCGGAAGACCGGCTCCGCCGGATCGACGAGCCCGCGGCCATCGACTGCAACCGCGAGCAGCTTCACGCGCGGACCAATCCTCCCACGGCGGCGAGCAGCGGGCGAGCCTTCACCCAGGACTCCTCGATCTCCGCCTCGGGATCGGAGTCCCAGACGATCCCGCCGCCGACCCAGAGGTGGGCGCGGCCCTGTGCGACGGCGAAGGTGCGGATCGTCAGCGCGAGCTCGAAGTCTCCGTTTGCCTGAAACGTCCCGAGCGCGCCCATCGACGCGCCGCGCCCGACGGGCTCGAGACGCGCGATGTGGTCGAGCGCCGAGATTTTCGGCGCTCCGGTGATCGAACCGCCGGGGAACGTTGCTCGCAGGATGTCGGCGAGTGTCGCGTCGGCGCGCACGCGACCTTCGACGGTCGACACGAGATGGGTCACGCCGGCGAGCTCGTGCTGCGCCATCAGCTCCGGCCAGCGGATCGAGCCGACCTCGCACACCCGCGAGAGGTCGTTGCGCTCGAGGTCGACGATCATCACGTGCTCGGCCGCATCCTTCGCATCGTCGACGTCCTCGCCGATCGGACGCGTGCCCTTGATGGGCATCGTCACGAGGCGGTCGCCGCGCCGGGCGAGGAAAAGCTCCGGCGACGCGGAGACGATCGCCCAACCGTCGCCGACGAGCGGCCGTGGCTGCAGCGGACGCAACGACGCGAGCGCAGCCGCCAGCGCGTACGGGCTGCCGGCGAACGGTGCCGAGAGATGCTGCACGAGGTTCACCTGGTAGACGTCGCCGCGCGCGATCGCCGCGCGCACCTCGTCAACCGCGGCCGCGTAGTCCTCGGGCGCCCACGTCGCCTCCCACTCCCCGAGCCGAAAGCCCGAGCCACATTGTGTTGACTCACCACAAGGCCGGATCTGCGCGGCTCGGATCTGCGCAGCTCGGATCTGCGCAGCAAGGAGCGGCAGCGGACACGGCTCCGGCGGCGCGGGCGACGGTTCGCGGCGCAGCGGCTCGCCCAGGCCATAGCCGAGATAGACGTCGGCGACCAGCCCTTCGCGCAACTCGTCGGCGAGGTATGCCTCGAGCGCCTCGAACGCACCGTCGGCCTCGTACAGCTGAAGCATGCTCAACCGCAGACGGTCTGCGCCGCGTGCCGCAGCCAACGCACGCCCAGGTCGAGGTCGGAGACCGGCACGCGTTCGTTCGCCGAGTGGATCAGCCGCGCGGCGGTCTCAGAGTCCAGCGCGCGCGACGGGAAGAAACCGTAGGCGACCGTGTCGAACGCCTCGCGCATCCAGTGCGAGTCGGTGAAGCCCGCAACGCAGATCGGCGCAGCCGCCGCGCCCGGCTCCTCCGATTCGACGAACGACTGCACCGCGTCCCAGAGCGGGCCCCCGATCGCCGAGCGCGTGCCGCCGAAGCGCTCGGTGTTCACGAGCTCGTACTCGCCCTCGCCGAGCCACGCGCGGATCGTCGCCTCCGCCTCCTCCGGCGTCTGACCCGGAAGCAGCCGCGTGTCGACGGTGATCTCGCACAGCGCGGGAATCACGTTGCGCTTGTCAGAGGCGTGCGCCTTCGTCGGCGCGACGGTCATCCCGAGTAGCGGCTCGATCAACTCGCCCGCGAGCGGTGCGATCTCCCGCGCTCGCGCGAGTGCGTCCGGCGCGGGTGGGATCTCACCGAGCAACGCGGCGAGAAACCCCTCGACCTCAGGGATCAAGCGCGCCTCGACCTCGAACACACCGAGTCGTTCGATCAGCGGCGCTGCCTTGACGAGCGCGTTGTCGGCAATGCTCGGCATCGCCCCATGGCCGCTCCGTCCATGCACACGCAACACAAACGGCGAGCTCATCTTCTCGGCCGTCGCACAGAGGTACAACACTTTGCCGCCGAGCTCAACGCGATCGCCCGCACCCTCGTTGACCGAGAAGTCCGCGCGCACGGCATCCGGATGCTCCTGGACGAGCCACTCGAGGCCGAAGCCTGCGCCGACCTCTTCGTCTGCAGCTGCGATAAAGATCAGGTCGCCGTCGCCACGCCAACCTTCACGCGCGAGCGTGGCGAGCGCGACGGCCGAGGCAGCCACCTCTCCTTTCATGTCGAGTGCGCCGCGACCCCAGATCGTGTCGCCGACGAGCTCGCCGCCGAACGGATCCCGCTCCCACTCGGTCGCGTCGGCGAGCACGACGTCCGTGTGCGAGAGCAGCGCGAGCGTCGGGCCCGAGCCGCGTCCAGGAATGCGCGCGACGAGATTCGCGCGCTCGGGCACACGCGCGTACAGCCGGCACTCGACACCGGCGGCCTCGAGGTAGTCGCGCAACAGCTCTGCCGCCAGTGTCTCGTTGCCCGGCGGATTCGTCGTGTCGAGACGAATCAGCTTCTGAAGAAGGTCGGCGACCTCGCTCATTTCCGGCGGCCAAGGACGAGCAGGTAGCGGCGCGGTGCGCGGATGCCGCCGTCCGTCGTCGCGTAACTCTCGTAGAGCTCGACGAAGGCTTGGTGGAACTTCTCGCGCTTCCCGTCGTCGAGCTGTTTGATCAGCGCGATCACCGGCGGCGCAGATTCCGAGAAGAGCGTCCAGATCTCCTCGCCCGATTCCGCTTCCAACCAGAGCGTGCCGTCTTCGTACTCGAGCTCGAAGTCGTCGCCAAGCATGTCCTCGACGTGGTCCTCACGGCCCCACTCGTAGGCCTCGCGGCCCTCGATCGGCTCCTCGGTGAAGCGGCGATAGAGCTCACCGAGCTTCGGGTTCGGCTTCCAGGCGCTGAAGCCGAGGCGCGCGCCCGGGCAGGCGACGCGGGCGAGCTCCGAGGCGACGTTCGCGTGGTCGGGAGCGAACACGACGCCGAAGTTCGAGACGACGACGTCGAAGCACGCGTCCTCGTACGGGAGGTACTCGACGTCACCGAGATCGAACGTGATCTCGGCTCCTTCCTCTTTCGCGCGCTCGCGAGCCTTCGCAAGCATCGGCTCGGCGATATCGATCCCGGTGACGACACCGCCGGAGCGTGCCGCCCGCACGGCGACCTCGCCGGTGCCGGTCGCGAGGTCGAGCACGCGCTCGCCCGCGGTGATCTGAAGGAGGCCAACGAGCTCGTCCTGGACCGGGGCCAGACGCGCGGCAAAGCGCTCGTACGTTCCCTTCCCCCAGACCTCGCTCGCCTCGCTCATCGCACCAAGAGCATACTTTCGGCGTGAGCGACCTCTTTTCCGAGGCCGCGGGCCGCCGCCTCGGCGCCTCCGCACCTCTCGCGCAGCGCCTGCGGCCTACGACGCTTGACAACTTCGTCGGCCAGGATCACGTGGTGGGGCCGGGGCGGGCGCTCCGCCTCGCGATCGAGCAGGATCGCGTGCCCTCGATGATCCTCTACGGGCCGCCGGGCTCCGGCAAGACGACGTTGGCGCGCATCGTCGCGCAGACGACCGGTGCCGAGTTCGAAGAGCTTTCCGCGGTGCAAGCGACGGTGGCGAACGTGCGCGAGGTGCTCAAGCAAGCCCGCGAGCGGCTCGGCACGAGCAGCCGGCGCACGATTCTCTTTCTCGACGAGATCCACCGCTTCAACAAGGCGCAGCAGGACGCGCTGCTGCCCGGCGTCGAAGAGGGGCTCGTGACGTTGATCGGCGCGACGACGGAGAACCCGTACTTCGAGGTGAACTCGGCGTTGCTCTCACGCGCGCAGGTGTACGAGCTCGAGCCACACTCGATCGAGACGCTGATCGACGTCGTTCGCCGCGGCGCCACCGAGTTGGAAGCCGAGGTGTCGGAGGAGATCGAAGAGTTGATCGCCGGCCGTGCGGGCGGCGACGCGCGCAACGCGCTCAACATCCTCGAGCTGTCCGTCGAGACAGCGCGGGCCGAGGGTGTGACGCTCGAGGAGCGTCACGTCGACGACGCGGCGCGGAAGCGGCCGCTTGCCTACGACAAAGGCGGCGACCGACACTACGACTTCATTTCCGCGTGGATCAAGTCGACACGTGCCGGAGACGTCCAGGCATCCGTGTACTACCTCGCCGCGATGCTCGAAGGCGGCGAGGACGCACGCTTCATCGTGCGGCGCATGATCGTGCTCGCCTCCGAGGACATCGGCAACGCGGATCCGCAAGCACTGCTCGTCGCGGTCGCAGCAGCACAGGCCGTCGAGCACGTCGGACTGCCGGAGGCACGGCTCAACCTCGCGCAGGCTGCGATCTACCTCGCGCGCGCGCCGAAGTCGAACGCGTCGTACGTCGCGATCGGGAAAGCGACGCAGCACGTGCGCGAGCACGGCCACCTGATGCCGCCCGCGGCGCTGCGCTCGGCCGCGTACGCCGGCGCCAAGAAGCTCGGTCGCGGCGAAGGCTACATCTATCCGCACGCGAACGAAGCAGGCTTCGAGGTGGATTGCCTGCCGGAGAAACTCGCCGGCACCGTCTACTACGAGCCCTCGGGGATCGGCGACGAGGTCGAGGTGGAACGGAGCGCTACAGCGCAACCCGCGACACGCGATGAAACGTCGGCTTAGAGAATGCGCGCGCCGAGCGCGCTCGCAACCAGCTCGACGGCGAGCGCCCCGGTCTCGTTCTCGCGGTCGAGGATCGGGTTGACCTCGACGACCTCGAGCGAATCGAGCCGGTTCGACTCTGCGAGCAACTCCATCGCGAGGTGCGCCTCGCGGTAGGAGAGGCCGCCGCGCACCGGTGTGCCGACGCCGGGCGCGAACATCGGGTCGACGGCGTCGAGGTCGAGGCTCAGGTGGAGAAACGGCGCATCGGCGAGAAACTCGAGCGACTCCTGGAGCACGCGCTCCATCCCGAGCCTGTCGACCTCGTTCATCGTGTACACGCGGATGTCGAGCTCGCCGATCAATGCGCGCTCACCCGGGTCGAGCGAGCGAATGCCGATCAACGCGGCACGCGTCACTGACGGCGTCGGATAGACGTCGCTCGCGAACGCTTCGCCCGCGACGCCGAGCGCGGCGGCCAGCGGCATGCCGTGGACGTTGCCGCTCGGCGAGGTGCTCGGCCGGTTGAGATCGCCGTGCGCGTCGATCCACAGGGCTGCCCCCGCACCGCGCGCCTTGGCCATGCCACCGAGTGTCCCCATCGCGATCGAATGGTCGCCCCCGAGGACCAGCGGCACGAAGCCCTGCTCGACCGCGTCCGCAACAAGCACGCCGACCTTCTCGCACGCCTGCTTGATCGGGGCGAGATACCGGCAGCTCTCGTCGCCCTCCTCGGTCGCCTCCGGCACGGGCGACCGGACATCACCCCAGTCCGCGACCTCACGCCCGAGGGCTCGGACACGCGACTCGAGGCCCGCGTACCGGATCGCGGACGGCCCCATGTCGACGCCGCGCCGACCGGCGCCGAGGTCGAGGCCTGCGCCGATGATCGCGACAGGCCGTGGGTTTTCCGGCGCAGACACGAGGCAGACCCTAGACGGCCCAGGAGGCGCGGAACTTCAACTGCGTCTCGGTCGGGTCGTCGAGCTCGATACCGAGCGTCGCGAGCTTCGTCCGGGCGATCAGATCGTCGAGCTCGTCGGGGAAGCGATTGAGGCCGGGCGGGACGCTGCCCGAGGCGAGCAGATGCACCGACAGCGCCTGCACCGAGAAGGATAGATCCATGATCTCGATCGGGTTGCCGTCGAGGCCGGCGATGTTGACGAGCGCACCGTCGACGAGCACGTTCACACGCCGCTCGCCGAGGACATAGGTCTTGACCTTCGGCCGCGCATCGATCGCCTCGTCAGCCTCCGCAGCAAGTGCCGGCACGTCGATCTCGCGGTCGTGGTGCCCGGCGTTCGCAAGCAGCACGCCGTCCTTCAGATACGGAAACGCTCCGGCGCCGACCGCCTCGATCAGCCCCGTTGCCGTGAGCACGACGTCCGCATCGGGCAGCGCGTTCACAAGCGAGGCGACGCGGTAACCGTCCATGTGCGCCGTCAGCGCCCGCACGGGATCGAGCTCGACGACAGTGACCCGCCCGCCGAGACCGTCCGCGGCACGCGCGAGGCCCTTACCGACCCAGCCGTAACCGACGATGCAGAACTCGCGACCGGCGGCGAGCACATTGGTGAGCGCGAGCAACGCGGTCAGCGTCGTCTGGCCGGTGCCGTACGGGTTGTCGAACATGTGCTTGCACTTGGCGTCGTTCGCTGCGATCGCTGGGAACGGCAGGCGCCCCTCGGCCTCGAGCGCACGGAGCCGCGCGACGCCCGTCGTCGTCTCCTCGCTGACGCCTTGCAGCTGCGCGTACAGATCCGGGCGGTGCTCCGCGGTGCGCCGGGTCAGCTCGAGGCCGTCGTCGATCACGAGCTCCGGCCCGGTCTCGGCGACCGCGAGCAGGTCGGCCGTGAACTCGCTCTGCGACACGCCGTGACGCGCGTGCACTTCGATCCCTCGCTCGACGAGTGCCGCGCAGACCGCGTCCTGCGTCGAGAGCGCGTTGCTGCCCGCGGCGACGACCTGCGCACCCGCCTCCTGCAGCGCAAGCACGAGACAGGCGGTCTTCGCTTCGAGGTGCACGACGACGGCGAGCTTCCGCCCCTGAAGGGCGCCGTCTCCGAGCCGCTCACGGAGCGCGGCGAGCACCGGCATGTGGCGGCGCGCCCACTCGATGCGCCGATGCCCTTCCGGCGCTAGCCCGGGATCGGCGATCTTCGACAAATGGCCAGAGCCGGACTTGAACCGGCGACACCACGGTTTTCAGCCGTGTGCTCTACCAACTGAGCTACCTGGCCCCAGGAATACAGCGCGGCCAGTGTAACTACGCGCGGCGAGCGAGCAACGCAACGCCGGCACCGGCCTCGAAGTCCGCCACGTGCAGGAACCCCCGCCGCTGCAGCTCATCCCGGACGCGCTCGAGCGGCACCCAGATCGGGGTCTTCGGCCCCATGCTGTAGGCGATCGCGACGTAGCCGCCGGGCGCCGTGACCCGTGCGAGCTCGTCGAAGAACGGAATCATGTTGTTCAGCGTCACGAGGTCGAACGCTGCGTCCGCGTACGGGAGCGCAGAGGCATCGCCGACGTCGTAGCGCTCCTGCCCGAGGCGCCGCGCCTCGGCGATCATCCCCGGCGACACGTCGACGCCCGTTACCTCCGCGTCCGGCCAGCGTTCCCGGACGAGGCGCGCCACGGCGCCCGTCCCTGTGCCGACGTCGAGCGCACGCGTGGGCGGGCCTGTCGCATCGAGCGCGGCGATCATCGGGGTCAGACGCTCGCGACTGACGCGGGTCGCATCCCACTCCGGTGCGAGCTGGTCGAAGTTGCGCGTCATGCGTCGGCGAAAGAGCCGCCACAGGAACGGCGCGCGGACAACCACGTCCGTCACCAGACGCGCAAAACGTTGGCCGATCGTCATGTGAGCGCGATCCGGAGCTCATCGCCGACAGCGACACCCGTCAGCCGAGCCGCGTTGCCGTTGCTGATCGCCAGCGTGACGAGACCGTACGAGTCCTCGTAAAGGATCAGCTCGCCCGCGTCCGCGTCGGCAAACGTGTCGGCGAGCGTCGCGTAGTAGCGCTCGAACGTCAGCCTGATCTCGACCCGGTCGCCACGGGCGACACCGAGGCTCGAGACGTGAGCATCGCGCATGTTCGTGGAGACGTTCCCGAAGCGGTCAATGCCGAGGACCGTCGCGGAAATCTGCGACTTGCCAACACTGGGCGTCGGCACGTCGATGCGCACGAGCTCGTCCGGTCTGATCGCCGGTCCCAGCTGGTCGATCGCCACGCCGCCGGCAAGATGCGCAGCCGCGGGAGCAAACACGTCACGCGCGTGGAACGTGCGTGAGACATCCGACAGGCGGTAGCGGTCGTCGGCGAGCTCGTGCGCCGCCTCGATACCCAGCTCGTCGGCCGCGAGCAACAAGAGGCCGTTGTCAGGCCCGACGAACGATCGGCCGTCTGACGTGCGCACCGCGACCGCACGACGGCGACTGCCGACACCCGGATCGACGACCGCGAGATGAACGCCCACCGGCATGTACTTGACCGTGCTCTGCAGAACGAGGGCACCTTGCAGGATCGCCTGCGGCGGAATGCCGTGCGTGATGTCGATCACGCGCGCGTCGGGAGCGATGCGCGCCATCACGCCGTGGCAGGTGCCGACGAAGTCGTCCTGCAGACCGAAATCAGTGAGAAAGGTGATCGCCTTCACGGACGGGACTTCATCAGATCGCGCACAGCCGCGACGAGGCCAGCGAGATCGTGCGTCGGCGCCTCGGCCGCAACCTCGAGCCCGAGGGAGCGTGCGACCTGCGACGTCTCGGGCCCGATGCTCACCGCCGGCGCCGCGCCGCCCACGCCGACGTAGGCCCGCGCAGCCGAGCCCGACGCCAGCACGACCGCATCGCCCTCGGGCGGGTCCGGCGTGAGGAGCCGCGTCCGGTAGAGCGGCACGAAGTCGGCGTGCAGCTCGTCGATCGGCCGTCTGCGGGCACCTTCCGCGGCAGCGAAGAGCACGCGGCCGGCCGGCCGTGGGAACTCACGCAGCAAGCCCTCCTGCGACGACTCGCGCGGGACGAAGGCCGCGTCGATCCCGTGCTCCCGCAACGCCTCGGCGGTACCGGGGCCAACGGCTGCGACGCGCGGGAGGTTGATGCCGCGGCGCGCCACCTCGTCGGCGCCGTTCGGGCTCGTGACGATCAGCCAGTCGTAGCCTGCACAGTCGATGGGCTCGTCGGACGTCCGCTCGATCTCGATCAGCGGGCACTCGACAACGACAACCCCAAGAGCCTCCAGTGCGGCAACGAGCGGCTTCGCCTGCGCGCGCGGCCGCGTGACGATCACCTTCATCGGGCCGCAGCTACGCCCGCAAGCTCGTCTGCGAGCGCGACCGGGTCGTCGCCGCTGCTCCGCACGATCCACGCTCCGTCCTCGTCCGCGATCAGCGCGTGCAGCGTCGTCCCGTCGTGATGCGCCGCGACCGGTGCGAGGCAGCCTGCGCCGATCAACGCGACGCACGCCCGCTCCGGCTCGACGCGGCGGCGCGTCTCGGCGTGATCCGCCCGCGCAACGAGTTCCTCCTCGCCGGCGCGTACCTGCAGTGCGAGCGCGCCCTGCGCGGCCTCCGGAAGCATCAGCTCCGGGTCGAGGCGCAGGCCGATCTCGTCAGCGAGCCCAAGGCGGTCAAGACCGCACGAAGCAAGCACGATCGCGTCGAGCCCGCGCTCCCGCATCTTGCGCAGCCGCGTCTCGACGTTGCCGCGCATCGGCTCGACCGAGATCGTCGGCTCGGCCGCAAGCAACTGTGCGCGACGGCGCACCGAAGCGGTGCCGATGCGCATCCCGGGTCGCAGCTCGGTGGCGCCGATGAGCGCATCGCGCGGATCGTCGCGCTCGAGGTACGCACCGATCGACAGTCCCTCGGTGTCGTCTGAGGTCATGTCCTTCGCCGAGTGCACGGCAACGTCGATGCGGCCCGCCAGCAACGCCTCCTCAATCTCCTTCACGAAGACGCCACGCTCGCCGATCTGTCCGAACGGGCTCGTGCGGTCGCGGTCACCTGCGGTCGTGATCGGGACGAAGGCAATCTCGATCCCCGGCCCACGCAACAGGGCGGCGGCCTGCTCGGCCTGCGTGATCGCGAGCCTAGATCCGCGAGACCCGATACGAACGAGCACAGCCCGACCTCCCAACGCGCTTGCTGCGGCCGCACGACGGATGGCCGAACTTGATCCGCATGAACGCCGAAGGCGACACCACCGGTAGCGGCCGTTCCATGCGGCGGTCCTTGTCGGGCGTCACCGCTTCTTCTCCTCTTCGAGCCCGAACAGATGGCGAACGGCGTCCGCGTACGCCGCGCCGTCGGAGCTGACGGCCGCTTCCTTCATCCTGATCGTCGGCAGGTGCAGCAGCTTGTTCAGGATCTGCGACGTCACCGACTCGAGCGTGCGGCGATCGTCGGCGCTCATGCGACTGTCAACCTTCGCGAGCTCGGCCGAGCGGATCTCCTCTGCACGTGCGCGGAGCGACGCAATCGCAGGCACAACGTCGAGGGATGCGCGCCACGAGCGGAAGCGCTCCGCTTCCTCGGCAACGAGCTGCTCGGCGCGCGCCGCCTCGGAGCGGCGCCCCGAAAGGGTCTCGGCGACGACTGCCTCGAGGTCGTCGATGTCGTAGAGGAAGCAGCCGTCGAGCTTGCCGATCGCGGAGTCGAGGTCGCGCGGCACGGCGATGTCGATGAAGAACAGCGGTGTGCGGCGCTTGGCCGGTACGTCACCGGCCTGCACCACCGTCTCGGGCGCGCTCGTCGACGAGACGACGACGTCGACGTCGCCGAGACGCGAAGCGATGTCGGTCAGCGCCACCGCTTCACCACCGAAGCGGTGTGCGAGCTCGTGCGCGGTGTCGACAGTGCGGTTCGCGACGTAGGCGATCTGCGCCCCCCGGGACGCAAGGTTCGCCGCCGCAAGCTCCCCGATCCGGCCGGCGCCGATCAACAGCACGCGCCGCCCGGCCAGGTCGCCGAAGACCTGCGCGGCGAGTGCGCCGGCGGCGGACGACACGGACGCGGGGCTCTCACCGATCGCGGTCTCGTTCCGCACGCGCTTGCCGACACCGAGGGCTTGCCGGAACACGCGGTCGAGCAACGCGCCCGGGTGCGCCGCTTCGTAGGCATCGCGCACCTGGCCGAGGATCTCGCCCTCGCCGGGGACGAGCGAATCGAGCCCGGCGGCGACCCGGAAGAGGTGCAACGCCGCTGCATCCTCGTGCAGCCGGTAGAGCACCCCGTCAAGCGGTTCGCCTGCAAGCTCTTGCAGCGCCGCCACGGCCTCCCGCTCGTCGACGCCTTCGAAGTAGAGCTCGGTGCGGTTGCACGTCGAGAGGCAGATCGCGTCGCCGAGTGAGCTCGCAAGCGCCGCCGCCGCGGGCAGGTTGAGCGTCACGCGCTCGCGCAACTCGACGGGAGCGACGTGGTGCGAGAGCCCGATCAGCGTGAGCGTCACGTGAAGTGGCTCCCCGCCAGTGCAAGCCGCGCAACGATCACGAGCACGAAGCCGCCGAGCGCGAAGTACGCCGCACGGCGTCCGGTCGGGCGCAGCGCGAGGAACGCGCCGTAGACGAGCCACGTCAGCAGCGTCACCGCTTCGAGCGCGTCGAACCCGCCGCCCTGTCGCTGCTGGCGGACGATGCCGATCACAAGGGCGAGCGTGAGCAGCGGCAGCGAGACCAGGATCGTCCGCCACGTCAGGCGCTCGAGCGAAGCGAGCGGCGGCACCCGCAAACGCAGGATGTCCGCCGAGCGTCGCTTGAGACGGCGTTCCACCCAGAGGTAGAGCCCGGCGAGACCGGCCGCGAGTGTGAAGCCGGCGAACGCCGCCAGCGCGAGGCCGACGTGCAGGATCAGGAAGAGGTTGCCGTAGTCGGAGTGCGATCCTGCTCCGGTGCCACCGCCGACCCGCGCGACTACGAAGAGCGCAACAGCTAGCGGCATCACGCTCAGACCAAGCAGCCGGAACCGCGGACGACAGCCCCAGATCAGATAGGCGCCAACGACGAACCAGACGAAGAGGTTGAGCGAGCCCGCCCACGTCGACCACGGAAAGCCGTCGGAGCGGACCGCCTGGGCAACGAGCAGCGCCGTCTGCGCGAGCCAGCCGAGCCGCACGCCCCACGTCGCAGCACGCGAAGTGCGCACGGTTGCGTACGCGAGCGCCGCCTCGCCGTAGCCGAGGAGCGCCGGCCAGAAGAACACCTCAACCATCGCGCTTCTCTTTCACGAGCGCGACGAGCTGCTCGACCTCGCGCTGCAGGCGCTGCAGCTTCGACCCGATGATCACGACGTAGACGAGCACGCCGAGAAACACGACAAGGTATGCGGCGGCGGTGTACTTCTCCGACTGGGTCAAGTCAACAACTCCTTCAGCTCGCGCAGCGAGCGGTCGAGTCGCTTGCCCGCCAGTTCGATCGCGTACAGCGTCGCGAACAGTGTCAGCATCGCGGCCAGGCAGACGCAGAACGTCAGGAACTGCGCGCCGGTCATCTGAGGCCCGCTCAGCTTGAAGACCTGCGGATGGATGAACTGCTTCGAGAGCCTGATCGCGAGGAACGAGACCGGGATCAGGACAACGCCGAACAGCGCGTAGACCGCGCTCATGTTCGCCCGGGCCGGGCCGGGGTCGACCGAGTAGCGGAGCATGAAGTACGCGCAGTAGAAGAGGAAGAGGACAAGGAAGAGTACGAGCTCGTCCTCACCCCACGACCACCAGACGCCCCACGAGATCCGCGCCCAGATCGAGCCGGTCAGCAACGTCAGCGCACCGAAGATCGTACCCTGGTGGATCGCGACGTAGCTCTCGAGATCGGCGCGCTCGTCCCGCGAGCGCAGGTACTTGAGCGCCTTCCACGCTCCCCACCCGAAGCAGGCGTATGCGGTCAGGGCAAGCGGCACGTGAAAATAGAAGATGCGCTGCGAGAGGCCCTGGTCGGCATCGGCCGGGGCGTAGAAGAACGCGAGGGCGATCGCCAGCCCAAAGAGGCCCATGCAGGCGGCCGCGAGGACGGGCAGCTTCAGGTGAATGCTCAAGGCAGAGCCAATCGTAGTCCGAGAGCCGTCTCAGACCTCAGAGACGACGTACTCGAAGGCAGCCCAGCTGAGCAGGGCGAAGATCGCGTCGTAGAGCACGAGGAACCAGAGGAAGCCACCGACCCCGCCGACGACGATCGGAATCGCCATCGGGAGGAAGAGCAGCGGCAGCAGCAGCTCGCGCGCCCGGCCGGCGACCGCCATGGCGCCGAAGAGGGTGCCGACGGTACAGATGCCGATGTCCGCAAGCGCGACGGCGGCTACCGTGCGGCCGTTCAGGCCGTGGAAGAACGCCGCGAACGCCGGCAGCGCGACCACTTCGGCCGCGACGAGGAACGCGAAGACCGCGATCGCCTTGCCGAGCCAGATCGCGCTGCGGTCGACCGGCGTCAGGATCAACGCGTCGAACATGCTCTGCTCGCGCTCTGCGACGAACGCGCGGGTGAGCCCGAGCAGCGCGGTGAAGATCAGCGCCGCCCAGAGCAGGCCGCGCGCTGCGACGTCGCTCGTGCCCGTCGGCAGGGCAAAGTGGAAGATCGTCAGCGCCGCGATCACGAACAGGAGCATCGAGGGCAGCGTCTCCTTCGCCCGCAGCTCGAGCAGCAGATCCTTGCGTGCGAGCGCCGCGACGTCGGAGGCGAACGTCATGCGAACGCCAGCCGTTCCGTTGCATAACGATCGACGCGTTCCGGCTCGTGGGTCGCGACGATCCACGTGCGTGGCTCCTCGAAGATGCTGTCGAGCAACGTCGCGCCTTCGGCATCGAGCGCGTTGTACGGCTCGTCGAGGAGAAGAAGGGTGGGCTCATGCAGGAGCACGCGACAAAGCCCGAGCCGCTGCTGCATGCCGCGCGAGAACGTCGAGACGCGCTCGTGGCGCACCTCCCACAGCCCAAACCGCTCGAGCAACATCCCGATCCGTTCGCCGCGTTCGGGCAGCCGGTAGAGGCGCCCGAAGAGCGTGAGGTTCTCGAGCGGCGTCAGTTCGCGGTAGACGAGCGGCTCGTGCCCGAGGTACCCGATCGTGTGACGCGGCGGCAGCTGCAACTCGCCGGCGGTCGGTGCTGCCAGCCCGGCGAGCACCCGCAGGAGCGTCGTCTTGCCGGAACCGTTTGGGCCGGTGACGAGCAGGAAGCCGCCGTCGGGCACGTCGACGTCGAGCCCCGCGAACACGCGGCGGTCGCCGTAACGCTTCGCAAGTGCCCGGGCCTCGATCACGAGCGGTACACCCTTGCTGCCGCGCGATGGAACCCGTCAGGCTGACCCGCCGCGGCAAACGTGTCGGCAATCTCCTCCATCTCGCCGATCCAGCGCCAGCCCTTCGTCGCCGCTGCGTGCTCGGCTCGCGGCACGCGCTGCGCCAGTTCGGGCGCCGCCAGCTCCCACTCTTCCTCGACGTCGAAGTGGCGCGCGACGTCACGGATCGCGAGCAGCATCGCCGCCGAGCCCTTCGACCACGCGGCGTACGCCATCTTGATCGCCGAAGCGTCCGCAACGACGCGCGGCTCGAGGTTCGTGCCGACGAAGAGCACCGCCACCGAGGCAGCGCCCGAGCCGGAGAGGTAGAGCGTGGTGCCGGGCTCGTCGGGCGGGCCGCCGACGATGCCACCGTCCACGAACCGCGGCTGGATCGCGGCAACTTCCTGCGCGCGCATCGGTGAGATCGCGTTCGCATCGACGTACATGCCGTCGAAGCCCTGGACGGACCGCGCCACCTCCAAAGCACTGTGCGGGGGGCAGATCGAGAGAATCAGCTCCGCCTGCTCCGCGAGCGCGCCCACCGTGCCGACGTCGCGAAACGTTTGCGCACGTTCCCGCGTCGCGTCGCTGCGCCCCTCGGACGCCCATAAAACCTCGTGTCGGTTTGCCTGCAGCACACGACCGACCGACGCACCCATCTCGCCCGGGTGCAACAGGCCGACGATCACAGCACGTCGGCCAGCACGAACACGAAGAACGCGACGGAGATCACACCGTTCATCGTGAAGAACGCCGCGTCGAGCCGCCTCAGGTCTCCCGGCCGCACAAGTGTGTGCTCGTACAGGAGCAGCGACGCGACGATCAGCACCCCGAGCCAGTAGAGGATCCCCACGTCGAGGCCGATGCCGGCCGCGGCGAGCAGCACGATCGTTGCGAGGTGCAGGATGCGCGCGCCGGTGAACGCGCCGCGCTCGCCGAACCTCGTCACCCACGAATGCAGGCCCTGCTCGCGATCGATGTCGACGTCGAACAGCGCATAGAAGAGGTCGAACCCGGAGACCCAGGCCGCGACGGCGGCGCCGAGCGCCCATGCTTGCCACGGCAGTTCGCCCTTGATCGCCGCCCAGGCGCCGACGGGCGCAAGCCCGTCCACTGCGCCGAGCCAGAGGTGGCAGAGCCACGTGAACCGCTTCAGGTAGGGGTAGACGACGAACGCAACGACGGGGATCGGCGACAGCCAGCGCACGAGCGGATCGAGCTGCCAGACGGATACGGCGTAGACAGCGAGCGAGACCAGGCAGAACGCCAGGACCGCAGCGCTGGTCAGCGCACCGGAGGGAAGCTCACGGGTCGCGGTGCGCGGGTTCGCGGCGTCGATGCGCGCGTCGATCAGCCTGTTGAGCGCCATCGCGAGCGAGCGAGCCCCGACCATCGCGAGGGTGATCCAGAGCAGGTCGTGCGCCGACGGCACACCTCCGACGGCGAGGAACGCGCCGACGTACGCGAACGGCAGCGCGAAGATCGTGTGCTCGAATTTGACGAGCCGGTAGTAAAGGCGGGCGATACGCATCAGGCGGAAGTCTGCTGATGCTTTGTATCCGGATGCACAGCGGGTACGTCGGCGAGAAGTGCGAGGGCGTGGCCCAGAGCGGGTTGGAGCACCGCGTAGCCGTCCCGGCAGCCGCCGGTCGAGCCGGGCAGGTTGACGACGAGCGTTCGCCCGACGACGCCGGCGGCGCCGCGCGAGAGCAGGCCGTGCGGTGTCTTGGCGATCGAGTCGGCACGAAGCGCCTCGGCGATTCCTGGCGCCTCTCGCTGCAGAACGGTGCGCGTCGCCTCGGGCGTGACGTCTCGCGGGGCGAGACCGGTGCCGCCCGTCGTCAGGACGACCGCCGACCGGGCGGCGAGATCTTCGATCGCGGCCGCAATCTCGTCCGCCTCGTCGGGCACCACGCGACGCGCGACGTCGTAGCCGTCGGCGCGTAAAAGCTCCTCGAGCAGGTCGCCGCTTCCGTCATCGGACTCGCCACGCGAGACGCGGTCCGAGACGGTCAATACCGCAGCGTTCATTCCTTCACCTTCTCGAGCAGCTCGACCGAGAACGACATCCCTTTGTCGATCGCCTTCGCCATGTCGTACACGGTGAGTGCGGCGACCGACGCCGCGGTGAGCGCTTCCATCTCGACGCCGGTTTGCGCGGTGGTCTCCGCCGCCGCGGTGATCTCGACGCCGTCGTCCAGCACACGCGTGTCGACTTCGATGTGCGTGAGCGGCAGCGGATGGCAGAGCGGAATCAGCTCCGACGTGCGCTTCGCCGCCATGATCCCAGCGAGCTGCGCCGTGGTGAGCGCATCGCCCTTCGGCAAGTCTCGCAAGCGTGCTGCTGTCTCGGGCGCCATGTTGACGACCGCGCGTGCAACCGCGCGGCGACGCTGCGCCGGCTTCGCGCCGACATCGACCATCCGCACCGCGCCCGATTCGTCCACGTGCGACAGCTCGCTCATGAGCGATACCTCTTCGCGAGTGCGAGCAACGCGCGCCGCTCGCGCCACGCGGCGCGCGCGCGGGCGGGCAACCCGTCGCTGTAGAGCGCGCCGAGCACGCCACGGAACGCGGCTGCAGCCTGATCGTCGTAGGGGAACCACCATGGCACCGGCACGCGGCCGGAGTCGTGGTCGACAAACTTCGGCGAGGTGAGGTCGTAGAGGCCGTGCTTGGAGTGCGTGCGGCCAAAGCCCGACTCACCGCGGCCGCCCCACGTCGCCTGCGATGACGCGTATGAGTACGCATGGTCGTTGTGCCACACCGTGCCTGCACGCAGACGATGGGCCGTGCGCTGCGCACGCTCAGCGTTGCGCGTCCACACCGACGCACCGAGTGCGAACGGGCTGTCGTTCGCGGCGCGAATCGCCTGCGCCTCGTCCGCGACACGCGCCACCGTGACCACGGGGCCGAACGTCTCGTCGTGCTCGATCTGCGCGTCGCGCGGCACATCGACGAGCACTGTTGGCTCGTAGAACCACCCGGTGCGCTCCGAGGCATGTGCTCCGGTGAGCGCACGCGCGCCGCGCGCAACAGCGTCATCGACCAGGCCTGCGACCTTGTCGCGTTGCTCTTCGGAGATGAGTGGGCCGAGGTCGAGCTCGCGTGCCTTGCGCGCCAACTCCTCGACGAACGGCTCGTACAACGCGCCCTGGACGTAGATGCGCTCGACCCCCGAGCACACCTGGCCGCAGTTCATGAACGAGCCCCACAGCGCACCGTCGACCGCGCGGGCAAGATCGGCGTCGTCGAGCACGATCATCGGGTCCTTGCCACCCAGCTCGAGCGTCACGGGCACGAGCCGCTTGCCGGCGCTCGCCGCGACGAGCCGGCCGACCTCTGCCGAGCCCGTGAACAGCACCTTGCCGAGCCCGCGAGCCTTGACGAGCGCCTCGCCGACGGTGCCGTCGCCCTGCGCAAGCCGGACCGGCGCGCCTGCGGTCGCGAACAGCTCTGCGACGAGCGCGCCCGAGAGCGGCGTCAGCTCGGACGGCTTCAGCACGACGCTGTTGCCTGCGGCAAGCGCATAGGCGACCTGGGTGAACGGGATCGCAAACGGGAAGTTCCACGGCGCGATTACCCCGACGACGCCAATTGGCTCGTAATGCAGTGACGCCCGCTTGTGCTTCAGCTGCAGCTGCGGATAGCCGACACGCTCGGGCGCCAGGAGCCTCGGCGCCTGCTTCGCCAGCCAGACGAGCGCATCGAGGGCCGGGAAGAGCTCCGTCGTAAACGCCTCGACTCGCGGCTTGCCCGTCTCCGCGATCACGGTGTCCGCAATCTCGTCCGCCCGCTCGAGCACGGCGTCGGCGACGCGCACGAGCAGCGCGCGGCGGTCCGCGAGCGGCGTCTCCCCCCACGCCTCCTGAGCGAGTTTCGCCTCGGTGACGATCTCCTGGACCGCAGTAGGATCGGTCGCCCGGACCGTGCCCACGAGCTCGAGCGTCGCCGGGTTGACGACGCGCAGCTCACCGGTGGCAGCGACCGCCATCCCGGAAGGTTACGCCGAGACGCCGTCTAGGTCGCCAAGCAGGCCCGCGACCCACTTCGCCACGTCGTTCTCCCGCACCTGGGCCCGGATCGCCTCGGCCCGGCGGCGACGCTCGGCCGGCTCCATGCTCAGCGCCTCGTGCAACGCCTCGGCCTGGCTCCAGACGTCGAACGGATTCACCGTCACGGCCCATTCGCCCAGCTCCTCGTGTGCGCCGGCGTTCTCCGAGAGCACGAGCACGCCGTCCCGCCCGTTGACGAGCGGGCCTTCCTTGGCAACGAGATTCAGGCCGTCGTAGACCGCGTTCACGAGCAGCACGTCGTACTGCTTGTACGCGGCGACCGACTGCGGGAAGTTGTCCGCGACCTGCACCTCGAGGGAACCTGGATAGCGAGCCGTCACTGCGGCTGCCTCCGCCTCGATCGCAGCGCGGTACTCGACGTACTCGGGGATCGTCTCTCTCGACGGGTCGAGACGCGCCAGCATCTTCACCCGCCCACGCCATTCCGGGTGCTCGTCGAGCAGGATCCCGAAGGCGCGGAAACCACGAGCGATGTTCTTCGACGGATCGGTGCGGTCGACGCGAACGATCAGCTTCTCCGGACGGTCGAGTGACACCTCAGCTGCGAGCACCGGCTCGCTCTCGCGCAACGCATCGAACTCGGCGACGTCGATCGAGATCGGATGGTGCGTCACGAGGGTGCCGTCGGTGTTGCACGCAAGGTCCGCGCAGCTGCGCTCGAAGTTGCGTGCCCAGCGCGCGGTATGGAAGCCGACGACGTCGTTCGCGATGAGACCGTCGTGCACCGCGCGACGCATTGCGGGCGGCAATGTCGTCCAGTCGACCGGCCACGGGATATGCACGAAGTGAGCGAGCTTCGCGTCGGGCCGCGCCTCACGCACCATGCGCGGCGCGAGATAGAGGTGGTAGTCATGAAAGAACACCGTTGCATCCGGTGTGTTGTCCAACTGGGCGACAACCGCGTCCGCGAAGGTCCTGTTAACCACCTCGTAGCCATCGCGCCACGCTTCGTGGAGCTCACGGCCGATCACCGGACTGAACGCGGGTCCCCACAGCGAATGCTGGATGAACCACAGCATCGGGTTCGCGACGACGTTGTAGTAGAGGTCGTACGCATGTGGGTCGTGTGCGACGAGCACGACCTCGCCGCCGGCCTCCGCGGCGACGACACGGTCCTCGTCCGTCGTCGCGCTCGCGATCCACGTGACGTCGTGGTCGTCGCGCAGTCCGCGCAACGCCGTCACGAGGCCGCCGCCGCCGCGTCGCTCGACACGCGTGCCGTTCGCGTCGCGGTCATAGGTCACGGGACCGCGGTTCGAGACAATGATCAACGGGCGCTTAGACAACGGTGATCATGCTGCCGCCCATGTCGTTCCCGGCGAGACGGTTGAAGAGAACGAGCCAGTCACGCAAGAGCCGCGGCGTCAGGAAGTGGCGGCGCACGTGTTCCTTACCGCGAAGCGCGCGAGCGCGCGCCTCTACGGGGTTGCGCAACACCTCGAGGCACGCCTGGGCGCACTCCTCGACCGAGCCGACGAGCCACCCCGTCTCCCCTTCGGTGATCTGCGTGACGATGCCACCGACCCGGCCCGCAACCATCGGCCGGCCTTTCCACAGCGCCTCCGTCACGGTCAGGCCGAACCCTTCCTTGATCGACTTCTGGATCAGCGCCGCCGAGTGCACCTGGAACGCGTTCACCTCCACCGCACCGACGCTGTTCATGTTGCTCAAGATGTAGATGTCCGGATCGTCGCCCGCGTACTCGAGTGTCCGGTGGTAGTAGTCCCAGCCTTCGGGATCGTCGTGCGCCATCGAGCCGACGAGCGCGAGCTGCACGCCCGGGAACTCCTGCTTGACGAACCGGTAGGCGTCGATCACGCCGACCGGGTCCTTCCACGGATCGAAACGCGACACCTGCGTGAGCAGCGGCCGCTCGATGTCGATTCCGAACTGGTCGAGGATGTACGACGCATCCTCGGGCGAGAGCGCCATGTTCTTCGGCATCAGCGGATCAATCGCCGGCGGCCAGATCACGATCTCGGGTAGATCGTCGGCGTGCGGCACGTACTCGGGCATGTGGAAGATGGCGTCGTCGTAGGAGCGCAGCGACGGCAGCAGCACATCCATGACGTCAGGGTTCGGCGTTGAGAAGTCGATGTGCCCGCGCCAGATCCACTTCGCCTGCCGCTTCGGGAACGCGTCGATCATCGCGATCGGCTGCGGGTCGTGGATGATCACGTAGTCGTAGGCGTCCGCTGCGAACTCGGCGGCGTTCTCTGCGTTGTAGCGGCGGAAGATCTCTTGCTCCTCGAGCGTCAGCGAACGCGGATCGCCCTGCAGGCCGTTGTGGATCGCCTTCGTGACGTTGAAGAACTCGTCGGCACCGCGGATGATCCGCCACTCGACCTCGAGCCCCGCGTCCGCCATCAGCGGCACGAGCGTGTAGTTGATCTCGGCCACGCCACCGCCGAACGCCGTCGCGGACACGTGGACGACGCGCTTCCCCTGCAGAGGCGCGGCCAACCGACGGATCTCGTCCATCAGGCCGCGCGAGACCAGGGTCGCGTAGTCGCCGAGCGATTTGTGCCCGACGTTGACGAGTTGGAGCACGCACGTCCTCCTAGAAGCTCAGGACAGGTGCTTCACGAAACGCAGGAAAGATCCTCCCTGCGGCCGCTCGCGAATCTCGAACTCGTCGGCGAGCGCTTCGATGATCGCGATCCCGAGCCCGCCCTCCGACAGCTCGTCGTCGGCCAGAGCACTGCTCGGCTCGGCGGGCGGCTCGAAGCCCTCGCCCTCGTCGACGACCTCGATCACGAGCTTGTCGTCGTGCAACTCGTAGAGGATCTCGACCGTCCCCTCGCCGCCCGCGTAGGCGTGGCGCACGGAGTTCGTGCAGGCCTCCGTCAGCGCGAGCTTCAGATCGCCGAGCACCTCCTGGTGCAGTGGCTCGGGCCGCAGGCGGGCGATCCCGGTCAGGGCGAGGCGGCCCAACGTGATGTATTCCGGCTTGGCCGGAATGGTCAGTCGGATCGCATGGACATGTCCATTGCTGGTTGCCACGCCGCTCATTGCGCTCTCTCTTTCCAGCGAATTGGAAAGGTAAACACCTCAGATCCTACCGAATTCTACTGTAAGTCACTGTGATTGTGGCCGTGAGACCTCCGTACCGGGGTGCCCGTCGACCGCCGATCGCTAACCCGGCGGCGGACGCTCGTCGAGCGTCACGGAGACGACGCGACGGTGCTGCCCGCGAACGACCGTGAAACGGGCCGTCTCCCCCGGGACGAGCCTGGTTGTAACAATCCGCACGACATCCTGCGCTCCGCTCACCGGGATCCCGTCGATCGCGACAATCGCGTCGCCTCCGACCTTGATCCCGAGCCCTTCATAGACCGCATCCTGGGTCCCGGCCTCGATCCCGGCCTGGTCGGCCGCCGTGCCAGGGTTGACGAGGTCGACGAGGGCACCTCGCTTCGCGGCGTAGCCGAACTTCTTCGCGACGGCGGGCGTCAGGTCCTCGGTCTTGATCCCGACGTAGGCGTAGCGCACGCCACCTGTTTTCAGGAGCTGGTCCAGCGAGCGGCGAGCCGAGTCGATCGGCACGGCGAAGCCGACACCTTCGAAGCCCGAGCCGGTGCCGCTGGAGCGAATCTGGGCGTTGATGCCGATTGCACGGCCACGTGCATCGAACAGCGGGCCGCCGGAATTGCCGTGGTTGATCGGCGCGTCCGTCTGGATCGCGTCCACCAGGTCGTAAACCGAGGTCAGCGACGGAATCGAGCGCCGGATCGCCGAGACGACCCCCACGGAGAGCGAGTCGGCATTCCCGAAGGGGCTGCCGATTGCAGCGACAGGCTCGCCGACGATCACGCGGCTCGAGTCGCCGAGTGGGACGGGATCGAGCGCATGCTGCTTGGGGTCGACCCGGAGCACGCCCACGTCGTCGAACAGGTCGACGCCGACAACCGTCGCCGTCACCCGGTCACCGTCCGAGAACTCCACGTACACCGTGCGGGCAGGCGTTGTCTTGCTGCCGCCCTGCCCGGCCGTCGTGACCACGTGGGCGTTCGTCAGGATCAGCCCGCCGGGCGAGACCACGAACCCGGAGCCCTGGCCCGCCGAGGCGGTCGGGCCGTCGAAGTAGGAGATGATCGTGACCACGCCCGCCGCGCGGGTGCGGAAAATCTGGGCAGGCTGAAAGCCGTTGCCGAGCAGCGGCTTCGCGACCACGACCGGCGCATTGGCGTCGCCGGCCGAAGGGGCCGGGGCGCGGACGACGACCGTCTTCGTCGAGCCCCCATGGAGCCAGCCGGTGGCCGAGGCGACGACAAGCACGACCGCACCGCCGACGACAGCGGCGATCAGGGCGAGAGCAGCAACCGAGGTCGAGCGCACCGGCGCGCACTGTAGCCGGGGCGGCGGCCCGTCTCGGGGAATTGGCTCAAACACAGGGTTTGAGCGTTTTCACGTTTTGTAGTCTGCTTAATCCTCACCTGAGATCGCCTCCGGCGGGATCAGAACGCCGTGGGCGCGCGCCTGCGCCACTCGTCGAGGCAAGAGCCAGGCGCCGATGAGATCGAGGACATCGTGGCCCGCATCGCCTATCGCGACCCAGCGCCAGAACGGCTTCCGGCGGTCGCCGTGCGACGGTGGCAAATACGGCCCATAGACCTTGCCACGCCCAACGATCTCGTCGAAACGTCTGAGGACATCCTCATCCGTCATGTTGATCGCCACTTGTAGATCCAGAGTGCCTCGATGACGGGAGATTCGAGAGATCGTTCCCTCTCCCTCAAAGAGCCCCGCTGCCCAGGCGATCTCCTCCGCAGACGCCACTCTTCAAGGGTGCCGCCGAACAAGCGTTCCGTCTAGATGTCTCTTTCAGACAAGCCCGGGCTCGAGGTCCCGGTCCGGGGCCTCGGCGCTCAGGACGAGGGTGAACAGGGTCCAGCCGTTCTGCGAATCGAGCTCGATCCGGCCGCCCATCACCTCCGCGAGCTCACGGGCAATCGCCAGGCCGAGGCCGCTGCCGGAGGCCCGCGTGCCGTCGAGGCGGTAGAAACGCTCGAAGATCTGCTGCTGGGCCTCGCGGGGGATCTCCGGGCCGTCGTTCGCGACCGTCAGCGTCGCCCGGCCGCCGTCCACCGCCGTCGAAATCCGCACCGTCGTGCCCGGCGGCGTGTGCACGAGGGCGTTCTCCAGCAGGATCCGCCCGATCTGGAGCACCCGCTCGGCATCTCCTTCCGCGGCAACGACCTCGGTCGCCACTTCGATCGCGTGGTCGCCGGTGCGGCCCCGGAACTCGGCGGCCACCTCCTCCGCGAGCTCCGCCAGCTCGACCGGCTCGCTCGCGACGGTCAGGCGGCCCGCATCCAGGCGCGACAGATCGAGCAGGTCGGTCGCAAGCTTCGTCAACCGCGCGACTTGCTCGCGCATCTGGCCGAGGAACTCCTCGCGCGTCGGCTCGTCCAGGTCGGGATCGTCCATCAATTCGAGGAAGCCGCCGAGTGAGAAGAGTGGCGTACGCAGTTCGTGGGAGGCGTTTGCGATGAACTCGCCGCGGGCGCGGTCGAGGTTTGCGAGCCGCAGCCGCATGCGCTCGAACGTCCGCGCGAGCTGGCCCACCTCATCCGAGCCGTGGTCGACGACAGGCGTGTCGAAGTTACCGGCGGCGATCTGCTCGGCTGCCTCCTCGAGCCGGCGGATGCGCCGAGCGAACATGCCTGCGCCGGCATAGCCGAGGAGCACCGCGAAGGCGGTCGCGATCGCGCCTGCCACGATCACCCGTTTGCGGACGACCGATACGACCTGGAGCTGGTCGTGAAGGGGGGACGAGAGCATCACGACCGACGCGCCGAGCGGATACGCCACCTCCGCGTACTCCTGGCCGCGCCGCGTCACCGTGCCCCGGGCCAAGGTCTGGAGCCGAATTGCGTCGAATGCGACCGGGTCGTTGACCACGTCGGACGAGTCACCTTCGACGTTCGAGTCGGCGTACGGGACGAGCAGGGCCGGCGTCTCGTTCTGCAGGTCGAAGACGATCACGCGGGCGTTGATCCGCGGCGCGAGCGAGGAGGCGAACTGCTGCTTCAACCACGGCTCGGGCGGGTAGTTCGGCACGGCGCGCGCCCGCAGGACCGTCTCGAGCGTCCGTAGCTCGTTGTTCTCAAGCGAGGTCTTGTAGGAGGGGACGACGATCAGGTAGACGATCGTGAGCACGCCCGCGACTACGAAGAGGAGCGCGAGAGCAAGCCTGCCGCCGACGCTCCGAAACGGCCTCACCGGTCGCGGAAGCGGTAGCCGACGCCGCGCACGGTCAGGATGTACTCAGGCGTCCGCGGCTCCGCCTCGAGCTTCTCGCGTAGGTGGCGCACGTGGACGTCGATCGTGCGCGGATCGCGATAGTCGGCGCTTTTCCAGAGCGCTTCCAGCAGCATGCGGCGGCTGAAGACGCGACCGGGCTGCGCCGCGAGCGTCCGCAGAAGCTCGAACTCGACGAACGTCAGCTGCGCCGGCTCGCCCCGCACCTCGACCGTCCTGCGAGGGATGTCGATCACGAGCCCGTCCAGCTCGATCCGCTCCTCCGGCTCCTCGCCGGGGGTGTGTGGCGCCTTGGCGCGTCGGAGCAGTGCGCGGACGCGCGAGCGAAACTCGCGGATCGAGAACGGCTTCGTGATGTAGTCGTCCGCGCCCAGCTCGAGCCCGATCACCTTGTCGAGCTCGTCGTCGCGGGCCGTCAGCATGATGATCGGAACGGTGCTCATCGCACGCAGGCGCTTGCAGACCTCGAGCCCGTCGAGTCGCGGCAGCATGATGTCGAGCACCACGAGGTCGATCGAGTGCGCGGCGAATTGGCGCAGGGCCTCTTCGCCGTCTGCGGCCTGGACGACCGTGAACCCGTCGCGCTCGAGCGGGAACGCGAGCACCTTGCGAACGGAGTCCTCGTCGTCGACAAGCAGGATCGTGGGGTTAGGTTCGGTCACGGTCTTGGGAATCGGTCGCGCCGCGGGCAATGCCTCTGCAGAGCGCCCTGCGACCGGTACTGCCAGGATAGCCCTGCAATGGCGGCGCCCCGTACTCCCGCACGCCGTCGTCGCGCGCGCCGCGGCTCGCTCGAACGGCCGGTCAACGCCCGGCTCTACCGCGCCGCGTTCCTGTTCCTCTCGCTGCCGCTCCTGATCCTCGCCTTCAGCATCGTCCGGCCCGGCGCACTGTCGGCGCCGATCCTCCCGCCGAACTTCGACGGCGCGGCAACGCGCGCGCTGGCGGCCGACTTCGCGAAGGTCGCTCCGGACCGCGCGCCGGCGAGCGCCGGCTCCTTGCGCGCCGGGCAGTGGTTCCGCGACCAGATGGCGCCGTACGCGCTGCCGCTGTCAGCCGACACGTGGCGCGCGAACGTGCCGGGTCTCGGCACCGTCACCCTGCGCAACCTTTGGGCAGTTGCAGCCGGACAGTCGCGCGACGCGATCGTCGTGATGGCGCATCGCGACGACACCGGCGTCGGGCCGGGTGCGAACGACAACGCGACCGGCACAGCTGCGCTCGTCGAGCTCGCCCGTAACTACGCGCAGTCATCAGGACAACTCGTTCGCTCTTCGCACACGATCGTTTTCCTCTCGACGGACGGTGGCGCATTCGGCGGCCTCGGTGCGACGCGTTTCATCGAGCACGCTCCGTTCCACATCGTCGCGACGATCAACCTCGACGCGATTGGAGGCACAGGGACGCCGCGTGTTGTCATCTCAGGCGACACGCCACGCTCACCGGCGGCCGCATTCGTGGAGACGGCCTCACGACGCGTGCTGGAGCAGACCGGAGTTGCTCCGCGACGCGCGACGATCGTCGATCAACTGATCGATCTTGGCTTTCCGTTCACGCTCTACGAACAGGGTCCGTTCGTCGCGCACGGCATTCCCGCGCTCACCTTGACGACCGCAGGCGAGCGACCGCCCGACGCATTCACGGACCGCGCCGGCAGGCTGAGTGATGCGCGGTTGACCGGAATGGGACGCGCCGCGCAGCAGGTGATCGGGTCGCTCGATCAGGGGCTCGAACTTGCGCAAGGCACGACGAGCTTCGTGTGGGCCGGCGACCGCATCGTGCGCGGCTGGGCGGTCGAGCTCGTGCTCTTCAGCTTCCTGGTGCCGTTCCTCGTCGGCGTCGTCGACCTGTTCGCGCATTGCAGACGACGCGGCATCGCGCTGGGCCCGGCCGTGCGTAGCCTGCGCACACGACTCGGCTTCTGGCTGTTCGCAGGGCTCGCGTTCTACGCGTTCAAGGTGCTCGGCGCGTGGCCGACGGGCACACCGCGTCCGCCAAGCCCGTCGACGACCGTCGCGGGTGACTGGCCGGTGCTTGCTCTGATTGCGCTCGGCGTCGTCGTGCTCGCCGGCTGGTTCGTCTCGCGGCAGCGCCTCGTCCCGCGTCGTGCAATCGGCGCCGACGAGCGGCTCGCGGGCGAGACTGCATCGCTGCTCGCGCTCGGAGTCGCGGCGTTGCTGATTCTGGCAACAAACCCGTTCGCGCTGCTTTTCATCCTCCCGGCGCTGCACGCATGGCTCTGGCTTCCACAAGTCCAGGCCGGGAAGCCGCCGGCTCGGGCGTTCGTCCTGCTCCTCGGCCTCGCTGGGCCGGCACTGATCATGCTCTCACTCGGTGTCCGCTACGGCCTCGGTTTCGATGCGCCCTGGTACCTCCTCGAGTTGGTCGCAATCGGCTACGTCCATGCGCCCGCAGTCGCGATCACGCTTGGCGGCGCAGCGTGCGCCGCACAGCTCGTGGCGGTCACCGCCGGACGGTACGCCCCGTACCCGGAGCCCGGCGAGCGTCCCGCCCTCGGGCCGCTCCGAGCACTCATCCGGACGACGATCCTCGCGGTTCGCGCCCGGCGGCGCGTAACCGAAGAACGCCGTCGCACGTTCGGGGGTTAGACGATGCGCAAGACATCCAGGATTTTCGGTTCGTTTCTGATCGTCGCGGGAGTGCTGACGCTTGCGTGGGTCGTACTCGTGTGGCGTTGGCAGGACCCGTTCACCGCGGTCTACACCCACTTCCAGCAGGCGAGGCTCTCGAGCGCGTACGACAGGCGGGCCGGTGCGTTCCACGCGCGGCCGACGCACGGTGACCTCGCGAGCGTGCAACGCCAGGTCGCAAACGAGGCGCGCGCCTACCGGCGCACGCTCCACGCCGGTGACCCCGTCGGCCGGCTGCGGATCGGGCGCATCGGTCTGAACATGGTCGTGGTGCAAGGGACCGATCATGCAACGCTGAAGAAGGGGCCGGGCCATTACATCGGCAGCGGTCTGCCGGGCGAGGGGCACCTGGTCTACGTCGCCGGCCACCGCACGACCTACCTCGCACCGTTCGCGGCGATCAACAACATTCGAGTCGGCGACTACATTCGCTTCGAGGTCCCGTACGGCGCGTTCACCTACCGCGTCACCCGCCACTACGTGGTCGCCGACAACGCCGTCGCCGTCCTGAAGGACACCGGGGCGGAGCTCCTGCGTCTGCAGGCGTGCCATCCGCGCTTCTTCGCAACTCACCGCTATCTCGTCGATGCGAAGCTGGTGGGCGTCGCGCCACGCGGCAGCGCCGCCTACGCGCCCGTCAGATCCGCAAGTAGCTGACCTGCGCGCCGTCAGGCAACGCACCACTCCCGCGCGGGACGAGAACGAGCGCGGACGCCGCGGCACTGCGCACGATCATGTGCGACTCCTGACCGGTGAGCGGATCGAGAACAACGGCTCCGCCTTCGATCCGCGTGCGTGCGCGGACGAGCTCGTCTCGATGGTCGTTGCGCTGGACGCTCGCCCCGAGCCTGCCGGGCAAGTACGCCGGGCCCGGCTCGCGCGCACCTTGCAGCGCGAGTAGCGCGGGGCGGACGAAGAGCTCGAACCCGACCAGCGAGGAGACGGGGTTTCCGGGCAGCCCGAACACCAGCGTTTCGCCGCGGACCGCGAACGCGATCGGTTTTCCAGGCTTGACTGCGACACGCCAGAAGACCTCCTCCGCACCAAGCTCGGCCAGCGCGCCGCGCACCAGATCGTGCGGGCCGACCGAGACCCCGCCGGACGTGACGAGAACATCGGACTCGAGGCCGCCCTCGAGCGCTGCGCGCGTCGCGCTCTCGTCGTCACCGACAGCTGCAAGCACTGTCACCACCGCACCCGCCGACTCGAGCTGCGCCGCGAGCAGCACCGTGTTCGACTCGTAGATCTCGCCGGGCGCGAGTTGCTCTCCCGGCGCACGCAGTTCGCTACCGGTCGCGAGCACGCAGACACGCGGCTGCTGCGTGCAACGCACGCTTGCAACACCTGCAGCAGCAAGCGCGCCGAGCTGCGCGGGCCGAAGCACGTCGCCGCGCTCGACGATCACGTCACCGGTGCGGGCATCGCCTCCGCGCGGCCGAACGTTCTCGCCCGGACTGACGCGCTCGACTTCCACCTCTCCCGACGTGCGCTCGACCGGGACGACCGCGTCCGCACCGTCCGGGACGACCGCGCCGGTCGAGATGACGATGGCTTCGCCAGCTCCGAGCGCGCGCGATTCAGGCCGGCCCGCCGCGGAGTGGCCGACGACTGTCAGCCTGCCGGGGGTGTCCGCGGCACGCACTGCGTACCCATCCATCGCCGAGCTGTCGAAGGGCGGAAGGTCGGTGACAGCGACTGCGGGATCGGCAACGACGCGGCCCGCGGCCCGCGTGACGGGGACGTCTTCGGCGTCGAGCAATCGGGCCCGCGCGAGCACGAGGGCAAGCGCTTCGCCGCTGGTGGGCAGGGAGCTCACGATGGATCACGATAATCCCCCGGTGGCCGACGAAGTGATTGCGGGGCGCTATCGCCTCCTCGAACCATTGGGACGCGGGGCGATGAGCTCCGTCTGGCTGGCGCACGACGAGGAGCTGGAGCGGAAGGTCGCGGTCAAGATGCTCGCGCAGAGCGCCGACCGCGCCCGCTTCGAGCGCGAAGCGCGCTCAGCCGCAGCGCTCTCGCATCCGAACATCTGCGGGCTCTACGACTACGGCGAGGCAGATGGGCGGCCTTACATGGTGCTCGAGTACTTGCCGAACGGATCGCTCGAGGAGCGTCTGAAGGGCGGCCCGCTGCCAGACGACGAGACCATGCGTATCGCGATCGAGATGGCGGCAGGGCTTGCACACGCCCATGAACGAGGCCTCGTGCACCGTGACCTCAAGCCGGCGAACGTCCTGTTCGACTCCGAGGACCGCGCGAAGATCGCCGACTTCGGGATCGCCCGGATGGGCGGGTCGGGAACGCTCACCGAAGCAGGCACGGTGCTCGGTACGGCGACGTACATCTCACCCGAGCAGGCGTCGGGTCACCCCGCCGGACCGGCCAGCGACGTCTACTCGTTCGGGGTGATCCTGTTCCGGATACTGACCGGACGGCTCCCGTTCGTCTCGACAAACGCGATGGAGCTCGTTCGCATGCACCGCGACGACGCACCGCCCTCGGTTGCCGACTTCCGCGGCGACGCGCCCGCGGGCCTCGAGAGCCTGGCCACTGTCGCGCTCGCCAAGGACCCCGCTGACCGGCCCGCCGACGGCGCCGCGCTGCTACGTGAGTTGCGAGGGACGGGCGGCGACGCGACCATGCTGCTTGCTCCCGGCGCACTCCCCGCCGCGGCCGACGCGACCCAGATCCTGCGCCCCGTGCGGCCGCCGCGGCGCCGGACGCGCGAGTACTGGCTGATACCGCTCGTGCTCGTGCTCCTCGCCGGCGGAATCGCACTCGCGCTGCTCACAACGAGTGGCGGCGGCGCGGGCGAGACGACAACGCCGCTGACCGGGCTCAGCCTGCCAACCGTCGCCACCGCCGGCTCGACGAGACCCGCGTCAACGGCAGCGAAGACGACGACCGAACAGACGACCACGCATGGGGTGACAACGGCCCCGGTGACGACCGCCCCGGTGGCACCGCCGACGTCGCCGACGGTGCTGCCGGCAACAACGGTCGCACCCGCGCCCACCACGACCGCGCCGACGCCGCCACCGACCACAACAACGGCTCCCGAAACCACGGCCGCGACTCCCACCACCACGGCAGCGACGACTACGGGCCCGTGAGGGCGCTCTACTACGGAACGTACGACCGGGAGCACCCGCGGAACATCAACGCGATCGCCGCCATGACCGAAGCGGGCGTCGAGGTCGCCGAGCGCCAGGTGCCGATTCGCCGCAGCGGGCTGCTCGGAGCGCTCGAGATCTTCGTCGCGGAGACGCGGCTGTTCACGGCCCGCCGTGGCGACTTCGATGTTGTGATCGTGGGCTATCCCGGGCACTTCGACGTGCCGCGTGCGCGTCGAGTCGCACGCAAGCGCCGGCTCGTATTCGACGCAGTGCTCTCTCTCGAGGACGAGCTCGTCGATGTCCGCCGCCGCTTCCGCCCGCGGTCGACGGCAGCGACGGTCCTTCGCGTCGTCGACAGCCGCGCGCTCCGCCTGCCCGACCTGGTCGTGTGCGGGACACGCGTCGAGGCGGCGTACCTCGAACAGCTTGGCGCGCGGCACACCGCGGTGATCTTCCTCGGCGCAGACGAGGACGTCTTCTGCGAAACGTGGTCGCCCGCGTACCCGTTCTCCGCGCTCTACGTCGCCGATGCGTCGCGTGACATCGTCGAGGCTGCGGCACTGCTCGCGCCCGAACTACCGGTGCGGATCGACGAGCCCGGAGAGATACCGGCGGGCGACCGCGGGATCGCCTTCGCGCACGCGGGGATCGTGCTCGGCAGCTTCCGCGAGTCTCGAGCGATCCCACCCGCGGTCTTTGCAGCGCTCGCGACGGGAGCGCCGGTTATCACCGCCGACACTCCCGCGGCCCGCGAGCTCCTCGACGACGGCGCCACCGCGCTCCTCGTTCCGCCTGAGGACGCCGACGCACTTGCCCGCGCGTTGACAACGCTCGCGACCGACGACGAGCTGCGCGCGTCGATCGCCGCGCGCGGGAGGCAGGTGTACGAGGAACGTGCAAGCCGTCATGTCCTCGGCGCGCGCTGGCGTGGCGCTCTAAACGGGAACGCCCCGAGCGGTTAGGGGGTCTGCCCGGGGCCGGCCGGCGGCGTATCGGTCGTGGTCGTCGCCGGCGGCTCGGCAGAGGTGGTGGTCGGCGAAGGCGGTGGCGGGGCAACCGTCGTTGTCCGGGGCGTCGTCTTTGGCTTCGGCGTCGCGGCCTTCGTCGACACGGGCGGGGCCGGAGCCTGCTGAGTCGTCACGGCGGACGTGGTCGTCGCGGTCGTCGTCGTCGCGGTGTAGACGTAACCAAGGCTGCCGTAGTTCCCGCGCGTGATCGAGTGATAGGTCGGGTACTTGTCGGGCAGTTCGAAGCCCAGCACCTTGTGGTGCCAGAGCGCCGCAGCCATGTATTCGTGCCAGATCGGCACCGGGAACGTCGCCCCCGCGACCGTCTGCCCGTGGACGCTCAGCATCGGGATCTCCCCTTTCGGGTAACCCATCCAGACGACGGTGCTGAGCTGGCGGGTGTACCCGTCGAACCATGCGTCCGCGTGATTCTCGGTCGTACCGGTCTTGCCTGCGTTGACGTGAAGGCCGTCACCCGAGCCGGCGCCCGTCCCGTAGAGCGCGTTCTGGCGCAGCACGTCGGTCACCTTCCACGCGACCGCCTGCGAGACCGCACGCTTGGTCTGCGGCTTGCCCCAGCCGGAGTCCTTGTCCTCGTGGCCGCCCGGCAGGATCACTTTCGTGATTGCCATCGGCTTCGCATAGGTGCCCATCGCAGCAAACGTCGCGTAGGCCGCCGCCATGTCGAGCGGTGAGACGGCCAGCGAGCCGAGCCCGATCGACGCAACCGGCTTGTCGGGGGAGAGGTGCACGCCGAGCCGGTGCGCCATCTGCCAGACGTAGCGTGGGCCGACGTCGAGCGTGAGTTGCGCGTAGATCGTGTTGTCGGACGCGAGCGTGCCACGCGTCACAGACATCGACCCGCGGTACGAGTTGTCGTAGGTGTGAACCTGCCACGGTGTCTGACACCAAGGGCCGATCGAGCACGTGAACGGCGCCGAGGTGTAGTAGGTCGAGTCCGGATCGATGCCCCGCTCGATCGACGATGCGAGCACGAACGTCTTGAACGTCGAGCCCGCCTGGCGTGCGGACTGCGCGACGAGGTTGAACTGGTTGCCGGTGCTACGCACGACGGCGGTCATCGCGCGGATCGCCCCGGTGCCGGGCTCGACGGAGACGATCGCGGACGCCGGGTCGGTCTTGTACGGGAGGATGTCGCGAATCGCCTTGTTCGCAAGCCGCTGCAACCGCGGATCGATCGTCGTATAGACCTTGAGCCCACCCTGGCGCACCGTGTTCGATCCGTACGCGTGGTCGAGCTCGTCGATCACGTACGAGAAGAAGTACGGCTGCTTGATGCTCGTGTAGATGCGGCCGGCGCGCAGGTCGAGCGTGTTGGAGCGGATCGCCCGGTCGTATTGCGCAAGCGTGATCGACTGGTTCTTGAGCAGCGCGCGCAACACCTCGTCGCGGCGATCGAGCGCGGCCTGCGGGTTGTGGTAGGGGTCGTAATCCGACGGCGCCTGCGGCAGCCCGGCGATCAACGCCGCCTGAGAGAGGGTGAGCTGGCTCGCATGCTTGGAGAAGTACGTCTGCGCAGCTGCTTCGACGCCGTACGCGTGGTTGCCGTAGTAGACGGTGTTCAGGTACTCGTCGAGCACCTTCTGCTTCGGCCACTTCTGCGCGAGCTTGATCGCAAGGCAGGCTTCCTTGATCTTGCGCGTGAACGTCTTCTCCTGGCCCGTGTAGAGGTTGCGCACGAGCTGCTGCGTGATCGTTGAGCCTCCCTCCAGGACCTTGCCGGCGCTGACGTCCTTCCACGCGGCCCGCGCGATGCCCACGTAGTCGACTCCGCCGTGCTGCCAGAAACGGCGGTCCTCGATCGCAACGGTCGCACGGGGCAGCCACTTCGACATCTGCGTGTTCGTCACGGGCTCGCGGTTCCGCTCGGCGGGAATCGACCCGAGCAGCGATCCGTCGTTTGCGTAGACGAACGAGTTCGCTCCGATCTCAACGGGTCGCAACGTGTTCAGATCGCAGCTCGCGGAGAGCGCGGTTCCGGCGCCGAAGCCGACCGTGACAAAGATGATCCCGATCACGATCGCGAACGTGCCTGCGGCGACGCCCGCGCGGCGGCGACGCTGAATCCGAGCCGTCCGCTTCCGCTTGCGGCCGCGGTGGGCGAGGATGAAGTCGAGCTCGTCGGAGCGACGTGGCGTCATGGCCCGATCGCTCCTGCCGCCTTCAGGCGCTCGGCGACGCTGAGCCGCAGGTCGCTCTCTGCACGGTCGGTGTCACGCTCGCGCGGGACTCGTTTCCGAATCACGATCGTGGCTTTGTCCCCGAGGTCGGTCACATACACCTCTTCGCCGTCTTGCTGCAAAGAGTTCACCACAGCACGCAGGTCGGCGGCGGCCGGAACCTGGACCTGCACCTCCGCCAGGGTCTCCTCACTGCGGATCGTCGAGTTGCGGATGCTCTCGGAGGCCAGCCGCTCGTTCGGCACGACGAGGCGATCGTTGTCACGCGTGCGGATCCAGGTGTAGGTGAGGCCGATCTCCTCGACGATTCCTTCGGTGTCCTCGACCGTGACGCGGTCGCCGAGGCGGAGCGGCTGGGTGATCGCGATCAGGATGCCGGCGACGACGTTGCCGATCGTGCGCTGGGAGGCGAACCCGATCACGAGCCCGAGCACCGCCGACGACGCCAGGATGCCGCCGGCCAGGGCGCGCACGGGCGGAATCACGAGCAGCGCCGACATGACGCCGACGAACACGATCACCGTGACGAGCGTCTTGCGCAGCACCCGGTAGCGCGTCGCGGAGCCGGGCGCAAGGTCGCGACGCGCGATGCGCCAGTCGACGATCTTCGCAATCGCGACAGTGACGACAATCACGCTGCCGGCGATCAGTGCTCTCTGCCAGAACTGGGACACAGTCGGTCTATTCGCTCCAGTCGATCAGTTTCCGCCCGGCATAGCCTTCGTCGAGGCCATGCCAGGACGTGACCGAGTCTTCCCCAACCTGCCAGCAGAGCAACACCTCGTCGCCTTCCCGAACCGACGGGAAGTCGAGCAAGCCGAGGTCGAGGTCCTTGAGGACGACCCCCAGCTCCTCGAGCTTCTCGACACACGCAAGTGCCACATCCGCCAGGCCCCCGAGCTCCGTCTGGGCCTCGTTCAGGTCGGTGGCGGCGTACCCGCCGCCGTTCCCGCCGATCGCGAGCACGAGCTCCCCCTGCGAGTGCTCGAGCTCGCGCATCCGCGCGCGTACCGTCACGAGCCGCTCCGCGACAACCCGCACTTCGGCGAGGGCGTTGTTAGCCTCGTCAGGAGTGAACGAACGCTCGGCCATCGAGCCGCATCGTAGGGACGAACGGCGGCGGCTCGCGCTCTGGTTCGCGCTGATCGCCTTCTTCATCATCGTCCAGTACGCGGGCCGCTCCACCGGCTCGTCCCAGATCGACCCGCTCTACAAGTGGTCGTTCGCGGCCGGCTCGGTCGTCCAGGAGGCGATCTTCCTGTTGGTCGTGCTCGCAATCGCCGGGTTCAGCGTCGAGCGGCTCGGCCTCCGGCTGCCGCAGCTGAAGTGGCGCGCCGTCGGCCTGATCGTCGGGGGCTTCTTCACCGTTCAGATCTTCGAATTCGTCTACATCGCCCTGGCGCACCCCGGCAACGAGCAGGGGCTCACCCCGGACAAGTGGCAGCCGAGCCACGCAGCGGCGTACGCCGTGAACGGCGTCATCGTCTGCACACTCGTCCCCTTCGTCGAGGAGGTGACCTTCCGCGGGCTCGGGTTCTCCCTGCTTCGCCCGTACGGCGCGTGGGTCGCGATCCTCGGTACCGGACTGCTGTTCGGCCTCTCGCACGGGCTCGTGCTCTCGCTCCCGATCATCATCGTGTTCGGCTGTGTGCTGGCGTGGATCCGCGAACAGACGGACAGCGTCTTCCCCGGGATGCTCCTGCACGGCACGTTCAACCTCGTCGCGCTCGTGGCAGCCGTCACCGTGCACCGTTAGCTTTCGCGGGTATGACCGATCCCGTCCTCGCGGAGTTGCGCCGGCAGATTTCCGAGATCGACCGGTCGATCGTCGAAGCGTTCAACCGGCGGCTCGAGATCGCGGCAGAGATCAAGCGCCACAAGGACGAGCACGGGATCGCGTTCGTCGACCCGGATCGTGAAGCGGCGCTGCTCGCAGAGCAAGCGAGCAAGAACCGTGGCCCGTTGACGGAAGCGGGGCTGCGTGCGTTGTGCGCCGAGCTGCTCGCGCTCACCAAACGCGAAGTCGGCTGAGAGCTAACTCTCGTCGGCGTCGTCGTCGTCGGTCTCGGCTTCGACGTCCTCGACGTCGCCTTCGACCTCGGCCTCGACGAAGTCTTCTGCGGACACCTTGTCGAGGAACCTCTTGAACTCGTCGACGATCTCTTCCTCGTTCACCTCGTCGCCTTCCATCTCGATCGCCGACTCCTCGATCACGTCGTCGGCGGCATAGATCGGAGCCTGCGCTCGAACGGCGATTGCGATCGCGTCGGAGGAGCGGGCGTCGATTTCGACCTCGGCTCCGTTCTGCGCGATCGTGATCGACGCGTGGAAGGTGTTCTCGCGCAGTTCCGTGACGGTGACGCGGACGACGTCCACGTCGAGCTCGCCCAGCATGTTCACGAGCAGGTCGTGTGTGAGCGGCCGCGGTGCAACCGCACCCTGCAGCTTCATCAGGATCGCGGCCGCCTCGGAGTGGCCGATCCAGATCGGGAGATAGCGATTCCCCTCGGCCGTCTTCAGGAGCACGATCGGCTGCTTGCCGACGAGGTCGAAGGAGACTCCGTAGATCGACATCTCGACCATCGGCTTAGATTACCCCCGGCCTGTGAGGCAGACGCTAGGGCGCTAGTATGCGCGCTCGCGCGGGCGATTAGCTCAGTTGGTTAGAGCGCCGCTCTGATAAGGCGGAGGTCCCTGGTTCGAATCCAGGATCGCCCACTAAGAGGCTTGAACGCGCCCGACGAACCCGGCTTCGAACAGTCGCCGGATCGTCGGTAGCGCGGCGTCCGCACCGGGGAGCTCACGGACCCGACTCGATCCGTCGAGCGCAAACAACGCGGGCAAGGCGGCTGGGTCGACCTTCACCTCGACACCGGCGCCGGCGTCCAGGCGGATCGCCAGTCGCACGTGCCGGTAGGCGCCGTCCATCCAGGCAAGTTGTTCGTCGAGCACGTGCGGTGCGAGGCGCAACCGCTCCTCGCGCAGGTCTCCTTGGAAGTCGAGTGCGTCGAACACCCGCTCGATCTGGTCGCTCGCCGAGCCGGTCGGCCCCGACTCTGCGTCCGCCGTTGCGACGCGGCCGGCCGCGTCGTCTGCCCGCTTGCGGAGCACGAGGCCCCCGGTCGTCAACGCTCCGATCGCGGCCGCGTCGTAGTAGTCGGTCCAGCGACCTGCTGCTTCCTCGGCCGCCCACTTCAGGGCGTACTCGAGCGGGTCCTCGGTCACGTACCTCACGAGCCACGCGTCGCATCCGGTCCCGTGGAGCCAGGCGCGTACGCGGTCGCGCCAATCGTCCTCCGCGCCATGAGCCCAGCAGATCAGCATCGCCGCCTGGCCGCCCGGCTCCAGATGCTCTGCGGCGCCACGCACGACGAGGCGCGAGATCTCGTCGCCCTCGAGCCCCGCATCCCGGAACACGACATCGGTGTCAGGGGAGACGACGAACGGCGGGTTGGACACGATCAGATCGAAGCGCTCGCCTCCGACCGGCTCGAACAGGCTCCCGTGCCGCAGCTCGACGTTCGTGACGTCGTTCAGCTCGAGGTTCAGACGTGCGACCCGAAGCGCACGTTCCGTGACGTCGGTTGCCACGACCTGGTCTGCGTGGCGTGCTGCGAGCAGCGCCTGCGAGCCGCAGCCGGTACCGAGATCGAGCGCACGACGCACTGGCCGTCGTGGGGTGAGCGCGGCGAGCGTCCGCGTCGCGTTGCTGATTCCCGTGACGTGGTCGAACTCCACCTGCGCATGGTGATCGTGCGCCAGGTAGCGGCCCTGCCACTCGTCGACGGCGAAGGGCGCCGAGAGCTCGTCCTCGCCCTCGAGCAGTCCCACGGCCACCGCGGCCTCGACAACGAGTGCCTCGGCAACCGTCGCGCGCGGCAGTGCTTCCCCGGCCAGAAACAGCCTGACGAGCGTGCCGAGCGGTGACCCGCCGAGCCTCCCTACGTTCGCCCGCGCCGCGGTGGCGTCGACCGGCTCGTCGACGTGGAGCGCCTGCGCCAGCGCTTCCTGCTTGTAGCCGGCGCAGGCGAAGACGTCGCGCAGAGCCACCTGTGCGACGGTCGTCACGAAACCTCAGCTCGCGTCCCGGCCCCGCCTGGACGAGGGATCGACCGCCTCCTTCGAGACGGACCACTTGCTGGCGGCGTCGCCCTTGAACGTTGCGCCTTTCTGGACTGCGGCGCCCTTGTACACGGCGTCCTTGCTGACGGCTTGCTTGCTCACCGCAGCGCTCTTGTTCCCCGCGTCGATCTTGTGCACCGCCTGCTTCGCAGCTGCGGATGCATGCTCCGGCGCGTTGGCGGCGAGCGCGTCGCCGGCACCAACGATCATCGCGGCTGCAGACAGTCCCGTGATCGCAACCTCCTTGAGGCCGTGGGCCTCGACGTCGGCTTCATCCGTGTTGTCGTCTTCTGTCCCTGCAGAACCGAACTCGTCGTGCTCCGACATGGTTCCTCCCTTTTGTCAGGTCACCGACAGGACGGTGGTCCCTCCGTCCATCTTCCCGCCGCGGAGCGGGAATGTCCATGCGCCGCTCAGGCGGCGTGGTCGGTTGGGCCGTCAGCAGGGCTACGAACTTCGGTCGCGGCAACTGCGAGCCGTTCGTGCGCTCTCGCAGTGCGCATCCGTTCGACGACGTCGTTCGCCTCCGCGACGCAGGCGGCGATGCGGGCGTCTGCGCCGCGCAACTCGGCCTGGAGCCGCTCTGCTTCGATGTTGTCCCCGGCGTACACCGCTCCTCCGAGTGCGTACTGGAGCTGTGTCCGCTCCTTCGCTCGGCGGTTGGCCTCGAGACGCAGGCGCGCGAGCTCGCGACCCGCGCCCGTCCAGGCACGCACCGACGAACTGGTGAAGCCGGCCAGCGCACGCGTGTGGTCGACCGCCGTGGCCGCGATTCGGTCGAACGCGGAGTCCCTCCGCCGGCGGGCCTGCTCGGCGTACACCACGGCAAGCAAGGCCGCCGCCACGATCAGCAGCACACCGGCGAGCACATATCCGGAGACGAGCAGCACAACGCCGGCCCCGAACGCGAACGCGGCAACCACCGCGGCGAGACCATGAGGCGTGACTCCGAAGTAGCGCGGCGTCGCCTCGCCCCAGGTCGCAGGCGACTCGGCGGCCGGCGGAACCTCGAACGCCGCAGCCTCAAAGACGGCAGTCTCGTTGTCGTGCGGCTCCATCGGCCCCACGCTAGTGGAGCGCGCGTGTGCGGTGGACGTAGTCCTCAACCGCATGAAGGAAACTGCCGTCGGAAGCAAGCTCGGCGAGCGTCTCCTTGGTGTGGTCGTCGAGCTCACGGTCGTCCTCGAGCTCGCGGAGAAACGGCTGCAGACGCCCGTTCTGGCTCAGATAGGCCATCCGCAGGAACAGCTTGCGCGTTTCCTCATCCTGCGAGATCGCCTCGAGCGATTCGATGTCTTGAAGCCAGAGCCCGTCCACACAGGTGCAACGAGCGGGGCTCCGTGCCGGTTACGGGTTCCGGGGCTTACGGCGTGCCGAGCCGTTCGAGGGCCTCGGCCAGCTCCTCGAGCTGGACGTCGCCGTCGACTGGAATCGTCAGGCCGGCCGTGCCGACCTTCGCCTCGAACCCTGTGAGGAGCCGGATCGCGTCCTTGATCCGCGCCGCGATGGCGGGATCGACCGCGGTCACCCGGCGTTCCTTCGTCTTGGCGCCCGCCCAGCGAGCTGCGCGTTCCGCGGCGCGCACCGAGAGGCCCTCGCGGACGATGCGCTTGGCCAGCCGGCGGCGCTCGTCCTGGTCCGGCACCGAGAGGACCGCGCGGGCATGGCCCTCGGTCAGCTCGTTCCGGCCGATCATCGCGAGCACGTCCTCGGGCAGCTCAAGCAGGCGGATGCGGTTCGAGACCGTGGGCTTCGACTTGCCGACGCGGTCGGCAACCTCACCGAGCGAGAGGCCGAACTCGTCGATCAGCACGGCGTAGGCGCGGGCTTCCTCGATCGGGGAGAGGTCTTCGCGCGCGACGTTCTCGACGAGCCCGAGCAAGAGTGAGTCGCGATCGTCGGCTTCGCGCACGACCGCCGGGACGGTCGGGAGGCCTGCCTCGCGCGCGGCGCGCCAGCGGCGCTCGCCCGCAATCAGCTCGTACCCGCCTTCGAGCCGAGGCCGGACGACGACGGGCTGGATCAGGCCCTGTGCCTTGATCGACTCGGCAAGCCCACTGACCGCTTCACCGTCAAACCGTTTCCGCGGCTGCTTGGCGTTGGGATGGATGTCGTCGACGGCGAGGTGCGCGAGCTCGGGCGTCGCGCCGCCGATCAGCACCTCGAACCCGCGGCCGAGGCCGCGTCTAGGGGCGCTCGACAAGCTCCATCGCCACCTTCCAGTAAGCCTCGGCGCCGCGCGAGCGCCGGTCGTAGTGCGTGAGCGGGAGGCCGTGGCTCGGCGCCTCGGCAACGCGAACCGAACGCGGCACGACCGCATCGAAGACGAGCTTCCCGAAGTGCTTGCGCACCTCGGCCTCGACGTCTGCGGAGAGGCGCGTCCGGCTGTCGACCATCGTCAGGAGCACGCCGGCAATCGAAAGCTTCGGGTTCAGGCGCGTCTTGATCAGGTTGATCGACTGCACGAGTTGCGCCAGGCCTTCGAGCGCGTAGTACTCGGTCTGGACCGGCACGACCACGCGATCGGCGGCCGCGAGCGCGTTCACCGTCAGCGGGCCGAGCGACGGCGGGCAATCGAGCAACACGAAGTCGAAGCCCTCCGCCTGCTGGAGCGCGTCGGCCAGGTAGCGGTCGCCATCCGCGCGCTGCGAGAGTTCGACCGCGGCGCCTGCGAGCTCGGGCCGCGACGGGACGAGGAAGAGGTTCTCCCACTTCGTCGCCTTCGCGAGCGAGGCGAGCGGCGCACCGTCGAGTAGGTCGTACGTCGACGTGCCGTTCGCGCGCATGCCGAGACCGGACGTCGCGTTCGCCTGCGGGTCGAGATCGACCACGAGGGCGCGCTCACCGGCTTCCGCAAGGCACGCGGCGAGGTTGATCGCGGTCGTCGTCTTGCCGACTCCGCCCTTCTGGTTCGCGAACGCGTAGACCTTGCCCGGCACACGCCCAATCTAGCGGTGCAGTCGGACACCGAAAGTCGCATGAAATGCGGGATTTTGCGCTCTTTGCGGCTGTCACACTAGAGTCGCGCCGTGCGGTTCCCCACGCCGACCGAGCTGCCGTGGCGGGCTCCGCGGCACGAGCTTCTGCTCCTCACGCTCGTGGCGTTGGCGGCCCTCACCGTCGTCTATCCGCCCGGCGCGCAGGACGTGTCGCGACTTTGTCTGACCCGCGCTGCCGTCCACGGTCACCTCTCGGCCGACACCTGCCTGCACGGGGCTGTCGACGTCGCGAGCTACCGCGGACACCTCTACTCGGACAAGGCTCCCGGAGTGTCGATCCTCGCGATCCCGAGCGCCGAAGCCGTCAGGCTCCGCGATCCCTCACACTGGCACTACCGCTACGACTTCCGCGTCTGGGCGACGCGCGTTGCCGTCCAGGGGCTCGCGCTGCTCCTCTGTGCGTTCCTCGTCGGCCGCGTCGCGGAAGGGCTTGCTCCGCGAACGGGCGGGCCGGCCGTCGTTGCGTTCGCGCTCGGCACCGAGGCCGCTGCGCTTTCCTCGGCGGGCTTCGCTCACGTGCCGGCGGCTGCGTTCGCGTTCGCGGCGTTCTTGCTCGCGTGGCGTCGCAGCCCGTTCCTCGCCGGGCTCGTCGCGGGCGCAGCGGTGCTGGTCGAGTACGAGACAGGGCTCGTCGCGCTCGTGCTCGCCGGATACGTCCTGCTGACCGGCTGGCGCCCGTTCGGCCGCTACCTGCTCGGCGCGCTACCGGCCACGCTTGCGCTCGGCGCATACAACTGGGCGGCGTTCGGCTCGCCGTTCCACTTGTCCTACCGCTACGTCGCAGACGCGTTCGCGGCGAACCAGGCCGCCGGGTTCTTCGGCATTCACGCGCCCTCGTGGCACGCGATCCGGCTCGTCTTCGTGGGAGACCAGGGGTTGCTCTTCAACTCGCCGCTGCTCGTCGCAGCGGCCGGCGGTCTCGTGCTCCTTTGGCGACGCCGCAGTGCCGAGGCGGCGGTATGCACGATCGTCGCGCTTGCATTCCTCGCCCTCAACTGCGGCTACTTCGATCCATACGGCGGCGACTCGCCCGGCCCTCGCTTCATTGCACCCGCGCTTCCGTTTCTTGCAGTCGGACTGCCGCTCGTCCTTGCACGGTTCCGCGTCCTCGGTGCCGCGCTGATCGCTGCTTCGGTCGTCGCCTCGACAGCCGTCGCGCTCACGTGGCCGACAGCTGTCAACGCGAGCGATCGTTTCCACGGAACGATCTGGGCACGGCTTGCCGGACTGCTACGCCACGGCACCGCTGACCCGATCGCCACCTGGGGACAGAAGAATGTGCTCGCGTGGCTCGGCGTGCACCCACTCGGCGCAGCGGCGGTTGTCATGTGCGTCGCACTGGCGGCCACCGTGCTCTCGTTCGGGCAAGCGGGCGCTTCGCCGCCAGAGCCGTCCGTCGCGGGAACCCCACCCGCGTAACCGCGAACGCGCCGGCCGAACGCCGAAGGAGCCTGGGGAAAAATGTTGCACTTTTGCCGAGGTGGTCTGACCACGAGGCGGGTCTCCGATCGCAATGTCTGAAAGGACCAAGCAACCCTGGCAGTTCCTGCGGTTTCGGGCCACGTGTGGACAACGCGCACGCGACTTCGGGCGTGGTCTGACCACGAGAGATGTCTCGGGAGGTCTAGGCCAAAGGGCGCTTCTTGGCTACGCCCGTGCGACGCGGGAAGCCCGCCGGCGTCGGGGCGAGCTTGCGGATGACGAGGAAGCCGTCCGGTGCCGGTTCGAGCTCGCCGGCGATTCGCGCCGCCACCCGGCCGACGTGCTCGGCGTCCGCCGATGGGCCGACCCAGATCACGACCGCGCCGCCTTCCCGAACGAGCGGCAAGCACCACTCGACGGCTGTCGGCGGCTGCGCAAGCGCCTTCGCCACGGCCACACCCGCCCAGTCGGTCACTTGCTCCTCCGCGCGACCCCAGACGACACGCGCGTTCGCCGGCGTCCACTGCTCGAGGAACTCACACTTCCGCCGTTCGGCTTCGAGCAACACCACCTCGCGGTCCGGCAATGCGTGCGCGAGCGGGATGCCAGGAGCCCCGCCGCCCGAGCCGACATCGACGATCGGCCCGTCGAAACGCGAGACGAGCTCGAGGCCGCGTAGCGAATCGTCGAGCAGCGCGCGGCGCGCTTCGTCCGCGTCGCGGAACGCCGTCAGTCCCGGCGTCGCGACGACCGCGGCGAGCCACGCAGTGAGAGCAGCACTGTCAGGCAGGTGAGACGACGACGTATCGATTGGGCTCGATCCCCTCACTCGAGGTCTCCACGCCGCCGACCTCCTTGAGCCGTTCGTGCACCACCTTTCGCTCAACCGCCGTCATCGGCTCGAGCAGCACACGCTCGCCGGCGACTGCCTGCTCCGCCGCGCGTAGCGCGATGCCTTCGAGCGTCATCCGGCGCCGCTCGCGATAGCCCGCCGCATCGATCGTCACAGGCTTGCCGGCACCCGAGCGAAACGACGCAGCGTTCGCGACGTACTGCAGCGCGTCGATCGTCTGTCCATGCTTGCCGATCAGCAAGCCGAGGTCACCGCCCGTGCAGGTGACGAGGACTCCATCGTCTGTCTCGTGCACGTCAACGCGTGCGGTGATTCCCATCGCACCGATCACGGTCTCGACCAGTTCGCGCATGCGCGTCTCGAGCTCGCTCTCGTCGTCACGGGCCGTCGAGGGCGCCTCCGCAATGTCTGCAACCGAGACCGTCGCGATCACGCGCGCGGGTGTGTAACCGACACCGAGCAGGCCGCGTTCGCCCTCCGAGACGACCTGGAAGCGAACGCTCGCTTTGTCGATCCCGGGCGCTGCGCGTTCGAGGTCGCGCAGTGCTTTCCACTTCGCCTCACCGACAGTCTCCCCCGTTGCCTCTACAGACACAGTGTCGGCGGAGACGTTGTCGCTCAACGGCGAGCGCCGCCCTTCTTCTTCTTGACGCGGCGCGTCTGTTGCGGCGCGGGAGGCTGCTTCGGGGTCTCGACAACGGCAGGAGCCTCGACTTTCGCGGGCGTACGCGATGAGCGCTTCGGCCCCGTTGCAGCCGCGGCGGCGGTGGCGGGGTTGGGCTTCGGCACCAGCCTGCGCGTGATCAGTCCCTGCCCGACCGTCCAGAGGTTCGTCGTCATCCAGTAGAGGATGAGACCCATCGGGAACTGAGCCACGAACGTGATGAACACGATCGGCAGGAACATCATGATCCGCCGCTGCGTCTTGTCCATCGTCGCGCCCATGAAGTACGTCGACGCAACTTGCGAGCCGCCGTAGATCGCAAGCAGCAGGAACCCTGACCAGTGCGACGTCGCCTTCGCGGAGATGTTCGGGACGACGTGCAGCCACGAACCGGTGATGTGCTTGGTGCCGTGCTTGAGCGTGAAGTACAGCGCGATGAAGACCGGGAACTGCGCGAGCAACGGCAGGCACGACGCAGCCGGGTTGATGTGGTTCTCCTTGTAGAACTTCATCAGCTCTTCGTTGAGCTTCGCGCGGTCGCCCTTGTACTTCTTCTGGATCTCCTTCATCTCCGGCGCGTGCGCCTGGAGTGACTGCATCGAATGGATCTGCCGCACCGTCAGCGGCACGAGCACGATGCGCACGAGGATCGTCAGCGCGACGATCGACCACGCCCACGGGAGGCCGATGTTCGAGTGGAAGAAGTCGAGGATCGACTTCATCACGTCCTCCAACGGCTGAAGGATGCTGAACAACGGCAGCATTATTGGAGCTCCGTCAAGCCTACGCTCATGGGTAATCGACTCCCCCGTGCGACCACGGGTTGCACCTGAGGAGGCGCCAGCCGGCCATCGGCAGGCCGCGCAACACGCCGTGCTTGCGGATCGCGAGCGCCGCGTACTCGGAGCAGCCCGGGTGGTACTTGCACGTGTTCGCCGGCAAGAACGGCGAGACGAGCCGCTGGTACACGCGGATCGGAGCGATCGCCAGCATCCTGAGAGGCGCGGTGCTCATGCTGCGGTCGACTTCCCGAGCACTTCTTCAACGCGCTCTTCGAGCCACACGTGCCCGTTCGTCTCGGCGGCCTCCGGGAGCCCCTGGCGCACGACGAGCACGTAGTCGTTCGTCGGCGGGCGTCCCTCGAGCTTCACGCGCACGATCTCGCGCAACTGCCGCTTGATGCGGTTGCGGACAACAGCGTTACCGACCGCCTTCGGGACTGCGAACCCGAGCCGGGGGTCACCCACAGCCTCTTCCCGCTGGAACCAGTAGAGCGTCAGGAAACGGGTCGAAACGGAGCGGCCGTGGCGGTAAACGGCGTCGAAGTCGCGAGAGCGGGAAAGGCGGTTCCGGCGCTGCACGCGCTCACGCCGAGAGGCGCTTGCGGCCCTTGGACCTGCGGCGCTTGAGGATCTGCTGACCCGCACGCGTCGCCATCCGGGCACGGAATCCGTGCTTGCGCTTCCGCTTGCGTACGTTCGGCTGGTAGGTCCGTTTCATAAGAAGGAGCCAGCGTCGAAGCCGGCCGCGGGCGAGTATAGCCGGACCAATTTGGCAGACGGTTGTCCACAGGGGGCGTGGAGGACAAAAGCCGTGGAAAGGGGGGTCGCGGGCGTCTCACCGAGCAGACTTTCCACAGCTGTGGAAAGCTTCCGGAACTCGCTCGAAATGCCTGCAAAAGACCGTAATCGTCCGGTGCGGACGAGGCGAGAAATCCTCATTGAAACGCGCTCGAGGACGCTGCTATGCTCGCCAACTCCCTGGGGTCGAATGAAGGAGCGGGCAAAGCGTGGAGCGGCAAACCGAGCTGACGGCGGAAAGTCTCTGGACTGATGTTTCCGCCCGGCTCCGCGAAGCGCTGAACGACACCACCTATTCGACCTGGTTCGGCGAGGTGGACGGTGCATCGCTCGACGACGACACCTTCGCGGTCGCCGTTCCGAACGACTTCACACGAGAATGGATCGAGGGTCACTTTCTCGACCTGATCCGGGCTGCAGTCAAGGATGCGAGCGGCAAGGAACTCCGCGTTCAGCTGCGCGTCGAAGAGTCGGCCGTCCCGCCGCCGCAACCCTCGAACGCCGTGCCGAGCGCGGTCAGCCCGCTGCCGGCCGAGGTGATTGCTGCGCCCCATTCTGAAAAGACGCGCAGCGACGTCGCCGGGATCAATCCGAAGTACACCTTCGACTCCTTCGTGATCGGGTCGTCCAACCGTTTCGCGCACGCGGCCGCGCTGGCGGTCGCCGAGGCGCCGGCACAGGCGTACAACCCACTCTTCATCTACGGCCACACGGGCCTCGGGAAGACCCACCTTCTGCACGCGGTCGCGAACTTCGTCACCGACCACGGCGGTGGGCTCACGTGCCGCTACGTCACCTCGGAGACGTTCATGAACGACTTCATCAACAGCCTCCGCGACAAGCGCATCGAGGGCTTCAAGCAGCGCTACCGCACCTACGACGTGCTCCTGATCGACGACGTCCAGTTCTTCGAGCACAAGGAGCGCATCCAGGAGGAGTTCTTCCATACCTTCAACTCCCTCTACGAAGCCGGCAGGCAGATCGTGATGTCGAGCGACCGGCCGCCGCGGGACATCTCGACATTGGAGGAACGCCTGCGCTCACGGTTCGAGTGGGGCCTGATCACCGACATTCAGCCGCCGGACCTCGAGACGCGCATCGCGATCCTCCGCAAGAAGGTCAAGAACGACCAGATCGAGATCCGCGAGCCTGAGTTGCTGACGTTCATCGCCTCGCGGGTGTCGACGAACATCCGCGAGCTCGAAGGCGCACTCACACGGGTCGTCGCGTTCTCATCGCTGACCGGGAGGCCGCTCTCCGTCGACCTCGCTCAGGACGTGCTGAAGGACGTCTTCCCGCAAGGAGAGAGCGCTCAGATCTCGATCGAGAAGATCCAGGACCTCGTCTGTGAGCGCTTCGGAGTGACGATGGCGGAGCTGACCGGCGACCGGCGCTCCCAGAACATCGTCTATCCGCGGCAGGTCGCGATGTACCTCTCACGCGAGCTCACGGACTCCTCGCTCCCGAAGATCGGCAAGGAGTTCGGCGGCCGCGATCACACAACGGTGATCCACGCGACGTCCAAAATCGCGCGCCTGATCCGTGAGGACAGGTCTGTGTACAACCTCGTCCAAGAACTCACAGCTCGAGTCCGGCAAGCACGTTGAGTGTTTAGCCTGTGCAAGACCGCAAGTTGTCCCCCGTCCGGCCCCACAGCGAAACTGAGTCGTGGGAAGGGATCCAGGCAGTTCTCCCCGGACCCACAGGGCTTATCACTACAACGAGGTTTATTTAAATGATTGACTCAGAAACCGTAGTGGGGACCGGCCTGCGGATAACCGTCACCAAGGACGAACTGGCAGCCAAGCTGGGTATCGTTGCGCGGGGTGTTTCGAGCCGCACCACGGTGCTCGTGCTCGGCGGGATCCAGCTCCGCGCCGAGGCCGGCCAACTCCACCTCGCCGCGACGGACATGGAGGTCTCGCTGCGCGCGACGGTCGAGGCGCAGGTCGCCGACGAAGGGACGGTTGTCGTGCCGGGCAAGCTGCTGCTCGACATCGCCCGCTCACTGCCGGACAGCGACGTGACGATCGAGCACAAGCCCGAGGAAGCCGTTGTCGTCGTCACCGCCGGAACAGCGAACTACCGGCTCCACACGTACTCGTCGGAAGACTTTCCGCGGTTGCCGGAGATCGAGGAAGCAGGCCTACACGGCATCGATCGCGAAGCGCTTGTCGAGACGGTTGCGCGCGTCGGTCGTAGCGCATCGCGTGACGAGAGCCGTCCGGTGTTGACGGGCATCCTCGTGCGCTTCGAGCCGGGCAAGATCGTGATGGCCGCCACCGACTCGTACCGCCTCGCCGTGAAGGAAACGCCGGTCGAAGGAACGCTGCCGGAGCTCGAAGCAATCATCCCGGCACGTGCGCTGCAGGAGCTTGTTCGCATCGCCGGCACGGCCGACGAGATCCAACTCGGCCTCCAGGAAAACCACGTCGTGTTCGGTGCCGAAGGCACCTGGTTGACGACGCGCCGCATCGACGGACAGTTCCCGAACTACCGCCAACTGCTGCCTGAGCAGTTCGAGTACGAGCTCGCTTTGCCACGCGAGGAGCTGCTCGAGGTGGTGCGCCGCGTGTCGCTGATGGCGCAGCGCAACTCACCGCTACGCCTTCGTTTCGCCGACGGGGATCTGACCGTTTCCGCCGTGACGCAAGACGTAGGCGAGGCACGCGAATCGTTGCCGGCGCCGTACACCGGCGACGCGATGGAGATCGGATTCAATGCGGAGTTCCTCCGCGACGGTCTTGACTCCGTCGATTCCGAGACGATCAAGTTCAAGCTGATCAGTCCGTTGCGCCCGGCGGTGCTCGAAGGTGAAGCCGACGACTACGTGTACCTGATCATGCCGATCAGGCTCGCGGGCTGATCACACGCAACGTCACGCTTCGTAGCTACCGGTCGTACGCGGCGCTCGATCTCGCGCTCGAGCCCGGCGTCGTTCTGGTTGTCGGTCGCAACGGTGTCGGGAAGACGAATCTGCTCGAGTCGCTACACGTCGCGACGCAAGGCTTCTCGCCGCGGACGCGCCAGGACACGCAACTGATTCGCTTCGGCGAGGACGCGGGCCGCATCGTGCTCGACGGACATCGCGGTGTGTCGCCGGTTGAGATCTCGGTCACCCTCCGACAAGGGCAGGCGAAAGAAGCGCGCTTGAACGGCGCGAAGCTGCCGTCCGCGGAGTCGTTGCGTCGCGAGGTATCGACGCTGGTCTTCACCCCGGACCGGCTCGCTGTTGTGAAGGGTGGGCCGGCCGCGCGCCGCGCCTACTTCGATCGTGTCCTCGCACGGTTGTTCCCCGCCCGCGCCGGTGTGCCGCAGGACTACCTCGCAACGCTCGCACAGCGCAACGCCGCGCTCCGCCGTGTGCAACTCGGGTTGTCCGCCCGCGACGCGCTCGAGCCGTGGACGGAGCAGATCGCCGCGCTTGGAGCGGCGCTCGTCGAACAGCGCCGCGTCGCACTCGCGCAACTTGCACCGGGCTTCGCGGAACGCGCCGACGAGCTCGGTTTGCCGGACGCGCGACTCGAGTACGACGCCGAGCCGCCGACCGTCGCGTTGTTGGAAGCGCGTCTCTCTCGCGATCTCGAGCGCGGCACAACGGGCGTCGGTCCGCATCTCGACGACGTGGTTATCGCAAGTGGCGACCGCGATCTGCGTCAGTACGGATCGCAGGGGGAGCAGCGCTTGGCCGTCCTCTCGCTGCTCCTCGCCGAAGCAGAGCTCCTGCCCACACCGCCGCTGCTCCTGCTCGACGACGTCCTCTCGGAGCTCGACCTGGGCCGGCGCGAAGTGCTGGCGCGACGCCTCGCGGGTATGGGACAGACGATGATCACCGCAACGCACCGCTCTGCACTACCGATCGAGCCCGCACAGGTTGTCGAGGTCGAACACGGATTTGCGAGAGATGGAACCGCTCGGTCCTGACATCAGAGCCGAGCTCGGACGCTACGGACCGCAGGCGGGGATGGCGGAGCTCGTCGAGCGCTGGCCGGAGGCGGTCGGCGAGGCGATCGCGCGTAACGCGTGGCCGGCACGCATCGCCCGCGACGGAACGGTGCACATCAACACCGCGGACTCCGTGTGGGCCTTCGAGCTCGGTCACAAGGCCATCGAGATCGCCGGCAAGCTGGGCGTCGAGAAGCTCCGTTTCGCCGCCGGGCCACTGCCGGAGGCGGACGACGAACCGGCCGTTTCGAGCCCCGTCGAGACCACACCCCAAGACGACGAACGAGCCCGCGCGATCGCCTCCTCGATCAGCGACGAAAACCTGCGCGAAAGTGTGCAAAAAGCGGTCTCTTTGAGCCTCGCACGAGGGCGTGAAGACACGGCAATCTGATACACTTCGTGTGCCCAGCAAAACCCTCGTTTTGCAGGCATTTCTTGATTATGGCAAAGACTCAGGCGAAGGCCGGCTACTCGGCCAAGGACATCACCGTGCTCGAAGGTCTCGAGCCGGTCCGTTTGCGCCCGGGCATGTACATCGGCTCGACCGGCGCGCGGGGTCTCCACCACCTCGTCTACGAGGTCGTCGACAACGCCGTTGACGAGGCGCTCGCGGGCTACAACGACTCCGTCGAGGTGACGATTCACCCCGACAACTCGGTGACTGTCATCGACCGCGGCCGTGGCATCCCCGTCGACGAGGTCGAGGGCACCGGGACGTCCGCGCTCGAGATCGTGCTGACGAAGCTGCACGCCGGCGGCAAGTTCGGCGGCGAGGGCTACAAGGTCTCGGGCGGCCTGCACGGCGTCGGCGTGTCCGTCGTGAACGCGCTCTCCGAGTGGCTGATCGCGACGGTGGAGGTCAACGGCACGGTCTACCGCCAGGAGTTTGCGCGCGGCGCGCCGCAGGGCGCGATGCAGGAGATCGGTACGACGACGGAGACGGGGACGACGATCTCGTTCCTGCCCGACTCTTCGATCTTCGACGAGACCGAGTACCACGCTCCGACGATCATCTCGCGCTTGCGCGAGATGGCGTTCCTCACGAAGGGCCTGCGGATCAAGTTCGTCGACGAGCGCGTCGACGGCGAGGTCGTCGAGTTCCACTACGAGGGCGGAATCAAGGACTTCGTCTCCTACATCAACGAGTCGAAGGACATCGCGCACAAGCACGTCGTCTACTTCGAGAGCGCGACCGACCAGGGCGAAGTCGAGGTCGCGATGCAGTGGAACAACAGCTACCAGGAGTCCGTCTTCTCGTTCGCCAACAACATCAACACGCACGAGGGCGGCTCGCACCTCTCCGGCTTCAAGGCCGCGTTGACGCGCACACTGAACGACTACGCGCGCTCCAAGGGCCTGCTCAAGGAGAAGGAAGACAACCTCGACGGCGAGGACGTGCGCGAAGGTCTCGCAGCAGTCATCTCCGTGAAGCTCGCCGAGCCGCAGTTCGAAGGTCAGACGAAGACGAAGCTCGGCAACCCGTGGGTTCGCGGGCTCGTCGAGCAGGCTGTCAACCAGAAGCTCGCGGAGTTCTTCGAGGAGAACCCGACCGATGCACGCGCCGTGATCAACAAGGCGATCTCCGCTGCGCGTGCGCGGCAGGCGGCACGCAAGGCACGCGAGATGACGCGGCGCAAGTCCGCGCTCGAGTCGATGTCGCTGCCGGGCAAGCTTGCCGACTGTTCGATCAACGATCCGTCCGCGGCCGAGCTCTTCATCGTCGAGGGTGACAGCGCCGGCGGCTCCGCGAAGATGGGGCGCGACCGCACCTACCAGGCGATCCTCCCGCTGCGCGGCAAGATCATCAACAGTGAGAAGAACCGCATCAACAAGGTTCTCTCGAACAACGAGATCCAGTCGATGATCACGGCGATCGGCTCAGGGTTCGGCGAAGAGTTCGATCTCGAGAAGCTCCGCTATCACCGCGTGATCGTGATGACCGACGCCGACGTCGACGGCTCGCACATCCGCACGCTGATCCTCACGTTTCTCTACCGGCAGATGCCGGAGCTGATCGAGCAGGGCCACGTGTACATCGCAGTGCCGCCGCTCTACAAGGTGAAGATCGGCAGCCAGGAGTACTACTTCGAGAAGGACGCGCAGCTCGAGGAGCTGCTCGCGCGCGAGCGCATTCCGAACGTCGAGATCGCCTCGCGCGACGGCGAAAGCTTGAAGCTCACCGAAGCGAAGTGGGCGCGCGTCTCCTCCGCGTTGCAGCAGTACGAGGGCTATTACGCGCGGTTGCGCTCGGACTTCAGCGCGGCGGCTGCCGAGCTGATGGTGGTGCACCGGCTCATCGAGCACGAGATCGAGGCGCCGAGCGACATTCAGTCGGCAATCGATGCGATCGCTGAGAACGGCTATTCGCTCTCGATCGTCGACAAGGACGAAGACGTGCTGCGGGTGCGCGTGATCGAGACCGAGACTTCCGCGGCGCACAATGTTGCGGTCCCGATCGAGCTGCTCGGCTCGCCGATCTACACCAAGCTGCGCCAGGCGTACAACCGCCTCGTCGAGATCGCCGGCCGCCCCCCGTTCACGGTGAAGGTCGGCAAGGAGATTGAGGTGGCGGAGTCGTTCGACGCTCTCCGCGCGCTTGCTCTCGATGCAGCGAAGCAGGGCATTCAGGTGTCGCGGTTCAAGGGTCTTGGCGAAATGAACGCCGAGCAACTCTGGGAGACGACGATGGATCCCGCGAAGCGCTTGCTGATGCGCGTCGAGGTCGAGGACGCGTCTGCGGCCGACCGCATGTTCTCCATGCTCATGGGCGACGCCGTCGAGCCTCGCCGCGAGTTCATCGAGCAGAACGCCAAAGACGTCAAGTTCCTCGACGTCTAGGAACAACGGATGAGTGAACTAGAAACAGGCGCCCTGGGCCCCGGCCGCATCGAGGGACGCGAGCTCGAGCAGGAGATGCGCACGAGCTTCCTCGGCTACGCGATGCACGTGATCGTGTCGCGCGCGCTCCCCGACGTGCGCGACGGCTTGAAGCCCGTGCATCGCCGCGTGCTCTATTCGATGTGGTCGAACGGCAACCGGCCGGGCAGGCCGTACGTGAAGTCGGCGAACATCGTCGGGTACGTGATGGGCAACCATCATCCGCATGGCGACGCGTCGATCTACGACACGCTCGTGCGTCTTGCGCAGCCGTTCTCGCTCCGCTACCCGCTCGTCGATGGCCAGGGCAACTTCGGCTCGATCGATGACGATCCGGCTGCCGCGATGCGCTACACCGAGGCGCGGCTCGCGAAGCTCGCCGAGGAGATGCTGCGCGAGCTCGACTCCGACACCGTCGACTTCGGCCCGAACTACGACGAGTCGAAGCGCGAGCCGCTCGTCCTGCCGGCGCGCTTCCCCAACCTGCTTGTCAACGGCAGTGCCGGCATCGCCGTTGGTATGGCGACGAACATCCCGCCTCACAACCTGGGCGAAGTCGTGAACGCGATCGTCGAGCTGATCGACAACCCGCAGGCGAACGTCGAGGACCTGATGAAGCACGTCAAGGGACCCGACTTCCCGACCGGCGCGATCATCGTCGGCCGCTCCGGGATCCGTGACGCCTACCGCACCGGCCGCGGCCGTGTCGTCATGCGCGCCCGCGCGCACATCGAAGAGCTGCGCGGCGGCAAGAGCGCGATCATCGTCACGGAGCTGCCGTACGGCGTGAAGAAGGGCGGCGACGCAGGTGTGATCAAGAAGATCGCGGACCTCGTCAACGAGAAGGTGCTCACGGAGATCTCCGATCTCGCGGACCACTCCGACCGGTCGGGGATGCGCATCCAGATCGAGCTGAAGCGCGACGCGATCCCGCAGGTTGCCCTCAACAAGCTCTTCAAGCACACGCCGCTGCAGTCGACGTTCGGCGTCAATGCCGTCGCGCTCGTCAACGGCATCCCGCGCACGCTGTCACTGCTCGAGCTCATCACACATTTTCTCGACTTCCAGCGCGAGATCGTCTCGCGCCGCTCGAAGGACGAGCTGCGCAAGAAGGAGCGCCGCGCGCACATCCTCGCTGGCTATCTCATCGCGCTCGACAATCTCGACGCGGTGATCAAGCTGATCCGTGCCGCGGCCGACACCGAGGCTGCGAAGACCGGCTTGATGGCGACGTTCGAGCTGTCCGAGCAGCAGTCGCTTGCGATTCTCGAGCTCCGCCTCCGCGCGCTGACCGCGCTCGAGCGGCAGGGCGTCGAGAGCGAATACAAGGACATCCAGGAGCGCATCGCCGAGCTGCGCGCGTTGCTCTCGGACGAGACGAAGGTCGATTCGCTGATCAAGGACGAGTTGCTCGAGCTGAACGCGATCTACGGGCGCAATGACGACCGCCGCTCGGAGATCGTGGCGGCCGAAGAGGAGCTCGAGCTCGAGGACCTGATCGCGGAAGAGGACATGGTGATCGCGATCACGCAGTCCGGCTACATCAAGCGGCTACCCGTCACGGCCTATCGCGAGCAGCGCCGCGGCGGCATCGGCGTGATGGGGATGGACTTGAAGGACGAGGACTACATCGAGCATCTGTTCGTCGCATCGACACACGACTACATCTTGTTCTTCACGAGCGTCGGCAAGGTCTATCGGCTGAAGGTGCACGAGTTGCCACTCGGTTCCCGCCAGTCGAAGGGTCGCGCGATCGTCAACCTGCTGCCATTCCGTCAGGGCGAGACGGTGCGTGCTGTGATCCAGACCCGCGCGTTCGAGGAGGCGAAGTACCTCCTGTTCGCCACGAAGAACGGTGTCGTCAAGAAGACCGAGCTCAAGGCGTACAACACGAACCTGAAGGCCGACGGAATCATCGCGATCAAGATGCGCGAGGGGGACGAACTGATCGGCGCCCGCCACTCGACCGGCGAGGACGACGTCCTGATGGTGTCGCGTCTCGGCCAGGCGATCCGCTTCTCGGAGAAGGACGTGCGCGCGATGGGTCGCGACGCCTCCGGTGTGCAGGGCATGCGCTTGCGCGGTGACGACGAAGTGATCTCGGTGGCGATTGCTGCCGACGACGCGGACCTGCTCGTGATCACCGAGAACGGGTACGGCAAGCGGACGCGCGTCTCCGAGTACCCGAAGAAGGGCCGCGGCGGCATGGGCGTGAAGACGGTTCAGCTGACCGCGGCGCGCGGGCATCTCGCCGGCGCGCGCGTCGTTCGCGACGGCTACCAGGTGATGCTGATCTCGACCGGCGGCACCGTGATCAAGATGCCGGTCGAAGACGTGAAGCGGCTCGGCCGTTCGACGCAGGGCGTGATCGTGATGCGGCTCCGCGAGGGCGAGCAGGTCTCGTCACTGGCGCCGGTCGTGGAATCCGGCGACGACCAGGACGTCGACGCGGACGGCTCCGTGTCGAGCGAAGTGCCGGGCGGCGACGCCGTTTCGGACGCCTCGACACCCGACGACTGAGCTTTTTCTATCGTTTAGCGCCTCCTCACCCTTCTGTGTGATTTCGGGCACAACAACTTCCCTTTTGCAACTAGGGGTGGTAGAAGTGTCAATCGAGGGGTCGGGAGACAGTCGAACAAAGGAAGCCCTCGTGGCGTATAGCAAGCAGGTCGACCTGCTCGAGCCCATCGATATGGCCGAGCATCTCGACAAGATCGAGCTCTACCTCGGGCAGGTCTGCGCGATCGCGGGCATCTCGAAGATGCAGCTCGATTACTGGACGAACAAAGCCCAGATCCCCACCAAGGGGAAGAAGCAGCGGATCTACGACATGGATGCCGTCGAGACCGTGATGCTGATCAAGCAGGCGAAGGACAAGGGCCTGAACCTCGGCGCGGCGATCGACGCTGCGCGACGCTTTCGCGACCAGAAGTCCGTCGCGCTCTAACCCTCACTGACCGCGCGCAGCTCCTCGGCGGCCGTCTCCGGCGCGACCGGGTTGACGTAGACGCCTGCGCCGAGCTCGAGGCCGGCTAGCCGCGTTGTGCGGGGGAAGAGCTCGAGGTGCCAGTGCGGGCCGTCGTGCAACCACGCATTGAGCGGGACAAGAGGCTCGCCACGAACACGCTGCAAGCGACGCACGATCTCGGCGAGCAGGCGCAGCGCAGGTGCGAGGAGATCGCTGCGCAGTCCGTCCGGCTCACTGGTCGACGGCGCGATCAGCACTTCGTACGGGACGCGACTCGCGACCGGGCAGCCGGCGGTGACCCCGTCCCGTGCGAGCACCTGGATCACCTCCGGGAGGCCGTGCTCTGCGATCACCGCCGGCGCCGGCGCAGGCAGCCACCCAAGCTGCGAGTGCGAGTGCGGCAGCGACGCACCAGCCTCGTGGCCCTCGTTGAGCGTTGGGAAACAGATGCCGCCGGTGTCGCGTGCACGACGCTGCCACGCCTCCGCGACGAGGTCGACCGTCGCGTCGCTCAACTCGCCGACCGAGTGCACGTGCTCGGGGCCGTGGATCACGACTTCCTGGCGCTCGAGCGCGGGGTAGAGGTTGGGGACGACGCGCACGCCCCAACCGCTCGGGCCTTCGCCGAGCCGCAGCGTCTCCGGCGGGGTGCGGTCCTCGTGGCCGGCGCAGAACGGGCACGCCTCGGCTTCGTCTACCGCAGGCGTCGCAGCACCAGGCCGTTGCGTACGGGTAGGCGCAACCGCCACCCAGCGACCGGTCAGCGGGTCGTGACGAATATCGGCCATCGCTGGAGCCTTTCAGAACGCAGTGGCGAGAGTCAGCGCCCAACTCACCGCGTACACGGCGAGCCAGGTGACGACCAGGGTGCGTTGCCAC
>JANMWB010000070.1:0-22747 GCA_031393705.1 Thermoleophilia bacterium | reverse complement strand
GTCCGTCGCGTATTTGATGAACGGATACGCCGCGACGTCGGCGACGGACAGCGCGCCGAAGAGATAGTCACCGTCGAGCAGTGCCTCGAACCGATCGAGAGAACGGTCGAGTCGCTTCGCAGCGCGCGCCTTCCGATCCTCGTCCTCGTCCCGCCAGAGGACGCCGAGCGGGTGCAGCCAGATGCGGTCGAACCACTCGAGGAACGTGTCGGCGAGCGCCCGTGTGCGCGGATCGGCCGGCCAGAGCTGCGGCGCGATGCGCCCGACGATCGCCAAGGATCCGACGACGATCTTCCCGTCGAGCTCGGCGACCGGGACGCCCTTCTGGCCGCTCAGCTCCTCGATCAGCGTTCTGTCGTCGAACGTGACGAGCGTCCAGTCCACCTCGACGCCTGCGAGCGCGGCCGCAATCGACACGCGCTCACAGTTCGTCGACCAGGGAATCCCCCAGGCGCGCACTACGGAGCAGGTGGCATTTCGGTCGGCTCCGGGCGGTCTCCCTCGAGCGCGACCACGTCAGCCCGCACGCTTGCACCCGCGAGGTAGCCGACGAGTGCGAACGCGAGGATGATCCCCAGCGTCGCGAATGTGTAGACCTCGAACTTGGTGCGCGTGACACCCCAGTTGTCCTTGAACCCGTACGGGACATGGAGGACCCTCTCGATCGTCCCGGGGAAGACCGCGACCCACGAGCCGAGCGTGACCCAGGCCGTGATCACCAGCGCGCCGATCCACATGCCGTACTGCCCGGGAACACGGTAGGGCCGTGGCACGTCCGGGTGGGTGAACCGCAGCTTCAGCGCCGCGGGAAAGATCCAGATGTAGGAGATGAGCGTCGTCGAGATCGCAATGTCGAGGACGATCTGGAAGGTCGAGTCAGAACCACTGTTGAAGAACGCGATTGCGGCGAAGCAGAACGCGGTCGAGACGACGCCGGACATGACGTTCACGCGCACGGGCGTGCCGAGTTTCCTGTTGAAGACGCCGAACCACGGGAAGAACGAGCCGTCGTAGGCTGCAACTGCCTGGATGCGGTCGGACCCGATCATCCAGACGGCGCCCGACGTGACGAGCGTGCCGACGAAACAGATCGTCATCAACACCAGCAGGGTGTGTGCGGCTCCGCCGTAGACGCTGAACACTTTCGTGACGGCGTCGATGAAGCCGCCGATCCCGGTGATCGACTTGCTCGGCAGGACGAGAATGATCGCGCCGATCGGGATCACGTACAGCAGCACGCCAAGGATCCCGCTCTGGAGGACGGAGACTGGAACGTCGTGCTGCGGATCGTCCATCTCCTCGGCGGCGCCGTTCTGCAGTTCGAACCCGACGTAGTTGAAGAGCAGCACCGGCACGAGACCGAGGAACACGGCCTTCGTGAGGACGTGGCCGTGGAAGTCGAACCCATGCACGCCGTGCTTGACGCCATAGATCAGCACCGTGATCGAGAAGAACCCGAGCACGATGATGCGAAGGAACCCGCCGAGGTTCGGAATCCACTTGCCGTAACGGAGCGAAACGATCGCAACGCCAATCGAGATCCAGATGAAGACGAACTTGAAGAGGTAGTCGCCGACCGTGCCGTGCCCGATGCCGAACACGTTTGCGCGCCACGCGTCGGTCGAAATGAACGCCAGTGACCCGCCGACCCACAGCGGGTTGGTGACCCAGTAGAGCGTCGCCGCGATCCCGCCGTGCAGGCGGCCGAAGGCGAGCTTCACCCACTCGTACGGGCCGCCCTCCATCGTGAAGGCGCTGCCAACCTCGGCCATCACGAGCATGTACGGGGCGACGAACACGACTGCGAGGATCACGAGCCAGAGGAAGCCCTCGGGGCCGTTGGACGCAACCGTTCCGAGCGTGTCGAGGCCGACGAACGCGCAGAGGGTGAAGAACACCATGTCGAAGCGGCGTAGCGACTTGATGAGCTTGCTCTTCTCCGCGAGCGCGAATGCGGTCGTCTGCTCTGCAACGGCCATGCGGGCCTCCTGATCGAGTTAGTTGATGCGCTGCCAGGCCTCGGTGAGAACCTCACCGAGAATTCCCACGATCTGACTGAACTCCTCCTGCCCTGCGACGAGCGGCGGCGAGATCTGAACGACGGGATCGCCACGATCGTCGGCCCGGCAGATCAGCCCCTTCTCGAACAGCGCCCCCGAGAGGAACCCGCGCAGCAACGTCTCCGACTCTTCGTCGTTGAACGTCTCGCGCGTCTCCTTGTTCTTCACGAGCTCGAGCGCCCAGAGGTAGCCGGTGCCGCGCACGTCACCGACGATGTCGAGGTCGAGCAACGTCTCGAGCTGCGCCCGGAAGTCGTCCTGCGTTTCCGCAACGTGCTCGACGATCTGCTCGCGCTCCATGATCTCGAGGTTCTTCAGCGCGATCGCGCAACCGACGGGGTGCCCGCCGAACGTGATGCCGTGCGAGAACATCGACGTCCCGGAGCTGAACGCGTCGTAGACCTTGTCCGCGACGAGCACCGCGCCGATCGCCGCGTAGCTCGACGAGAGACCCTTCGCGCAGGTGATCAGGTCGGGCTTGATGTCGTACTTGATGCTCCCGAACCACGCGCCCGTGCGACCGAAGCCGGTGATCACCTCGTCCGCGCAGAGCAGGATCCCGTAGCGGTCGCACAACGCGCGCACACCCTGGAAGTAGCCGGCGGGCGGCGTGAACGACCCGCCCGCGTTCTGCACCGGCTCGAAGATCACCATCGCGACTGTGTCCGGCCCCTCCTGCTCGAGCGTTTCCTCGAGGTCGTCCAGCAGGAACTGCGTGAACTGCTCCTCGGTCTCCTCGGGCGGGCGGTGGTAGCGGTTCGTGTTGCGCACGTGCGCAACGCCCGGCACCAGCGGCTCGAACGGCGTGCGCAGCGCCGGGATGCCGTTGATCGAGAGCGCGCCCATCGTGGTGCCGTGGTAGGCCGTCTGGTGTGAGATCGCCTTCCAGCGGCGCTCGCCGCGGGCGGAGTGGTACTGACGCGCGAGCTTCCACGCCGACTCGACCGCTTCGGAGCCGCCCGAGACGAAGAACGCGCGGTTGATGTGCTCCGGCGCGAGCTCCGCGAGCTTCGTCGCGAGCTCGATCGCGCGCGGGTGGGCATACGACCAGTTGGTGTAGAACGGCAGCTCGCGCATCTGCTCGAGCGCGGCCTGGCCGATCTCCTCGCCGTGCGAGTAGCCGATGTTCACGGAGAACAACCCGGCCAGCGCGTCCAGGTACTTCTTGCCCGTGTCGTCCCACAGGTAGCAGTGCTCGCCGCGGACGATCACCGGCGGGTCGTAGCCGTGCATGCGCGTGAAGTGCAGCCAGAGGTGGTCGCGCGCCGCAGAGCGAAGATCAGTCGCCATCGCGCGAGCATACGGGCTAGTCATCTATGCAGCCAAGACAACCCGCGCTACTCGTCGATGCCGTGGTCGAGCACCCGCTCGGGCTTGATCCTGACGATCACCCGGTCGACAGGTGTGTGGAACGGCTTCCCTTCGTAGCGCTGCGAGAGGTCGCCGATGTGCTCGCCTGCGCCCTCCTCGTCCAGCTCGACCGGGCCCTCGACCTCGAAGTACTTGTAGGGATCCTCGTTGTCCCACACGCTGATGCTGACGCGCGGGTTCGCGCGCAGGTTCCGTCCCTTGGCCCGTTTGTTGGTCGTGTTGAAGACCACGTTCTCACCGTCGGTGTCGACCCACACCACACTGGTCTGAGGGCGGCCGTCCTCACCGACGGTCGCGACCACGCCAAAGTGATGCCCCTTCAGCATTACCTTCTGCTTGTCCGTGAGCGATGCCATACGCGAGCTCCTTTCGTCACCGTGTTACTTGACCACCGTCGTCGGGATGTTCGTGATCTTCCCGCTGGCGATCTGGGCCTTGATTGCCGCGACCTTCGCGGCGACGCCCTTCGGTGCCTTCGGGGAGAACTGCCCGATGCCGACGCCCTGATCCTTGAGTCCGTAGACGGCGTCCTGCCCACCCTTGAAGTTGCCGTCCTTCGCATCCTTGATCGAGTTGAACACCGAGGTGTCGACGCGCTTCAGCGCCGAGGTGAGGACGTACGTGCCGAGGTAGCCCTGGTCGGCGTCGACGCCGACGCCCCAGACGTTCGCGCCCTTCGCCGCGTCGAGAGCGCCGAGCCCGCAGCCGCCCGCGACCTGGAAGACGACGACGGAGCCGCCCGCGATCTGATTCAGGGCGACCTCCTTGCACTTCGCCTGGTTCGAGAAGTCCTGCGAGTAGCCGTTGATCAGCTTGACCGCGGGGAACGCCGCCTTCGCACCGGCCTGATAGCCCGCGATGTAGCGGTCGACCGGCGGCTGCTTCTGACCGCCGACGGACGAAACGGCCGTGCCGCCGCGCGTTTGCGCGGCCAGGCCGGCTGCGTAGCCCGCGAGATAGCCGGCCTCCTGCTCCTTGAAGAGCAGACCTTCGACGTTCTTCAGGCCGCCCTCGTCGGCGTTCGAGACGTCGACGATCGCGAAGTGCGCGTTCGGGAATGCCTTCGCAACGGTCTTGACGGCGTCGATCTCGGTGAAGCCGACGCCGATGATCAGGTCGTAGCCCTGCTTCGCGAGCGCGGTCAGGTTCGGGATGTAGTCCGACGGCGACTTCGAGGTGACGACGCGCGTCTGGACGCCGAGCTCGGCCGCTGCGCGCTGCAGCCCGATGTAGGCGAGGTGGTTGAAGCTGCGGTCGTTGAGGCCGCCGGTGTCGGTGCTGAGACCGACCTTGAATCCGCTGCTCGCAGCTGTCGTCGTGATCGTTGTGCTGGTTGCCTTCTTCTTGGAGCCGCAGCCTGCAGCAAGCACGGCCAGCGCCAGGGTCAGCAGAACGAACGGGATCACTCTCTTCACGGGCCCTCCGGGAGGTTTTAGACTGTGGGACGAAAACCGTGACCGATTCTACTTCTCATCTCGCCCTCGCTGTCGTGATGCGTGCGCGCGGCGGGCACCTCGAGCTGCTGCTCGCAAACGGCGTGCTGCCGGGAGCTGCACTGGCGCCGGGTGAGCCGCTGGAGGCCGCACTCGGGCGCGCAGTCGATGTCGCTGCGCTCGCTCACGTCGAGCAACTCGAGACGCGCGTGCTCGACGACGGCAGCATCGCGACCGCCTACCTCGGGCTCGTCTCTGCGGAGGGCTCGGTCGACGGCGACTGGCGACCGGTGGCCGACGTGACGCTGCCGTTCGTCGGCGCAGCGCAGGCGCGCGTGCGCGCAAAGCTCTCGTACACGAACGTCGGCTTCGCGCTTGCGCCTGAGACGTTCACGATCTCGGAACTGCGTGACGTGTACATCGCGGCGCTCGGGCACGACGTGTCGGCGACGAACCTGCAGCGCGTGCTCGTGCGCCGCGGCGTGCTGGAGCGCGTCGACGGCCGCCGCGCCCCGGGCCGTGCGGGCGGCCGCCCCGCCGCGCTCTTCCGCTTCGCCTCGGACCGGCTCGAGGTAACGGACGAGTTCGCGGCCCTCCGTCCGCCTCGCTGACCCAAAGAGCCACCACCGGGGTCAGACCCCGGTAGTGGCACGAAGAGACAGGCGGCCCGCATGGTTGAGCCAACCTGGCCCGCCCGTTCCAGACCCGACCTGTCCCGGCGGGACGACGGCCGGGGTCAGACCCTGGTGCTGGATCGCCCGGACACGTCCTCGAGGATGTCGCGCCAGTGGCTGAAGAGCATCTGATGCGTGTCGTCGACCATGCGCAACGTCGCGTTCGGCAGCTGCCGTTCGTAGTCGCGCCCGATTGACGGTGGGCACACGGTGTCGCGCTCGCCCCACCACAGAGTGACCGGCGCGCGGACGTCGGACAGTTCGAAGCCCCAGGGACGGCCGAGGTATGCGAGCTCGCGCGCGAGCCACAAGCCGCCGTCGCGGAACGACTCGAGACGGCCGCGCGCGTATGCCTCGTCGGTGAGGGTGTGGCCGGTCGACGGCACTGGACGCCTGCCCCAGGCTTCCAGCCCACGCGCAGCGATCCGCGGGCTGAAGCGCGCGAGCCGCATCACACTCTGCACGTCGCGCGGCAACTCGCGCACACCGTCGGGCGTCGGCATCGAACCGACGAGCGCAACGCGTGTCACACCTTCCGGGGCGACTGCGGCGACCGCGAGCGCATGCGGGCCTCCTGCCGACCAGCCGATGACCGCAAACCGGTCAACCGGCAACGCCGCGACCACATCCTCGGCCCACGTGCGAAGCGTGCGGCCACGCACGGCGGGGCCACTGCGATCGACCGCAAGCAGTCGCACACCGAGCGCCGCCGCGATCGAATCGTCGGGATGCCGCGAGAGCCGGGAGTCGCCGCCGCCGTGCAGGTAGAGGACGGGCGTGCCCGCCGGATCGCCGACGTCGTCGATACTCAGCGCACCACGAGGGTGGCGTGCATCCCGAGCTTCCGGTGATTGGCGACCGAGCACCAGAACGAGTATCGCCCGCGAGTGAGCTTTAGCGCGAGCTCACCGCGAGCGCCGGGAGCGACGACGCCGATCCCGGCAATGTGCCGTGACCCTGCACGCTGCACGCGCAGGTTGTGCAGGTCCTGACCGAAGTTCGCGAGCTCGATCACGACCGGGCCTGCCTTGACGTTGACGCGCGAAAGCCCGAACGAGAACTCCTTCGCAACCACCTGAAGCCGCGTCGGTGCAGCTCCCTGGAGCGCGAGGACGCCGAACGCGAGCGCGAGCAGTTTCATTTGACGAGCGTTGGGCGCGCGAGCTTTGCCGCGCCCGGGATGATCCGCGCCGCGTCAAAGCCAAGCCACTGCTCCAGCAGCGATGCGTAGACCGCACGAAAGTCCGACGTCGGGGTCAGGTTGCCGTCCCCGTCGAGGCCCGACCCGAGCCCCGGAAACTCACCGATCTGCCGCCCGGCCGCGCGCGAGCCGATCAGAAACGCCGTCCCCGCCGCGCCATGGTCGGTCCCACCCGATCCGTTCTCCTTCGCGCGGCGGCCGAACTCCGACCAGACGAGGGTCAACACGCGGTCTGCGACGCCGCGCGCCTCAAGGTCGCGCTGGAAGGCATAGAGTGAGGCGGCGGTCGACGTCAGTGCCGGTGTCAGCACGGACGCTTGCGACGCGTGTGTGTCGTACTCGCCTGTCGCCTCGAGCGCGACGCAGCGCAACGGCAGGCCCGCAGCAACCATCGCAGCAAGGCCCTGAAGCTGCTTCGGGAAGGAGTCGTCGGACGTTGGATAGGCGACGGGCGGGGTGATTCCGTCCGTGCTGTTGAACGGGACGAGCTGGCGCCGCAAGCGGTCGGCCTGCGTCGTGACGTTCGTCACCGAGCTGAACGCCGGGTCGGGCGACGCGACGCCGCCGAGCGCGCCGACGGCGTCGAGCATCCGCGTCTCGACGTCTCCCCACACGCCGGGCACCCAGAAGTCGTACTGATCGGGCCCGTCGATTGCTGCGACCGGCACCTTCGCCGTGGCAAGCGTGGGCTGGAGCTGCCCCGTCAGCGATAGCCCTTGCAGCGGATTGTCCGCGGTGCCCGCCGCGTCGAGGTAGCGCCCCATCCAGCCGGTGAGCAGCGACGTCTCGGTTGCGCCGACCTCCCAGAAATGCCGCGAGGTGAAGTGCGACTGGTCGGGGTGGTCGTAGCCGATCGCCGGCAGCACGCTCACCTTGCCTTCGCCGTGCAGCTGTGCGAGCGGCGAGAGCGCGGGATGCCAGCGCAGCCGGTCGTCCTCGGCGAACGCCAGACCGCCGCTGACCGCGAGCTGCGGGCGCAGCTTGCGGTAGCGAGGGTCGCCGTCCGGATAGAGCATCGACAGCGCGTCGGCTCCGCCCTGCAGGAACACCGTGACGAGGATCGGGGAGCCCGGGGTCGACGCAGCGGCGGCAATGCCCTCGTCGAAGAGCTGCAGGTGGCCCGCGCCGTACACCGAGAGCGCAAGCCCCAGCGAGCGCGCTACGAAGCTGCGGCGTGAGAGCCCCGTGCCTGCCGGCAGCGGCATGCCTGCCTCGATCGCCGGCAACCCACGGCCCGCAACCGCGCGGAGCACATCCGCGCGCGAGCACTCGTCGCACGAGATCTGGCTCACGACGTCTGAACTTCAGGTGAGACGGCGATCAACTGGCGCAGCGCGTTCTCGAGGAGCACCGGGTACTGCTGCTGCTTCCACCGCTGCCCGCCCGCATCGGCAAGCGCAACCTGCGCGAAGTGCAGCAGCGCCGCCCGTGTCCCATCCGTCAACGCGGGGTTGTTCCAGAATGCGAGCGCCCTCGTGAGCACGGTCTGCGCGTCGGAGCCCGCCGTGCCCTTCGCGGGATCGAGCTTGCGATCCTGGAGGATCCGCTGCACGGCAATCCAACGTCCACGATAGGTCGCTGTATCGAGCCAGCGAGCGTCGTCCCAGCCCGCGACGTTCGGGGGATAGAAGAGCTGCTGGCCCGCGAGGGAACCGATCCAGGCCCAGTCGGTCGTTGTGATCCCCGCGCCGATCCGGCGCAGCAGACCGGCGAGGTACACGGCCGGCGGCTTCACCATCCGCGGCCCGTCGTACACGACTGGATGCTGCAGGATCGCCTGCAGCACGGGACCGACCTGCCTGCCGGTGCGGTAGAGCGACTCCAACGAAGCCTGCGTCGCGCGGTCGGGAGCGACCGGCACGAAGTAGCTCCAGAGCTTGCGCACGAAGAAGGACGCGTGCAACGGGTGCGACACGCACATCCGACACGCATCCTGCCAGTCGTAGCGGCCCTGCTTGCGAAACACGACCTTCGTCCCCGCGTCGTGTTCGCGTGGATCGAAGTGGAAGTTGTAATCGCCGAGGCCGGGCTTCCAGTCGTTTTGGAAGCCGGTCAGTGAACGCGCCTGCTCGCGCACGTCGTGCTCGGTATAGGCACCACGATCTGCGCCGAGCGTGAAGAGCTCCATCATCTCGCGCGCGTAGTTCTCGTTCGGTGCGTCCTTCGAGTTCTCCGTCCCGCTGAGCCAGAGGAGCATTGCCGGGTCACGCGTAACGTCGATCAGCAACTGCTCGAACGAGCCGAGCGAGTGGCTGCGAAGGAGCTGGTTCTGACGGAGCATCAACTTCTGGCTGCCGACGCCGTCGTTCGAGGTTGCAAACCAGTCGTGCCAGACGAGGGTCATGCGCTCGACGAGCGGTCGTGATGTGCGCACCATTCGATCGAGCCACCAGCAATGGTCGTGGCCCCATGCGTCTGCCGGCGCGAGCGGTCGCCCCTTCGAGTCGTGCGGCGCGGGGCCGACGAACTTCTCCCGCCGCGGCGAGACGAGCGAGGTGACCGCGCCGTGCAGCCCGAGCTTCGCGAGCGCCTCAGCCTCGCCGGGGCGCGGCCCGAAGCCGGCCCGCCAGAGCAGCCGCTCGGCTTGCGGCGCGTCGAATTTCCCCCGATAGACAGGCACCCCCATGCACCCATGGTCGCCGGGGTCGCCGGGAGCGGCCATCCCCGAAAAGGGGATCTACAGCGCCGAAATCACACGCTTTACAAGCAGAACCCGTGCTTCTCCGAGCCCGTCGTAATCCTCGTCGACGCGCTCCACCTCGAAACCGAGCGCCTGGTGAAAGGCCACCGACCGCTCGTTGACCGGCGAGGTCACGGCGCGGACGACGGTGCGCGGTGCGACCGCAGCGAAAAACCGCTCGTACAGCGCGCGCCCAAGCCCTGACCCGCGCCGCTCCGGGTCGACCCCGACGAAGTGGATGTACGCCTCGTCGGCGTAGGTCTGCGAGCGAAAGCCACAAAGGAATCCTGCAAGTCCCTTGTCGTCGTCCGCAACGAACGACGTGTCGCGAAAGTGGACGAAGAAGAGCTTCGGGAGCATCGCCGCCATCGGGCGCCCGCCCCACCACTGATCGACCACCTCGATCACCCGCGCGTAATCGGCGGACTCTGCATGCCTCACGAACATAAAGTGAGCGTAATGCGCATCCTCGTTCTCGGCGGGACACAGTTCCTCGGCCGCCACGTCGTCCACAACGCGCTCGCACGCGGCCACGAGGTGACGCTCTTCAACCGCGGCCAGACGCGCCCCGAGCTCTTCCCGGAGGTCGAGAAGCTTCGCGGCGACCGAGACGGCGATCTCACCGCGCTCGCCGGCCGTGACTTCGACGCCGTGGTCGACACGAGCGGTCGCGTGCCGCGGCTCGTCTCCGAGACACTCGATGCGCTCGGTACGGTCGGCCACTACACCTTTGTCTCGACGATCAGCGTGTACGCCGACCTCTCGAGGCCGCCGACAGAGTCCTCTCAGCTCGCCGAACTGGAGGCGCCGACCGAGGTGTGGGAAGAGGCCTACGGCGCGTTGAAGGTGCTCTGCGAGAACGTCGTGCGCGAGCGGCACCCGGACGCGTTCATTCCGCGCCCGGGGTTGATCGTCGGGCCGTGGGATCCGACCGGGCGCTTCACGTACTGGCCGGTGCGGCTCGCGATCGGCGGGCCGGTGCTCGCGCCCCTGCCCCGGGACGCCGACACGCAGGTGATCGATGCACGCGACCTCGCCGAGTGGATCCTGCGCGCCGCCGAGGAGCGCGCGAGCGGCACCTACAACGCCGTCGGGCCTGTGCTGACGCGCGAGCACGTGCTCGAGACGTGCCGCATCGTCGCGGCCTCTGACGCCGATCTCGTCTGGGTCGACCCCGACTTTCTCGACGCGCAGGGCATCGGGGAGTGGATGGAGCTGCCGCTGTGGCTTCACCACGCGCAATACCAGGGAATGCTGTCGGTCAATCCGGCGCCGGCGGTTGCGGCCGGGCTCCGCACACGCCCGCTCGAGGAGACGGCACGGGCGACGCTCGACTGGGCGCAGAGCGGTCATACGCCGGCGGCGTTTCCGGCGGGCCTCGATCGCGAGAAGGAACGGGCCGTGCTCGATGCCTGGCAGCGGTCCGTAGACTCGCCCGCGTGAACCGCCTCGAAGGCAAGCACGTCGTCGTCACGGGAGCAGGGACCGGGATCGGCCGCGCGATCGCGCGCCGGCTCGCCGACGAAGGCGCGCGCCTGACGCTGCTCGCCCGCGACGAGTCTCGGCTGCGCGACGTCGTGCCGGGCGCGGTGACGAGGTCCGTTGATATCCGCGACTCGGACGCCGTGCACGCGGCCTTCGACGAACCGCTGGACGCGCTCGTCGCGAACGCCGGAGTCGGCGGCCCGAACGAACCCGGTGACAGCGACCGGTGGGACGACATCGTCCAGACGAACCTCTACGGCACCTACTGGTGCTGCCGCGCTGCCGAGCCGCACCTCGCCGACGGCGGCCGAATTGTCGTCACCTCGTCGATCCTCGCGCGCATCGGCGTCCCGGGCTACACCGCCTACTGCTCCTCGAAAGCGGGGCTCCTCGGAATGGTGCGCGCGTTCGCCGCCGAACTGGCGCCCCGCCGCATCCAGGTGAACGGCATCTGCCCCGGCTGGGTGAACACCGACATGGCGTGGGAAGGCATCGACGCGATGCCAGGAACTCGCGAGGAAGCGCTGGAAATGGCAATGCGCGAGGTCCCCCTCGGCCGCATGAGCGAGCCCGCTGAGATCGCAGGGACGGTGGCCTGGTTGCTCTCTCCCGACGCGACCGGCGTCACCGGCCAGGGGATAGATCACAACAACGGCGCCTGGATGATCTAGTCTTGCGCGCGTGCTTGAACGTGACTACCTCCGCCGCGGGGCCGCCGAGTTCATCGGCACCTTCGCGCTGATCTTCGTCGGGGCCGGCTCCGTCGCTTTCGCGCGCACGCTGACCGACATCGCGCTCGCCCACGGCCTCGTGATCGCCGTCTTCGTCTCCGCGCTCGGCTTCATCTCCGGCGGCCACTTCAACCCGGCTGTCACGCTCGGCTTCCTCGTCACGAAGCGAATCGCCCCGATGCTCGCCGTTTGGTACTGGATCGTCCAGTTCGGCGCAGCCACGATCGCCGCGCTGCTCCTCAAGTGGGTGCTGCCGGCCGCGATCGAGAACCAGGCGCATCTCGGCGCACCGTCGCTGGGCGGCGGGATCGCATCCGGCGGCGCGGTCGTCGTCGAAGCCGTTCTGACCTTCTTCCTCGTCTTCGTCGTCTTTGCGACAGCGGTCGACGAGCGGGGCGCGTTCAAGCAGATTGCCGGGCTCGCGATCGGCTTCACGATCACGCTCGACATCTTGATGGGTGGCGTGCTGACCGGCGGGATGATGAACCCGGCGCGCGCCTTCGGCCCGCAGCTAGTCGCGAACAACTGGTCGCATTTCTGGATCTGGTACGTCGGCCCGTTCGCAGGCGCCGTGATCGCCGCGTCGCTCTACGAGCTGCTCTATCTGCGCCCGTCGCGGCCGGAGCCGGTCGGACCGCCGGAGACCGGCGTCGAAGAACCGGGCATCGGCGAAGCAGCGATCTCGTAACGCATGCTGGCGACCGTGTCTCTCGTGGTTGCCGCGCTGTCGACCGGGAACCAGATCGCGCTCGCAGTCGTCGGTGGCGCGTTCATCCTCTTCTCGCTCGTCTCGTCGTTCGTCCTCCCCGCGCGCAACCCGAACTTCCCGGGCCGCCATGTGGGGTGGTACGTCGCTGTCGGCATCCTCTTCTTCGTCGCGATGATCTCGGCGGTGATCGTCTTCGGCGTGGAGAAGAAGGAGGCGGCCAAGCCGGGAGAGGTCACGACCGCCGCAGCCGCGACGACGGGAGCGGCGACGACCACGGCGCCGGCCGGCGCAACAGGCGGCGACGCCGTCGCCGGCAAGAAAGTCTTCGCGGACGCCGGCTGCGGCGCCTGTCACACCTTGAAGGCTGCCGGATCGAACGGCACCGTCGGGCCGAACCTCGATCAACTGAAGCCGTCGTCCGCCCGCGTCGTGCACCAGGTGGAAGTCGGCGGCGGGCCTATGCCCGCGTTCAAGAACACCTTGAGCGCGAAGCAGATCCAGGACGTCGCGGCGTTCGTCGTCGCCTCCACGCACGCGTAGCGGTACTCGCGGCGAAAACGTCCCCAGAAAAGACGAAACCCGCTCGGGGGATGAGCGGGCATTCGCCGCAGTAACGTCAGTCGCCGGTTATCAGGGGGGAGCCGGCAAACCGCATCCTGATCAACCGGCCCTACCCCGTGCATCGCCCGGAAGGGTGATCTGCGCGAGCCAGCTGCGCCGGGGAAACGGAGAAGGAGGGATTCGAACCCTCGAGGCAGGGATTTCCCCACCTAACGCCTTAGCAGGGCGCCGCCTTCAGCCACTCGGCCACTTCTCCGGGATCGCGCATCGTACCGAGTTCGCTCGAACGCGAAAGCCCGCGCGAGGCGGGCTTTCGGTGAAGCGGAGGGAGAGGGATTTGAACCCTCGATGCACCTTTCAGCACATACACGATTTCCAGTCGTGCTCCTTAGACCGCTCGGACACCCCTCCGGGTTATTGAGCGGAGGGGGAGGGATTTGAACCCTCGATCCGCCTAACGACGGATAACGGTTTTCGAGACCGCCGCATTCGACCGCTCTGCCACCCCTCCGATCGGGCGACAGGGTACCGACCTCACGGATTAGTCGTGGATGCGGGCGATGACGTCCTCGCGCTTGAGCACGCGGACGCGGACGGACGAGCGGGCGAGTCGAACCTCGTAGCCGGCCTCACGGGGGAACAGCACCTTGTCGCCCGGCTCGATTGCGGTCACGTCAGGCCCGACGGCGGCGACGATGCCGATACGGACGAAGGTCGCCTCGTTGGACGGGACGATCAGGCCACTCGGAAGCTCCGTCTCGTCGAGCGGTTCCAGAACGAGATAGTCGTCCAGAGGCTCCAGCGTCACGTCATTCGCAATCGGGTGCCCTTCGAGCATGCGTTCAGGATACTCGGGTCATGCGCATCGGCCGTTACGACGTTCCGGTCACGAATCCGGACAAGATCTTCTTCCCCGAGCGGGGCCTGACGAAGGGCGACCTGGTCTCGTACTACGTGGGTGTTGCGGAGCACGTGCTGCCGCACCTGCGCCGGCGGCCGTTCCACATGAAGCGGTTCCCGAACGGCGTCGAGGGCGAGTTCTTCCACCAGAAGCGCGTGCCCTCGAACCATCCCGAATATGTCGACGAGGTATTCGTCCAGTTCCCGAGCGGGCACTCGACGGTCTTCGCGATCGTCGACAACACGGCGGCGCTCGCCTGGGTCGCGAACCTCGGCTGTCTCGAACTGCACACGTGGTCGTCGCGTGTGCCGGAGATCGAGAAGCCCGACTACTTGCTGATCGACCTCGATCCGACGACGGACGGTCAATGGCCGTTCGTACGGGAGATCGCGCTCGTCGTACGTGAGGTGCTGGACGAGCTCGGCCTGCGCTCGTATCCGAAGACTTCGGGGGCGACCGGGCTGCACGTCCTCGCGCCGATCAAGCCGGAGCTCGCGTTTCCCGTCGTGCGGAGCTTCGCCAAGGCGCTCGCGGTCGAAGTGGAGCGCCGCATCGGCGACCAGGTGATCGCAACGACGACGTGGCGCGTCGCCGACCGCGTCGGCGTGTTCGTCGACTACGGCCAGAATGCGCGCGACCGCACGATCGCCTCCGCGTATTCCGTCCGCCCCACCCCGGACGCGCGCGTCTCGGCACCGCTCGCGTGGCACGAGGTCGCGACCGTCGAGCCGGAGGCGTTCACGCTGGAGACGATGCCCGCACGGATCGAAGCGGTTGGCGACCCGATGCGAGGGATGTGGAAGAGCCCGCCCTCACTTCGCACCCGCTTCGCCAAACTCGGCCTCGACCCGCCCCAAACCAACTAGGCGCGCTGAGCCAAGGCTGGTGTCAGACACCGGTACGTGCGCTTCACAGCTTCGCCATGTCCGTTGCGTCTTGTCCGGTGGCAGCCGACGTGAAGTGCGGTTCGCATACTGGGCGCGTCCAAAAGAGCCACTTGTGGCGGCTGCCTCGAGGATGGAGCCTTCGTGGCATGCGGTTTGGATGGTCGCCGGAGCTGCTCCTGTACGAGCACTGGTCGCTGATGCGCAACGCGCGAATCTGGGCCGGGCTTACGCAAGGTGACCTCGCGCTGATCGTCGGCTCTTCGCGCGAGACGATCTCCTCGGTCGAGCGAGGCGCGTCGATTCCGTCGGTGTCGCTCGCACTCGCGGTTGCGCGCGCGCTCGATACGACCGTGGAGGACATCTTCGCAGCCGGCGAGCTCCGCTAGGCGAAGAGCTCGTCGACCGTCGGCGCGTTGGGATCGCGCGGCGGGCGCAGTTCGCGCCACGTGCAGTCTCGCGCCTCCTTGTCCTCGCGCCAGCGGATGAACTTCGTGCCGTGCCGGAAGCGGTTGCCCTGCACCTTGTCGTAGCGCACCTCCACGACGACCTCCGGCCGCACGGCCGTCTCCTCGAGGTCGCCGGTCCCCCATCGGTTCGGCTCCGAAAAGCGACGCTCGTTCGACTCGTCGAGCAGTGGTCGCACTCGCTCCTCGACTTCCTTGCTCATCTTCGCGCCGACCGCGCACGAGCCCACGTAGTCGAGGCCGCCGTCCTCGCGGTAGAGACCGAGCAGCAGCGTCGCGATCGTCGTCCGGTCGCCCTTCTTCCACCGCACGCCGACGACGACGACGTCAGCCGACTTGTGCTCCTTGATCTTGACGACGCCGTCGCGCGAGCCGGGCAGGTACGGCACACCGAGCTTCTTCGCGATCACGCCGTCGAGCCCGAGCGCCTCGAACCGCTCGAGCCACCCACGCGCCTCGGCGATGTCACGCGTCGCCGGCGAAAGCCGAAAACCCGACAGCGCCTCGACCCGAGCGCGACGCTCCTCGAGCGGCAGCTTCCAGACCGGCTCGCCGTTCCACACGAGCATGTCGAAGACGACGAACTCCGCGGGGATCTCGGCCGAGAGGCGACGGATGCGGGACTCGGCCGGATGGAGACGCGTCTGCATCGCGTCGAAGTCGAGCGCGCCGTCCCGCGCGATCACGATCTCCCCGTCGAGCGCCGAGTTCGGCGGTAGCAAGTCCCCGAGCGGTCGCAACTCCGGGAAATAACGCAGCAACGGGCGCTCGTTCCGCGACCACAGCGCGAGCTCCTTGCCGGCGTTCTCGAGCACGCCGCGGAAGCCGTCCCACTTCGGCTCGTATTGCCACCCGTCGCCCTCGGGCAACTCGCGCACGAGCTCCGCTTCCATCGGCGGGAAGGGAATGTTGGCGGCAGGCATCGAGCAGAAGCCTAGAGATCGCGCCCGAGCTCCAGCGAGGCGCGACCTTCCGCAGCCGGGTCAAAACGCCGCGGTAGTGTTGACACGTGAAGCGCGTTGCCGTCACCGGGATCGGGGCCGTCACGCCCCTTGGGCTCGACGTGCCGTCGACGTGGCGGGCGGCGCTTGCAGGTGAGAGCGGCATCGGCTGGATCTCGACGTTCGACACGGAGGGGCTACCCGTTCGCGTCGCCGGGGAGGTCAAAGGGTTCGACCCGACCCAGGTCGTCTCCGCGAAGGAGGCACGCAAGCTTGAGCGAAACGTGCTGCTCGGCGTCGCCGCCGGACGGGAGGCGATGGCGGACGCGGGGCTGAACGGCTTCGACCCGAACCGCGTCGGCATCGTCTTCGGCTCGGCGATCGGCGGCGTGCCGGGCATCCTCGAGCAGGCGGACATCTTGCGCGAACGCGGGCCGGACCGCGTGTCGCCGAACTTCCTCCCGAACGTGCTCGTCGACTCGATCTCCGGCCAGCTCGCGATCTCGCTCGGCATCAAGGGCCCGAACTACGCGGTCGTCTCCGCCTGCGCGACGGGCTCGCACGCCGTCGGCGAAGCGGCGGAGATGATCAAGCGCGGCTCCGCCGACGCGGTACTCGCAGGCGGCACCGAGTCATGCATCGTCCCGTTGATCCTCGCCGGCTTCACGGCGATGCGGGGCCTCGCCGCCGAGGACGAGCACCCGCCGCATGCCTCACGACCCTTCGACGCGACGCGTGCGGGCTTCGTCATGTCCGAAGGCTCGGGCGCGCTGCTGCTCGAGGACTGGGACCTCGCGCAGAAGCGCGGCGCGCGGATCTACGCCGAGGTGCTCGGTTACGGCGCATCGAACGACGCACACAACATGGCGCAACCCGAGCCCGACGCGACGGGCGTCGCCTCGATGATGGCGACCGCGCTCGAACGCGCCGGTGTGGACCGCACGCGCGTGGGCTACATCAACGCGCACGGCACTTCCACCCCACTCGGCGACGCCGCCGAGACGAAGGCGATCAAAGACGTTTTCGGCGCGCATGCCTACGACTTGGCGGTGTCATCGACGAAGTCGATGACCGGTCACACGTTTGGAGCGGCGGGTGCGATCGAGGCGATCATGTGCGTGCTCGCGCTCCACGAGGGCAAGCTGCCGCCGACGATCAACTACCGCGAGCCCGATCCTGAGTGCGACCTCGACTACGTCCCGAACGAAGCGCGCGAAGTCCAGGTCGATGTGGCGCTCTCGAACGCGATGGGGCTCGGCGGCCACAACGGCTGCGTGCTGCTCGGCCGCGCAACTTGAACCTGACGCTCGTCCGCCACGCAACGCTTCTGCTCGAGACGACCCACGGCCGCATCCTCGTCGACCCCATGCTGCGCGCCGCCGGGACGACACCGCCGATCGAAAACACGCCGAACCAGAAGCGCAACCCGCTGGTCGAGCTTCCGATGTCACCAGCGGACGTCGTCGCCGATGTCGACCTCTGCATCGTCACGCACCTGCACAGCGACCACTTCGACGACGCCGCCGACGAGGTCTTGCCACGCGATGTGCCGATCCTGACGCAGCCCGAAAGTGCCGACGAGCTCGCAGCACGGGGCTTCACGAACATCACCGTCGAGCATCCATCGATCCCGATGACGCGCGGCCGCCACGGGACCGGCGAGATCGGTGAGGCGATGGGCGCCGTGTCAGGGTGGCTGGTCGACGGCCTGTACATCGCCGGAGACACGATCTGGTGCGACGAGGTCGCCGAGACGCTCGAGCGGCACCGCCCGCGGGCGATCGTCCTCAACGCGAGCGGCGCGCGGTTCAACGTCGGTGGCCCGATCGTGATGGACGCCGAAGACGTGCGCCGCGTGCGCGCCGCGACCGATGTCCCGATCGCCGTCGTGCACCTCCAAGCGATCAACCACTGCCTCGAGCCGCGCTCCGCCTACCGCGGGATCGAAGGCGTGCACGTGCCCGGCGATGGTGAGACAATCAAGCTCTGATGGATCTCCGCGAGCTGATCGACACCTACAACGACGCCTGGAACCGCCAGGATCTCGACACGATCGCCTCGCTGCACGCCGACGACATCGTCTTCCACAACTGGACCGCCGGTGATCGCGTCGAAGGCGCGGACGCCGTACGCGCACACATCGGCGGCATCTTCGAGCGGAATCCGACACTCCGGTTCAGGGGCCGGTCGCTGCGCGTCGGCGACGACTTCGTCGTCAGCGAGTGGACCGCGCAAACGACGACCGACGGCGTAACGCGCGAGTGGGACGGCGTCGATGTCTTCCCGATCGTCGATGGCAAGATCGCACGCAAGGACGTCTACTCGTCCTCGCACGCCGCGCGCACGATCTAGGGGTCGATCAACTCAGGCGACAGTTCGGCGATCGAGCGCAGCACGACGTCGGCGTCCGCCAATGCTTCGGCGGCAGGTGGGAAGTGCGGGTTCGGGATGGCAAGCACGCGCATGCCCGCCGCCTTCGCGGAGCGAATGCCGTTGTGCGAGTCCTCGACCGCCGCGCACGCGTGTGGATCGACGCCGAGCCGCCGCGCGGCTTCGAGGTAGACGTCGGGCGCCGGCTTGCCGCGTGCAACCTCCTGCGAGGAGACGACGACGCCGATCACGTCGTGCAGCCCCGCCGCGTCGAGCACCACCTCGATCAGCTCCGGATTCGACGACGACGCGACCGCAAGCGGCCAGCGCTCCGCGCAGCGGCGAACTGCCTCGACCGCACCGGGGATCAGCGGCGGCGCCTCGCCGTAGCGCTCGAGCATGCGCTCGACGATCGCCGCGTTGATCTCCTCCGGCGTGCCCGGCACGCCGAGCCGCTCCGCCATGTAGCGCGACCACTCGAGCGAGCTCATGCCCATCATGTCGCGCGTCGCCGACTCGATATAGGACCCGCCGACCTCGCGAACGTACTGCTCGCGCACCTCGTCCCACACCTGCTCGGAGTCGACGATCACGCCGTCCAAATCGAAGATGGTTGCGGCGATCAAACGCGTTTGTACGAGCGATGGACGTAGGTGAGCGAATCGGCGGCGCTACCCTCTTCGACGGAGAGCAGCTCACCGACGAAGAACGTGTGGTCACCCGTCGGATGCTCGGCGACGGTGCGCGCGACAAACCAGCCCGCCGCACCGACGAGTAGGCGCGGATCGTCCTCCCGAACCTCGATGCCGTTCCAGAGCGCGATCGGCGGCACGCTGCGCGCGAAGTGCTGCGCGAGGTGCTCCTGGTCGCCGGCAAGGATCGACGCGGCCCATTCGTCTGCACCGCGCAGCAGTTCGTGCAGCGAGGCCTGCTGGGCGATCGAGATCCCGACGAGCGGCGGGTCGAGCGAAAGCGAGACGAGCGAGGAGACGGTCAGCGCCGCACGGCGCCCGTCGACCTCGGCGACGACCACCGACACGCCGGCGGGCCACCGCCGGAAGAGCGCCCGTTGCTCGGCCCCCAGATCCTCCACGGGCCGAGCCTAGCGGTCGCCTTAGTTAGCGCGGCACTGCTTGTCGCCGAGCTGCGCGATCGCGTCGTTCGCGATCAGGTCCGCGCTGCGATCGTAGGTCCCCGGCGAGCTCCCCTGCCACATCACGTCGGGCGTGACGCCAGGCCCTTCGACGGTCGCGCGGTACTTCGCTCCCTTGCCGGAGGGACGCGCGCCGTGGGGGTTGAAGCTGTAACAGAAGGCCCCGGTGTTGGTGTGCGTCAGGAAGCTGTTCTCGCGCATCCACCCCATGCCGTATGTCGAATCGAACGTGTCGACGTAGATGTTGCGGCCGAACGTGTCGAGCGGCTCGCCGCTCGCCTTCGACTTGAACCCGAACACAGGGCTCGCGCCGTAGGTCAGCGTGCCGTACAGGTGATCCCACTGGTGCCAGGCCCAGTCGGTCGAGATCGAGAGCACCGGCAGGTCACCGGTCCAGTGCGAGAGGCGCAGCTCCCACACCGATGAGGTGGCGGTCGGCGCGACGCCGTAGTTCGGAAGCATCCGCTGCCAGGACTGCAACGCCCAGTACGACCCGTCGGGAGCCGTGCAGGCCGTCACGTTCCACGCGAGCGCCGGCCCGTCATAGGCGCCGCACTTGGCGCCGAAAGTCTTCCAATACTCGCTGCGGTACTTGCCCCAGCCGCCCGCGTAGTCGAGCTTGAACTCGAGCTGCTTGCGTGCCTGCGTCGGCGCGATCGCGTTCACGGCGCCGCCTGCAAGCACATGCTTGAGCTTGCCCGCGGCGCGATACGTGACCAGGGCCTCGCCCTTGGCGTTCACGGCGAGCTTGACGCCCGTGGCGTTGCGATCGATGAGCTCGGAAGCCGTTGCAGTGGACGACACCACGGCAGTGGCGAGCACGACGGACAGCAGGACGAGAACGCGCAAGGAGACCCCCTCTGGAGCAAATGTTGGACCGGGCACATCCATTGTCGGCAGGTTTGGCCGCGGTCCACCTCCCCCATCCGGTTGTGGTCACCTCCCCCGGCCAGGTTGGGGTTGTTAGCGTCGTGTGCGTGACCGGCCGCGAACTCATCGAGCTCGGGGTGACGCTCGCGCTCGTCGCGGCAGCAGCCGTCTCTCACTTCGCCCTCGGCGATGTCACGGCCTTCATCGTCACAGCCGTCGCCCTGGCGGCCCTAGCCCGGGTGGTCGGGCACGCGACCGAGCAACTCGGCTCTCGTCTCGGCTCGGGCGCGGCGGGGGTCGTCCAGTCAGCCCTCGGCAACTTGCCCGAACTGTTCATCGCGCTCTTCGCGCTGAACAAGGGGCTCGTCACCGTCGTTCAGGCGGCGCTCGTCGGCTCGATCCTCGCTAACAGCATCCTGGTGCTCGGGATCGCGTTCCTCGCGGGCGGTCTGCGAAACGGCGTGCAACGCTTCAACTCGAACCGCGCCCGGATGATCTCGATGCTGCTCGTGCTCTCCGCGGCGACGATGGGGCTGCCTTCGCTTGCTCATGGGTTCCACACGCCGGCGGCAGCTCACTCCGAGGCGCTCTCGCTGATCTGCGCCGGTGTGCTGCTGATCGTCTTCGTGATCACGATTCCGACGTTCCTCAGGTCGACCGGGCCCGAGGAGCACGTTCCCGCGCGCTGGTCGCCGCTGACGACCGCGATCGTGCTCGGCAGCGCCGGACTGCTCGCAGCGCTGACCTCCGACTGGTTCGTCACCGCACTGACGCCTGCCATCCACACCCTGCACATGAGCCAGGAATTCGCAGGGCTCGTGATCGTCGCGATTGCCGGCAACGCCGTCGAGAACGTCGTCGGCGTGCAGCTCGCAATGCGCAACCAGGCCGACTTTGCGATCTCGGTGATCCTGAACTCGGCGCTGCAGGTCGCGCTTGCCCTGACGCCCGTGCTCGTGTTCGCGTCGCTCTTCTTCGCGCCGCACCTGACGCTCGTCTTCCCGGTTCTGCTCGCGCTCGTCCTCGTGATCGCAGGGATCCTCGTCGCGTTGATCGTCGACGATGGCGAGTCGACGTGGCAGGAAGGTGGCGTGCTCGTCGGCTTCTACGTCGTCGTCGCCGCGAGCTTCTGGTGGGGCACCTAGAGGCTGCTAGCTCCTCGTGAGCTCGCCGACCTTCGCGCCGGTGAGCGCGATCAGGTCCGACGGCGCGAGCTCGATCTGCAGGCCGCGCCGTCCGGCGCTGACGAGGATCGTCTCCCACTCGTAGACCGAGGCGTCGATCGTCGCAGGGAGCCGCTTGCGCTGGCCGAGCGGGCTGATCCCACCGACGACGTACCCCGTCGCGCGTTCCGCCTCGGCCTTCGGAGCGAGCTCGGCGCGCTTGCCGACTGCGCGCAGGTCGAGCTGTTGGTCAGCCGGGATGATGAAGACCGCGAGCTCGCCGTCGACCTTCGCCACGAGCGTCTTGTAGAGCTGCGCGGGTGGACGCTCGAGCGCCTCGGCCACCGCAGTCGCGTAATCGCCGTCACCCACCTCCACCCCTTCATACTCGTGGAGCTCGAAGGTGATTCCCGCGCTCTTCGCCGCTTCGACCGCAGGCGTCATCCGGCCAGCTCTTCTGCGAGCAGCGCCAGCGTGAAGAGCCGCCAGGCGAGGTCCACGTCGGCGGCCAGGAAGAGCGCCGCTTCGCGGGCGACGGGACGTTCCCGCACGAGCAGGACGAGCGCGTCGATGCTGCGTCCGAGCTGCTCGCGGCGCTCGTCGGTGTAGAGATCGGCCGCGAGAGCCTTCACGGCCCGGTCATCGATGTCGAGGTCTCGGTGGGGGTCGCCGCCCGCAGCGACGAGCAGCAGGGCGCGGCGGCGGCCGCCGTTCAGGTCCTCGTCGCCGATCTCCACCGACTGGCCGGCGATATATGCGAGGACGGGCAGCGGATCGCCAAGCTCCCCGGCATCCACCCGCCCGAGCAGGTCGTCTAGCGCGTCCATCTAGCATGAGGGTAGATGGACGAGGTCCTGGCCAAGGCAGAAGAGTGGCGCGCCGAGGGCGAGCAGGTCGCGCTCGCTACCGTCGTGGCGACGCGGCGCAGCGCGCCGCGCCCGCTGGGCTCGAAGCTTGCGGTCACGGCGTCGGGGCGCCTCTTCGGATCCGTCTCGGGAGGCTGCGTGGAGGCCGATGTCGCCGAGCGCGCGAAATCCGTCCTCGCAGGCGGCGCCCCGGAGGTCGTCTCGTACGGCATCGCCGACGACGAGGC
>JANMWB010000268.1:0-1614 GCA_031393705.1 Thermoleophilia bacterium | reverse complement strand
ATCAACGCGGCGACCGAGACCGCACCGCTGCGGCCGAAGACCTCGGGCGCGACGCGGAAGTTGCGTGGCCCATGGATCACGAGCTGCTCCTGGTACTGGACGATCCCGCGCATCAGCTCGCCGGGCTTCGGATTGTGCGAGATCGTGTCGTCGACGATCGGCTTGAGCCACAGCAACACGAGCCCGGTCGGCACAGCGGCGATCAACCAGTTGCGCCATTCCCAGCGGAACACCGCGAGCAGCGGGATCAGCAGGAAGATCGAGTACGTCGGGTGCGAGAGCGAGATCGCAAGGAAGATCGCGACGAGCGTCGCCCGGCCGGCCCGCGTGCGCGCCGTGAAGAAGATCGCGATCGCGGCGGGCACCAGCATCTGCCGCGTCGAGGTGGCCGGGAGCGTCAGCACGACGAACGACCCGCCGTGCGCCGGCCCGAAGACGAACAGCGCGAGCGTTGCGACGAGGAACGAGACGCCGGCGAGCCGCTTGCCGAACACCGCAACGCCCGCCTCCCAGGTGACCGCGCACGCGATCGGCGCCAGCACCGCCGGCGCATACCGCACGACGACGGCGGGATCGAGACCGGAGAACCACGCGATCAGCGCGACGAACCCGTGCCAAAGCGGAAAGGCGTAACCCGGATGCAGGCCGCCGTCCTTGAACTCGTCGACGGTCTTCAGATGCAGGTCGCCGAACGCGACGAGCTTTCGCACACGTGCCTCGTGGAAGAGCCCGTCGCCGACGATCACGTCGGAGACGCTCCAGAGGAACCAGCCGAGCACGATGCCGATACCGATCACCCACTTCGGCGACCGAATCTCGTCTCTCGGCGTGCGGCGGCGGCGGCCGACGATCAGCGCGACGACCGTGATCGCCGCGATCACGAGCACCGCAAGCTTGATGTTCGAGTGCACCGTGAAGACGACGGCCCAGGCGACGAACGCGGCCGCGAGCGACCACGCGAGAATCGCGGACACGGAACGCTGCCCGAGCGCCCGCGCAATGGCAACGCCCGGGAGCAGCACCACGATCGTGCCGAAGGCAAGGCGGAGGTAGTCGATCACTTGATCAGGGAGCGGGCGTTGCCGGACGACAGGAAGCGCACACCTTCGCGGTAGTCCTCGCGGCGCAAAACGAACGCGCGCAGGCGGAGCGAGAAGAGCAGCAGCTTGCGCACGCGCTCGGCGTCCTTCGCGCCGCGGTGCTTCGCAAACCAGCGGAGGTGGCCGCGGAGGTTCTCGACGTACATCCGACCGCCGTGCGAGGCGCCGCCGACGTGCACGACCTCCGCGCCCGGGAAGAACATCACGGTCCATCCAGCCCGGCGGAAGCGCGTCATCCAGTCCACCTCTTCGCTGAACATGAAGAAGTCCTCGTCGAACAGGCCCACCGCGTCGGCTGCCTCGCGGCGCACGAGGAGCGCGGGGCCGAAGAGCCAGTCGACCTCGGCGATGCGGTCGTGGTCGAAGTCGCCGCGGTACAGCGGGTTGAGGCGCTTCGAGTGCGGCGCGAGCTTGCGGATGAACAGGTATTCCGTCGCGAGCCGCCACAGCGTCGGCTCGCCGCGCACGGAGCGCTGCAACGTGCCGTCGGTGTTCAGGAGCTTCGGCCCGACGA
>JANMWB010000205.1:0-6288 GCA_031393705.1 Thermoleophilia bacterium | reverse complement strand
GAACTGCAGCGGCCGCCCGGCACGGAGAATCCGGAGCGTCACTCTGCTTCCCGGACGGCCGAGGATCCGGCCCATCGCCTCGTGGAACGTGAGCCCGGCGGTCGACGAACCGTCGACCGCCATGATCGTGTCCCCGGGCCGCACCCCCGCGACGCGCGCCGGCCCGACGAGCGTCCTGCGCACGAGCAGGCCTCCTGGCGCCGGCAGTACGAAGAGGCCGACGCCGCCGTAGCCGCCCGCGTAGGCCCGCCGGGCCACGCGGTATTCCGACGGCGAGAGATACGCCGTGTAGCGGTCGTGGAGCGCGCCGAGCAGCGCGGGCACCGTCGGCTTGCCGAGGATTTGCTTGGGCAGCTTGCGGTAGTAGAGCGAGGCGAGCTGGGCCCGCACCTGGGCGACCTCGGCCTGGTGCCGCGCGGGATGCGCGACCGGGCGCAGCGCGAGGCCGATCCCGAACGCCACGAGCGCCGCAGTTGCAACAGCGAGGACGACCGTCCGCCGCACGATCGGCCGAGCCTAAGCGATCCGCCGCCCGAGCGGTAGTTAGACCTGGAGGAAGCGGCGAATCGTCAGACCGGAGCCGATCGCTCCGAGCCCGAGGCCCATCCCGATCAGGATCAGCGCCGTCAGCGGGAAGCTGAGGGCACGCACGTCGCTGTCCCCTGAGAGGTGCGGCAGGATCGACGGGAGTGCGATCGCCTTACCGAGCACGAGGAAGAACACCGCGAGCAACGAGCCGAAGAAGCCACAGATCAGGCCTTCGAGCATGAACGGCCCGCGGACGAACCAGTTCGTCGCACCGACGAGCTTCATCACCTCGATCTCACGTCGCCGCGAGAAGATCGACAGTCGGATCGTGTTCGAGATCAGCAGGATCGACGCGATCAGCAACACCAGCGTTGCGACCGTGAACACGACTTCGATCACGTGCGCGACCTGCAGGATGCGGTGCGAGATCTTCTTGCCGTCGTTCACCTTGTCGACGCCCGGTGGCTTGTGCGGGCTCACGATCGAGTTGAAGAGGTTGTCGACGTTCTCCGCTTTGTTCGGCGTCACCTCGAGCGAGTCCGAGAGCGGGTTCGACGTCAGATTCTTGACGAGGTCGGGGTAGCGGCGCTTCATGATCTGCAGCGCCTGCTCCTTCGAGATGTACTTGATGCCGCCCGGTGCGACGTACGGGTTCTGCTGGAGCATCTTCCCGACGTCGTTCTTCTGCACGGTGCTCGCGTTGGGGCTGAAGTACACCTTCACGACGAGCTGCTTCTTGACGTGATTCGACCAGGACACCGTCCACGAGCCGAGCGCAATGAAGAGGCCGAGCAGGAACATCCCGATCAGCACGGTCATCGTCGCCGCAACCGTCGTCGAGAGGTTCGCACCGAGCGAACGCCAGGCTTCGCTCACGAGCAACTTGAATCTTCCGCTCACTCGTAACCACCGCGGCGCTCGTCGCGCGCGAGCCGGCCGTCTTCGAGCTGGATGACGCGCTTGCGCATCTTGTCGACCATCTCGCGGTCGTGGGTCACCATCAGAATCGTCGTCCCGCTGCGGTTGATGCGATAGAGGAGCTGCATGATCCCGACGGACGTGTCGGGGTCGAGGTTGCCGGTCGGCTCGTCGCAAACAAGGAGCGGCGGGTGGTTGACGAACGCGCGCGCGATCGAGACACGCTGCTGCTCGCCACCGGAGAGCTCGTCGGGAGATGAGCCCATCTTGTGGGAGAGACCGACCATCGCGAGCACCTCGGGCACCTTCTTGCGGATCGCCGAACTGCTCTCGCCCTGCACCTTCAGGGCATAGGCGACGTTCTCCGCCGCCGTACGGTTCGGTAGCAGCTTGAAGTCCTGGAACACGCAGCCGATGTTCCGGCGCAGCATCGGGACCTTCGAGTTCTTGAGGCGCGAGAGGTCGCGGCCGCCGATCACGATCTTCCCTTCGCTCGGGTCAAGCTCCTTGAGGAGGAGGCGGACGAGCGTCGACTTGCCCGAACCGGAGGCGCCGACGATGAAGACGAACTCGCCCTTGTCGATATGGAACGAGACGTCCCGCAGCGCGATCACGTCGGGCTCGTAGACCTTCGTCACCTGCTCGAACACGATCATCGACGCCGCACTTGGGCGCGGAGCCTCTACCGGAGCGTCGACGACGGCGGTCCCTTGGGTGGATGTGAAATCGGGTTCCTGCACGGTGTTTCCGGGGGCGTCGCCTACCGGGGCGCCCTGGTGCGAAGAGTTGGACAAGTGTACCCCACCCCCTAGACGATCCTTCCTGCTGCCTTCGCAAGGAGGTATTCCCGGATGAACGGGTCGAGCTCGCCGTCCAGGACTGCTTGCGCATTGCCCATTTCGTATCCCGTCCGAGAGTCTTTTACGAGTTGATAGGGGTGAAGCACGTACGAGCGGACGGACTCCCCGCCGAAGCCGGTGTCCGCCGCACCGCCCCGTTCCTTCGCCATCAGCGCCTCCCGCTCCTCCTCGTTCTTCTCCACGAGCCGGGCTTTCAGAACACGCATCGCCGTCTGCTTGTTCGCTGCTTGCGAGCGCTCGTTCTGGCATTGCACGACGATCCCGGTCGGCAGGTGCGTGATCCGGATCGCGCTGTCGGTCTTGTTGACGTGCTGGCCGCCTGCGCCCTGGGCGCGATAGGTGTCGATCCTCAGGTCATCGTCCAGGATCTCGACCTCCGCGTCCTCCGGCAGCAGCGGCGCGACGATCACGGTCGAAAAGGCGGTGTGGCGGCGGTGGGCCTGGTCGAACGGGCTCTGGCGCACGAGGCGGTGCTTCCCGCGCTCTGCTTTCAGGATCCCGTAGGCGTTTTCGCCGCCGACCGTGAAGGTGGCGGATTTGAGGCCTGCCTCCTCCCCCGGGCTCGCCTCGAGCAGGTCGATCTTGAAGCCCCGGTTCGCGCCCCAGCGCTCGTACATCCGCAGCATCATCTCGGCCCAGTCCTGGGCGTCGGTCCCGCCGGTGCCCGACTGCAGCGTCACGACAGCGTCGCCGGCGTCGTACTCGCCGTCGAAGAGCGCCGCCTCCTGCAGCCGGTCGAGCTCGGTGCGCAGCGGGCCGAGGCCGGCTGCGATCTCGTCGTTCATCTCGCCGCCGTCCATCTGTGAGAGCTCTCGCGCGTCGTCGTAGTCGCGCAGCAGGTTGCGATAGCCCTCGAGCGTGCGTGACGTGCGTGCGTGGCCGGCGGAGACTTTCGCGGCGGTGGCCTGGTCGTCCCAGAACCCCGGCGAGTTCATCTGCTCTTCGAGCTCTACGAGCCGCTTCTCGAGTGTGACCGGGTCAAAGGTACTCACGGACCCAGTCGAGCTGGGCCCCTAGCTCGTCGAGCTGTTCCGCGAGCGACTTCTGTTGTTCCTCGGTCACCGCGGGATCGTAGCGAGCAGCCCCTATGGGTTGCAGCGCCGCTGCGGCGCGAGCCCGGCGAGCGTCTGCAGGCTGCGTCCGACGGAGAGCCGGAAGCCGAGCTCCACGAGGCCCGCGTGCGCGACAGAAAGGCGCGTCATCCCGTCCTTCGTCTTCGAGACGCAACCGGAGGAGGCACGCCAGTAGGGCGACCAGCGCACCTTCACCTTGTAGGTGCCAGGGGCCTCGACGACCGCGACGAGCCGCGAGGGATACAGCCACAGCACCGTGGCGGGCGCCGGGCCGACGATCAGCGGCTTGGCGGCCGGGAGCTCGTAGACGAGGAGGTGCGCTGTCCAGTAGACGAGCTTGAGGTTCGTGCGGCCGGAGCGGATCAGCGCTGCTTCCGCGTGCGAGCTGTAGTCCGGCGGTGCGTCGGAGAGCAGCACGTAGCGGACGCCCATCCGCCTCAGCCAGGCCTCGTACGGCACCGCCGCGAGCTTCGGATCGTAGAGCAGCTCGTTCTGGGGATAGTCGCTCTGGCGGTACCAGCCGCGCACGATCGGGATCCCGGCGTCGGGGAGATACGCGGCCGGCCAGTGCTCGGCGGTGTCGACGACCTCGACGCGGTAGGACGGGCTGAGGTGGGCGTGCAGGTAGTCGATCCCCGGCTGCCAGTACGCAAGCGAGGCTTCCGGATCGCTGTGCACGCGCGCGAAGCTGGCGACGATCGGAGTCACGTTCCAGACGCCCGCGAGAACGATCACCGGCACAACCAGCCAGAGCGGCCGCCAGTGCCGCAGCGCCACCGCGATCAACGCGAGCGGGAGCGCCAGGTAACGGATGCGCTCGATGTTCGAGCCGACCGACGAGGGAACGACATAGACCACGAGCACCGCGACGAGGTAGATCCAAAAGAGTCCGCGCAGCGGCCGGGCCGCGGCAACCCCACGCGTCACGAGCAACCCGAGGAGAGCGAACCCGATGCCGGGAAGCAGCTGCAGCGTCTGGAACGGGAAACGGCCGCCGTCACCGAAGAGGCGGTAGATCAGCAGCTCGCCGGCGCAGCAGCCCGCAACAATCGCGATCGGGACGCCAACATTGCGAATGCTCCGGCGTGAGACTACGACGCCCGCCATCACGATCGTCAAGAGCATGAACGCGAGCGGGCTCGCTGCGAGCGTGAGGATCGCGCCCAATGCGAAGCGTCCGCGCCGACCCTGCTGCAGCGCCCAGATCGAGAGCAGCGCGAAGGACATCGCGAGCGCGAACGGGAACGCGGCCGCACCGATGATGCCGACCCAAAGAACGGCGAAGGAGCGGCTCGAGACGCGCGAGTCCTGTCCCCATTGCCGGTACATGACGATGCTGAAGATCGTTGCCGCGGACGCGATCGACGCGAGCGCCAGCACCTTGATCCCGAACAACGCGGCGAGCGGGTAATAGATCAGGCTGTAGGTGATGAACGAGTAGCGCCCCGCGTACCAGAAGTTGTTCCACATCTCGAAGCCGTGCTGGAGCAGGAACGTCCGCTGGTACGCGTGAGCCGCCCAGTCAATGCCGGGAGGTGTCGCCCAGAGAAGAAATGCGGCGAGCGACGCGGCTACAGCCGTCGACAGCATCGCCTCCCGGGCGAGCAAACGGCGGTCGGCCGTGCTCACACCCCCGAGGTTACGGGATCACTCCTGGCTGAGACGTGACCACACACCGACGTCGGCACGCAGCTCTGCTTTGAAATGGAGATTGCGAAGCACGCCTTCCAGGCGATAGCCAGCGCGTTCGGCGACCTTCGTGGACGGAACGTTCTCCGGGTCGATCCGCAGTTCCAGGCGCACCAAGCCGAGCTCGTCGAAGCCCCAGCGCGTCAGGAGCTCGACCGCGCGCCGGGCGACGGCTCGTCCCCGGGCGGCCGGGGCGACGAGGTAGCCGATCTCCGCCTGGCGCCCCTCGAGGTCGAGCTCGACGAGCCCTGCCCAGCCGAGAAGCGTGTCGGCGTCGCGGGGGTGGATCGCGAAGGCGGCGCGGTTGCCTTCGTCCCAGCCGTCCTCGTACCGCTTGATCCAACCGCGCACGAACTGCTCGTCGGCGTCGGCCGGGACGCGCGTGAAGCGCACGATGTCCGGGTCGTCGAGGAGCGGCAGCAACGCATCCGCGACCGACTGGCCGAGCGGCTCCAGGCGGATCGCGTCGTCCGCGAGGTCGGGCGCCTCTAGGCGCCGTGGCACTTCTTGTACTTCTTGCCCGAGCCGCACCAGCAGGGATCGTTGCGGCCGATGTTCTCCGTCTCCGAGTTCACCTTCGGCTTCTGCGCGACAGGCGTCGTCACCGAGCCGCCGCCCGCGAAGCCGGCGCTCGCAGCGGTCGAAGTGCCGCCCGCAGCGAGGATCGCCTCGGAGCCGGCGAGCGACTCGTGCTCGTAGGTGAGCGACCCGTTGCCGCCGCCGTTCGCGCTGCTCTGGAGTTGCGCGGCGGCGCCGTCGTCGGGTGTGACCTCCGCGTGGAAGAGCAGCGTCACGACCTCTTCACGGATCGCCCGTGTCAGGTCGAGGAACATGCCGTGGCCTTCGTTCCGGTATTCGACGAGCGGGTCCTTCTGCGCCATGCCGCGCAGGTGGATGCCCTCGCGCATGTAGTCCATGTTCTCGAGGTGCTCACGCCAGCGGATGTCGACGGTCTGGAGCACGATGAAGCGCTCGAGATCGCGCATCAAGCCTTCCTGGATCTGCTCGAGATCCTTCTCGCGCTCCGCGTACGCATCGAGCGCGTCTTCGAGGAACTCCCGCACGATCCCCTCACGGTCGAGCCCCTTCAGCTCCTCGGCGGCGACACCGGTGCCGTAGATCGCCTCCATCGCATTGACGAGCTCGCCGAGCTCCCATTCCTCGGCCACCTCTGACTCCGTGTAATCGGAAACGGTGTTCGAGATCACCTCGGGCAGCCA
>JANMWB010000243.1:0-2216 GCA_031393705.1 Thermoleophilia bacterium | reverse complement strand
GGAAGCGAACCGAACCGCGGCGCGCACGTCGTCGTCAACAGTGGAGCCGTCGGCAACGCGCGCGTTGTAGCGCGCGATCCGCTCGGCGATCACCGCGTCGTCACTCTTCCCGAACCAGCGGATCAGCATCTCCTCGTCGGTGTGGCCGGCGAGCTGCTCGTAGTACTCGGCCTCGGTCAGCGGGTGCCCGAGCTCGCCGAAGAGCTCCTGATAGACGGCAGCCAGGACGGGCTCGTCGTCCGAGAGGGTGCCGTTGAAATCGAACACGACTGCTTGCACGTCGGCCATCCGCGCGTGAGCGTAGCGTCACGGCATGCCGGCGACCGCACTGGCCCTCGCGTTGATCGCTGCGTTCGTGCACGCCCTCTGGAACATCCTGCTCGCGCGGACCCGCGACATCGAGTCGTCGACGGCCGTGGCGCTGCTCACCGCGGAACTCGTCTTCGCGCCTGTCGTCGTCTTCACGTGGGAGGTGGAACGGGGCGTCTGGCCGTTCCTGATTGCGAGCGGGCTCCTGCAGCTCACGTACTTCGCGCTGCTCGGAACCGCCTATCGGCTGGTGCCGCTGTCGGTCGTCTATCCCATCGCGCGTGGCGGCGCTCCGGTGCTCGTGCTCGTGATCGGAGCGGTGGTGCTCGGGAGAACGACGACGTGGACGCAGGTGGGCGCGGTCGTGCTCGTCGTCGCGGGAATCCTGCTCGTGCGCGGATTCCGCGGCGCCGATCCGCGCGGGGTCGCGTTCGGCCTTGCGATCGCGTCGTGCATTGCCGTCTACACGCTGGTCGACAAGGGCGGCGTCGCGCACGCGGAGCCGATCACCTATCTCGAGCTCTCGATGCTTGGGCCTGCGATCGTCTACGCGGGCGCGGTGATGCGCATCAAGGGCGTGGAAGCCGTGCGCCGCGCGGTCGGGTGGGAGTCGATACTCGCCGGCATCTGCACCTTCGGCGCGTACGCGCTCGTGCTCGCGGCGCTGCAACGAGCGTCGGCGGCGTCCGTCGCCGCAGTGCGCGAGACGAGCGTCGTGATCGCCGCGCTGCTCGCGGCGGTCGTGCTCAAGGAGCGCGTCACGGTTCCGCGACTGGTGGGGGCCGTGCTCGTTGCGGGGGAGTGGCGCTGCTGGCGCTCTGAGACGCAAACTCCCGAACCTGGTTGAAGAGCGAACTGTGAGTGTGTTGGTGTCCCGTTTGGGGCTGTTGTCAGGGTGGCGCTGTGCTCTTTGTCTGTGACTCGAATGAGCGAATGACCCCGTGGGGTGTCTTTCCCTGGATCTGTCTGGATGGAGAGTCCGGTGTCGGCCTGGCGTCCGCTTGCTGGCCTGATCAGAAGCCTGTCCGCCCTGTGGGGGCGTGACCCGTCACAGTTATGCCGCCAGCGGTTCTATCCCCAGGCCGACACCGGTTCGTGTCCCCCAACGCTTGGGCTGGAGGTCGGTTTTCGAATGCTCGCAGATCAGCTGGACTACATCGTTGGTGTCGATCCGCACCGTGACTCGCATGCGCTCGCGGTCGTTGAGGTCGTCAGCGGCATCGTTGTGTTCGAGGCGACGGTCGAGGCCAACAGCGCCGGCTACGCGCACGCTCTGAGGCTCGCCGAGGTGCACGCGCCAGGTCGCCGTGGGTTTGCTATCGAAGGGACGGGCTCGTTCGGTGCCGGCCTGACGCGCTTCCTGAGCGGCCGCGGCGAGCAGGTGTGCGAGGTCGGCCGGTTGCGGCGGGAGCGTCGCCCGGGTGGCAAGACTGACGCACTCGACGCCGTGCGGGCAGCCCGCAACGCGCTCGCGAGCAAACGGCCGGCGACGCCGCGAGCGGGCGGTGAACGCCAAGCGCTGCAGGCACTTGTCGCCGCCAGGGAGGGGGCAGTCAACGCCAAACGCGCTGGACTCTGCCAACTACGCGACCTCCTGATCACGACCCCGGAGCCGCTACGCAGCGATCTGCGGCCCCTGACACGGACACGGCTCTTGCAGCGCCTCGCAGCAACACGACCTCACGGCCAACGCGACGCTGAGCTGCGCGGCAGCCTGCTCGCGCTCCGCTCGATCGCCCGCCGCGTCCTGCAACTGACCGCCGAGGAGCGCGAGCTCGAACGCGAGATCGAAGCGCTCACCCGCAAACTCGCACCCCAACTCCTCGACCAACCCGGCGTCGGACCACACGCCGCAGCACAACTCGTCCTCTCCTGGTCACACCAAGGACGGATCACCACCGAAGCCG
>JANMWB010000192.1:0-19104 GCA_031393705.1 Thermoleophilia bacterium | reverse complement strand
GGGGGCGGCCTCAGGGAGGAGGTGCTCGTCGAGCATCGCCTCGATCTTCGGCGCGCTCGCGCGCCCGTCGATCCGTGCGACCACTTTGCGCGCGATCACGAGCACGAGGGTCGGCACGTGCAGGACTCCGAGCTTCTCCACCAGGTCGGCGCGCTGCTCGATGTCCACCTGCAACACACGTAGCCGGTGACGCTCCGAGCGCGCGATGTGCGCGACGATGCTCTCCATCCGCCGTGAGGGGCCGGAACTTGCGGACGAGAAGAAGACGAGCAAGGGCTGGGCGTCGTCGGGCACGGGTTCGCTCCTGTCGAGAGGTTGTCCCACTATGCCCCGTGTGCCGCCAGACTCAAACCAAGCGGCCGCTGGCTACACTCGGCGCCCTGATGGGCGACTGGTACACGGTCGGGATCCTCGTGGGATTGGGTGCGGCGCTCGGGGTCGCCGCCACGGGCGCGCTCCGGCGCGCAGTCGTGGGGCTCGTGATCGCAGCAGCCGTTTCGGTGGCACTCGGCTTCGCCTTCGGACAATGGGACGAGGCAGCCGGCGGAGCCGCCGGCGCGATCTGCGGCGCGTTCGGGTCGGCGCCGCTCGTCTCTGGCACGTTGCGGCGCGGCGGCACGCGCGGTGGCACTGCGACGCTGCTCGCGTTCGCGTCGCTCGCCGGCGCGGCGCTCGCATTCGTGCCTGTGCTCGGCTACCTCGAGGCGCTCGCGGTGCCGGTGCTCGGCATGCGGTTGCGCCGTCGCGCGCCGGACAAGCACGCGGGCCTGCGCTCTCTTGCCAAGGACTGACGCTAGACCGAAGCCGGTCGTGATGGTCGTGATCGACGGCCTGACGCCGTCGATGTTCGAGGCGGCCGACACGCCGGCGATCCGCTTTCTCGCCGAGCACGGCGAATACCGTCGTGCCGCATCGGTGTTCCCGTCGCTGACGCCGGTGTGTCTCGCGTCGATTGCGACCGGGTCGTATCCCGATGTCCACGAGATCCCGCACCTCGTGTGGTGGTATCGCAAGGAGCACCGGATCGTCGAGTACGGCTCGTCGTTCGGTGCCGCGCGCGCCGCCGGGATCACGCGCACGCTACGCGACACGGTCATCGACCTGAACGCGAAGCACCTTTCGCCCAACGCAGAGACGGTCTATGAGGCGCTCGAGTCAGCGGGGCTTACGACCGGAGCGATCAACATCACCTGTTACCGCGGCAGTCATCGCCACCTGCCGACGATTCCGGGCGTGCCTGCGGTGTATGGGCCGAAGCGGTTCTTCTTCTACTCGTTGTACGAGAGCGATCGCACCGGCGCACCGATGGCAGTGCGCAATCGCGCGCTGGGCTCGATCGACGCGTACGCCGCATCGGTCGGTCGCTGGCTCGTGACGCGCGACGGCTTCGACGCGCTCGTCTACTACCTACCGGACTACGACTACGCATCGCACGCCGCCGGCCCCGATGCCGCGCACGAGGCTCTCGCGCGCAGCGATGCGGCGATCTCCGAACTGATGGATGCGGCCGGTGGGCCGGACGAGTTCCTCGAGCGGTACGCGATCGTGATCTGCAGCGACCACGGCCAATCGAAAGTCGAGCAGGTCGCGCGTCTCGACGCCGGCGACGATCTCGTCACCGCCTCGAACCGCGCGGCGATGGTCTACACCGAGAATGCGCGTGCCGTCGCGGAACGGCTCGACGCGCAGCCGGCGGCGGGGATCGTGCTCTTCGAAGAGGACGGCCGGATGATCGTGCGACGCGACGGCGACGAGGACCTCGCACTGCTCGACGACGTCCCCGACGGGCACCTACGCGCCGCGGCGGCGTTGCGCAACGCGAACGCCGGCGAGGTGCTCGTATCGGCGGCGCCCGGTTGGGAGTTCCTCGACCTCGCGGGCCGGCATCACCTCGGGGGCGGGAGCCACGGCTCGCTCGAGCTTGCAGACTCGGAAGTGCCGATGCTCACGGTCGGCCTCGATCCACCGCCCGCGTCGATCACCGGGATCAAGGGGCTCGTCGCCGAGCACTTCGGCGTCTCGGTCAGTCGTGCAGCCTGACTGGATCGAGCGGCAGCTCTACCGTCGCGGAATCCGCGATGAACGGGTGCTCGCTGCGATGGCACGCGTGCCGCGTGAGGCGTTCGTCCCGGCAGGCGCACGACGGCACGCCTATGCGGACGCTGCGCTCTCGCTCCCACACGGCCAGACGATCTCGCAGCCGTACATCGTCGCCCTAATCTGCCAGGCGCTCGAACTGCAGGGAGGCGAGCGCGTGCTCGACGTCGGGACGGGCTCCGGCTACCAGGCTGCGGTGCTCGCCGAACTGGCCGGCGAGGTCGTCTCGGTCGAGCGGATTCCCGAGCTCGGCGAGCAGGCGCTCCGGAACCTCGCCGGCGCCGGCTACGAGGTCGACGTCCGGATCGGCGACGGCTCGCTCGGCGTCCCGGACCGCGCGCCGTACGACGCGATCGCTGTCGCAGCGACGACGAGCGAGGTGCCCGAACCGCTCTACGAGCAACTCGTCACCGGCGGGCGGCTCGTCCTCCCGATCGACGAGAGCCTCGTTTCCGTCACGCGGACAGCGACAGGTCGGCGCACGCGCTTCCTCTCGCCCGCGAGGTTTGTGCCACTTGTCTCTGGTTTGCCGGATCAGTGACCGGGGATCACCGGTACGTCATGAGGGGTCGCGCAGCCGCGGAGCTGCTCTCGCTGCCGGTGCGCCTGCACGGCATCCAACTCGGCATGCCGGTTGAGGCGCTGGTCGACGCGCAGGTCGACCGGCTGGTCGGGTTCGAGGTCCTCTGCGGTGATGGCGGGCGGCGGTTTTTGCCTCTCGCCGTGGCGAGGCTGCGGGAGGACGAGATCGCACTCGAGTCGGCGCTGACGCTGATCGACGAGCGCGATCTCGGCTACTACCGCCGGAACTCACGCCGACTCGCCGAGGCCGGCTACGAGGATCCGTGGATCGACGAGGACGGCGGTATTCACGAAACCGCCACCGCCGCGTGACCAATCATCAGAGGTAGCCTCGTGGCCGTGTCCGTCTCGTCGCGTACCGCTGCCGCGCTTCGCCACCGTGGGAACTGGATCCAGCTCGTCAAGTTCGGGATCGTCGGTGCGACCGGTTACGTCATCAATCTGGCCGTGTTCGCGGCGTTGCTCGGTTGGGGCGCTCACGTCGCCGCTGCAATCTCGTTCGTCGTCGCCGCTGCGAGCAACTACTGGTGGAACCGCCACTGGACGTTCGTGCGCCAGAAGGGCCACATCGGCTTGCAGGGCGCGCGCTTCTTCATCGTCTCGTTGGTTGCGTTCGCGGTCAACCAACTCTGGCTTGTCCTGTTCATCGATCTGTTGCACTGGCGGAAGGTCGTCTCGCAGGCGATCGCGATTGTCCTCGTGACACCCCTGAACTTCCTCGGCAACAGACTCTGGTCCTTCCGCGGGTGAGGCTCGCGGCCGTTGCCGCGCTCGCACTTGCGCTGGTCCCTGCGGCGCATGCGGGTACGACGACGTCCGTTCCGAATCCGATCACGACGACGACGCCGCTCGCCCAGACGCAGCCGCGCACGAAGAAGAACCAGGCAATCGCGCTCTTCCTCGCGAATGGCAAGGTCGCGGACTGGCTGAAGCGCTATCCGCCGAAGCCCGTTACCGACGCGACCTTCAAACAGGGCATCTGGACCGTGAACGTCTGGTCGGGCAGGGCTGGTGAGATCGCAACCGGCACGGTCGACGACGGCACCGGTGCGGTTGTGGACGCGTGGACGGGACCGCAGGTCGCCTGGAAGATGGGCCGCGGCTACCAGGGCGCATTCGGCGGCGAGAAGATCAACAGCTACACGGTGTGGCTCGGGTTCTGCGCGCTCTTCCTGCTCGGGCTGATCGACTGGCGACGGCCCTGGTCGGTGCGCAACCTCGATCTGATCGCACTGCTCTCGTTCTCGATCTCGCTGTGGTTCTTCAACCACGGCGACATCTTCACGGCGGTGCCACTCGTGTACCCGCCAGTGCTCTGGCTGCTGTTGCGCTGCGTCTGGATCGCCCGCACGGATCGCCCGTCGCGCGGAGCAGCCGTGTGGCCGGTGTGGGTGCTCGCCGCGGCGACCGTCTTCCTTGCGGGCTTCAAGGTCGGGCTCAACTGGCGCGCATCGAACGTGATCGACGTCGGCTACTCGGGCGTGATCGGCGCCGATCGCATCATGCACGGCCAGGCTCCGTACGGGCACTTCCCCGTCGAGGAATCACGTCCGCCCTGCGGTCCCGCCGACAGCGAGGGCGAGATCCGCGACCGGATCCAGACGAACGGGATCTGCGAGAACGCGAACCCGCTCGGCGACACGTATGGCCCGATGTCGTATCTCGCCTACATCCCCGGCTACGAGATCTTCGGCTGGAGCCACAAGTGGGACAAGCTCCCGGCGGTCCACTTCACGTCGATCCTGTTCGACCTGCTCGCGATGCTCGGGCTCGCGTTCGTCGGGCGCCGCTTCGGCGGGCCGCGACTTGCCGCCACCGCTGCGTTCGCGTGGGCTGCGTGGCCGTTCACGCAGTACGCGTCGAGCTCGAACACGAACGACGCGATTGCTCCTGCGCTGCTCATCTGGGGCTTCGCCGTCCTCACGAGCGACGCCGGCCGCGGCGTCTTCGTCGCGCTCTCGGGCTGGACGAAGTTCGCGTCGCTGCTTGTCCTACCGCTGTGGTCCGGGTACCCGGAGGCGCGCCGCCCGCGGACGATCGCGATGACGCTGCTCGGCTTCGCGCTCGGCAGCGCGGCCGTGTTCTGGGTGCTGCTGCTCGAGCCTTCGCCGCTGCACGCTGCGCGCGTCTTCTACCACCGCACGGTGAGCTGGCAGATCGGGCGTGACTCGCCGTTCTCGATCTGGGACTGGGGCCAGTACCACGCGAAGGGCCTGCCGGACCTCAAGCTCGTGCAGCGCATGCTGCAGGTGCTGCTCGTCGTGGGCGCACTCCTGCTCGCTTGGTTCCCGCGCTACCGGTCACCGCTGCGCATGGCTGCGCTGACAGCCGTGGTGCTCATGGGGTTCGAGCTCGTGCTCACACATTGGTTCTATCTCTACCTCCCGTGGTTCTTCCCGTTCGTGGCGCTTGCGCTCGTCGCGCCGCTCCCCGGTTCGCCTCCCGCCGTTGAGCACCCTGCGGAAGCCTGAGGTCGCGGTCGCCGCCGGCGGCCTCTTCCTCCTCTGCTGGGGTCTCGTCCACCTCGATTTCTGGTCGCGCGGCGCGCTCGTCGACTGGCCGACCTACCAGCGCTACGGCGACGCGATCCTCAACCATGGCCTCGTCCCCTATCGTGACTTCGCGGTCGAGTATCCGCCGGGCGCGCTGGCCGTCATGATCCTGCCGGCCGCGTTCGGGAATTACGCCGGCGCGTTCGCGTGGGAGATGGCCGTGTGCGGACTGGTGCTCGTTGCCGTCGTCGCGGCGGTCAGGCGCGAGGCCGCGTTCTATGTTGCGCTCGCGCCGGTGCTCGCCGGTTCGCTGATCCTCTCGCGCTTCGACCTCTGGCCCGCGCTGCTCGCGGTTGCGGCGCTTGCCGTGTTCTTGCGCGAGCGGCACGGGCTCGGGTGGGGACTGCTCGGCGCAGCGGTTGCGGCGAAGCTCTGGCCACTCGTGCTCGTGCCGCTCGCGCTCGTCTGGTCGTATCGCGCCGGACGGGCGCGCGCTGCCTTCGCCGGGCTGGCCGTCGGGGCCGCGGTGTTCGTGCCGTTCGCGGTCGTCGCACCGCGCGGCTTGTGGGACAGCGTCAGCGGCCAGGCGTCGAGGCCGCTGCAGATCGAGAGCCTCGGCGCATCGCTCTTCACCACCTTCGGCCATCCGAGCGTGATCGGCTCGCACGGCTCGCAGAACGTGGCCGGCCACGGTGGCATCGCAGCGCTCTTTGCGCTGCTGCAAGTCGCAACGCTCGTCGCGCTCTGGATCGCGTTCGCGCGCGGCCCCGCAACGGGCGACCGGTTGGTGCGCTACTCGGCAGCCGCGGTCTGCGCGTTCATCGCATTCGGCAAGGTGCTTTCCCCTCAGTTCCTGCTCTGGCTGATCCCGCTCGTGCCGCTCGTGCGCGGTCGCCGGGGCCTCGCGGCGACAGGGCTGCTGACCGCGGCGCTCGTCCTGACGCAGGTCTGGTTTCCGCGCCGCTACTGGGACTACGTCAACGCGTTTCACAACGCAGACGTCGTTCTCGCCCGGAACCTCGCGCTCGTCGGACTGCTCGTCGTGCTCGCGTGGCCGGACCGGGTTGCGCCCGGCGCCGCCATGCCTCACAGTCAGTCGGGATAGTGAATCGGATACAGGAGGGTTGATGGCGCGCACACCGCTTGCGAACGCGGTCGAAGAGGCCGTGGCGAAGATTGCCGACGAACAGACGCGGACGACTCGGCGCAGATTCCTGAAGGGAGCAGGCGCGACCGTCGTGGGCGCCACGCTGCTCGGACGGCTGGCGGAGCCCGGGATCGCGAAGGGCTCGCCCCCTCCCGGCACGCGCATCGTCGTTGTCGGCGCCGGCCTCGCGGGGCTGACCTGCGCCTACCGGCTGCAGCAGGCGGGCTACGCGGCGCAGGTGTTCGAGGCGTCCGGGCGGATCGGCGGCCGTTGCTACACCGGCCGGGGCGACTTCGCCGACGGACAGAACTACGAGCACGGCGGCGAGCTGATCGACAACAACCACATCGAGATGAAGCAGCTCGTGCAGGAGCTCGGCTTCAACCTCGACAACCTGTACGTCGCGGAGACGAACGGGACGGAGCAGCTCGGCTACTTCTTCGGGCAGCCGTACACGTATGCGCAGATGACCGACGACCTGAAGGTGATCTGGCAGCAAATCCACTCGGACATCAGCGCGGCGAGCTACCCGACGCACTACAACTCGTTTACGACGCGGGGTCAGCAGCTCGACCAGATGACGCTCTACCAGTGGATCGAGAACTACGTGCCCGGCGGGCACCGCTCGCCGCTCGGCCAGATGCTCGACGTTGCCTACAACATCGAGTACGGCGCCGAGACCACCGTGCAGAGCTCGCTGAACATGCTGTACCTGCTCGGCTACACCGGCCCCGGCCAGTTCCGGACGTTCGGCAAGTCGAACGAGAAGTTCCACGTCCACGGCGGGAACGATCAGGTCCCGACGACGCTTGCCGCCAAGCTCGGGTCGCAGCTCACGACGAACACGCCGCTGACTGCGATCAAGCTGAACAACGACGGGACCTACACGCTCACGTTCGCGAACGGGTCGGGGTCGATCACGCGAGTCGCCGACCACGTCGTGCTCGCGCTCCCGTTCTCCCTCCTGCGGTCGGTCGACTTCTCGAAGGCCGGCTTCAACCAGGTCAAGACGTGGGCGATCAACGAGCTCGGCATGGGAACGAACTCGAAGCTGCATCTCCAGTTCAACTCGCGGTTCTGGCGCGATCAGGGCTACACCGGCGAGACGTACTCCGATCGCGGCTACCAGAACACGTGGGAGGTCAGTCGTGCTCAGCCGGGCACGAGCGGGATCCTCGTCAACTACACCGGCGGCACGATCGGCGCCAACGCGAACAAGGGCACGCCCGCGCAGGCCGCAGCCACGTTCCTCAGGCAGATCGAGCCGGTGCTCCCGGGTGCGACGGCGCAGTGGAACGGCAAGGTCGTCCGCGACTACTGGACGGGCTACGCGTGGACGAAGGGCTCGTACTCGTACTGGAAGGCCGGGCAGTACACCCGGTTCTCCGGCGCCGAGTACGAGCAGAGCGGGAACGTCCACTTCGCCGGCGAGCACACCTCGCAGGATTTCCAGGGCTATCTGCAGGGCGCGGTCCAGACGGGCGAGCGCGCTGCGAGCGAGATCCTGAAGCCGTAGAGGCTAGTCGACGTCGACGCGGACGGCCGTGCAGCTCGTTGCGCGGCCGTCCGCGGTGCATTCGACGAGCGCGCCTTCGATCCGCACCTCGCCGGACGCCGGCTCGAGCCTCGTCGGCATGCCGGTCAGGAAGCGCTTGAGGGCGTTGTGCTCGTCGCTTCCGATCACCGAGTCGTGCGGGCCGGTCATGCCCGCGTCGGTGATCGCAGCCGTGCCGCCCTTGAGCACGCGGGCGTCACTCGTCTGCACGTGCGTATGTGTGCCGAGCACGGCTGTCACGCGGCCGTCGAGATAGCGCGCCATCGCGACTTTCTCGCTCGTCGCCTCCGCATGGAAGTCGAGGACGATCACCGGCGTCTGCGCGGTCGCCTCGTCGACGAGGCGGTCGATCGTGACGAACGGGCTCTCGAACGGGTCGAGTGAGAAGACGCCGAGCAGGTTGATCACGGCGACACCGTCGTGCACGGCGAGCCCGACGCCCGGTGTTCGTGGCGACAGGTTCGCGGGGCGCAACACGCGGTCGGTGCCGGAGAGGTACGGCGCGAACTCCGACTGGCCCCACGTCCAGTTGCCGAGTGTGATCACGTCGGCGCCGCTCGCCAGGATCTTGTCCGCGAGCTTGGCAGTGATCCCGCGTCCCGCGGCGGCGTTCTCCCCGTTCACGATGCAGAAGTCAGCGCCGAGCTCGTCACGCAGCGATGGCAGTCGTGTCTCGACCGCCCGGCGCCCGGGCGCGCCGAATACGTCGGCGACGAAGAGGATCTTCAAAGGGAGAACCTTTCTAGTTCAGGGAGAGGGTCGCCGCCGGATGAACCTCGACGACGACGTGGTTCCCCGAATCGTTCGTGTAGCGCGAGAGCGCTTGACGCTCTGCGCGCGCAAAGTCGACGACCGAGCCGAGCTTCGAGCCTCCCGATGTGACGGGCGACCCGACAGCGAGTGACGGGTCGACGCGCACGTGTGAGATCGAGACGACGAGCGAGGGTGCGCCCGAAGGTTGGACGTCGATGCGCGAGCCGTAGGTCTGCCCGTTGAGCACGACGTCCTCGATCGAGACGATGATCCCGTCGACCGGTGCGTACACGTCGGTGCCGGAAGCGGCGCCGACGTCGATCGCCGACGACCCGGGCCCTTCGCCGCCGGGTAGCTGATACCAGTGCGGGCGGCCCGTCGAGCCGCCGAACACCTTGTGGACGACGCGCGTCAACAGACCCTGGTTGACCTGCGTGCCGAGCGGCGCCAGCGCGATCGCACCGTCGCTTCCGCCCTGGTACCCGATCGCGGTGACGCGCGACTGGCTGATCGGGAGCTGCAGGTGCAGCGAGCCGAACCGCGCGACGATCTCGGGCTGCGGCGGGCCGGCGGGGAGAAGCCTCGTCGCGCTGGCCGGCGCCGCCTGCTGGACGGGCGATCCCGAGCCGCCGAACGCCGAGAGGAGGAGGGTTACGAGGCCGATCGCGACGACCACGATCAGCACGGCGAGACGGCGAAGCCTGCGCTCGCGCTCGAGGTGGCGGCGCTGGGCCGTGCGGGTACGCCGGTTTGTCACCGGAGGCGGCATCCGGGGCACCGTAGCGAACGCTTCCACCGGTTTCAACGCAACAGAGCCTTCGGTCCCGAAAGTCCAGTCCCAATCCGGGGGCCGGAGCAGGCGCGCTGTGGGGGTAGGATCGCGCCGGTGAGCACGAGGATTCAGGTCCCGCGCTGGATGCAGCTGGTGGGCCTGCCGCTGCTGCTCGTCCTGGCCTGGATCGTGGCCAGCGCTGCTGCTCACGTCGTTTTCCTGTTCGTCGTGGCCGCCCTGGTCGCTCTGCTGCTCGATCCGCTCGTCCGCGGGCTCCAGCGGGTGCGTCTTCCCCGCAGCCTCTCGGTCGCGCTCGTGTACCTGAGCTTTGCTGCTGCGCTGGGGCTGGTCATCCTTGCGGTCACGACCGCCGTCGTCGGTCAGACGAAGACGGCTGCGGACAGGTTCAACGGGTACTTCACGAATGCTCGCGGCACTGCCGGACAGACCTCCGCGGATCTCGACGTCGATCGCCTGCAGCAGTGGCTCAACACGCATCGCCTGAAGTCCTTCAAGGTGCAGGCGCGCGGCCACCGGCTCGTGCGTCAGATCAAGCAGCGCGACGTAGGCAAGTACACGCACAAGATCGTCACGTTCGTCGAGGGTGCGGCGATCTCGATCGGGAAGACGCTGTTCTCCGTCGTGCTCCTGTTGGTCGTCTCCATCTACATGCTGCTCGACATGCACCGGTTTGGCCGAACGGTCAACCGGCGCTTTCCGCCGCGACCGGGCGAGCAGCCGCTGCTGACGAGCATCGAGCGGGCACTCGCCTCCTACGTGCGCGGGCAGGCTGCACTGAGCGCGATCATCGGTACGAGTGCGGGCGTCGGGCTCTGGGCGCTCGCGGCGCTCGGCCTGCTACCGCACGGACAGCAGTACGCGCTGCTGTTTGGGGCCTGGGTCGCCGTGACGGAGGTCATCCCGTACCTCGGCCCGTGGCTCGGTGCCGTGCCCGCGGTCGTCTACGCGCTCGTCGTGCATCCGATCTCCGCGCTCTGGGTCGTGTTGCTCTTCCTCGCGATCTTTCAGATCGAGGGCCACATCGTCGTCCCGAACGTGATGGGCAACGCGTTGCGCCTGCACCCGCTGCTCGTGATCTTCGGGCTCGCTGCGGGCTTTGAGCTCTACGGCCTTCCGGGCGCGCTGATCGCGCTGCCGCTGCTCGCCGTCGGGCGTGCGATCTGGGAGTTCTTCGCCGACCGCGTCACGCTCGAACCATGGTCGGAGCAGGAGCCGCTTCCGGTCGAGTTGGTCGAGCCGCGTACCCTGAAGAAGCAATGAGCGTGTTCCCGGCCACCCGTCTGCGTCGCCTGCGCCGCACAGGCGCCCTCCGCGATCTCGTACGCGAGACCTCTCTCTCGGTCGACGACCTCGTGATGCCGCTCTTCGTTGCGCCGGCGGCGCTCCCGAACGAGCGGCTGCCGGGCCTCGCGCGGCACACCGTCGATTCGGTGGTGCAGGAGTGCGAGGACCTCGTGCGCCTCGGGGTGAGGTCGGTGATCCTCTTCGGGCTACCGGAGGGCAAAGACGACGAGGGATCGGGCGCGTGGATCGACGACGGCATCGTCCAGCGCGCGCTGCGCGCGTTGCGTGCGCGTTTCCCTGAACTGCTGCTGATGACCGATGTCTGTCTCTGCGAGTACACATCGCACGGGCACTGCGGCGTCGTGCATGCGAGCGGTGAGGTCGACAACGACGCCTCGCTCGAGTTGATCGTGCGCACGGCGGTCTCGCACGTGGAGGCGGGCGCCGAGGTCGTCTGTCCGAGCGACATGATGGACGGCCGCGTCGGCGCGATTCGCGAGCAGTTGCCGGAGACGCCGATCATTGCCTACTCCGCGAAGTACGCTTCGGCCTTCTACGGACCGTTTCGCGACGTCGCCGAAAGCGCGCCCGCGTTCGGCGACCGGCGCGGCTACCAGATGGATCCCGGCAACGTCCGGGAAGCGCTGCGTGAATGCGCGCAGGACGTCAGCGAGGGCGCCGACATGATCATGGTCAAGCCGGCGCTGGCGTACCTCGACGTGATCAGAGCCGCGCGCGAGCGGTTCGACTTGCCGCTCGGCGCCTACAACGTGAGCGGCGAGTACGCGATGGTGAAGGCTGCTGCTGCGGCGGGCGATCTCGACGAGCGTGCCGCAGCGATCGAGTGCCTGACGGCGATCCGCCGCGCCGGCGCCGACATCGTCTTCACGTACTGGGCCAAAGAGTTCGCCTCTTGGGTCTAACAAGAACGGAGCTCTGGCACCGGGCGCAGAAGGTGATTCCCGGTGGGGTGAACTCGCCGGTGCGCGCGATGCGCGGCGTGGGGCTCGACGAGCCGTTCTTCGTCAGGCGCGGCGACGGCGCGACGCTCGAGACGGCCGATGGGCGCACGCTGCTCGACTGGGTGCAGTCGTGGGGGCCGCTGATCTTCGGCCATGCTGACCCCGAGACGGTCGAGGCGGTGCGCGAGGCGGCACTCGACGGTACGAGCTTCGGTGCGCCGACCGAGCGCGAGGTCGAGCTCGCGGAGGAGATCGTCGACGCGGTGCCGTCGGTCGAGCTCGTGCGGCTCGTCTCGTCGGGCACCGAGGCCGCGATGTCGGCCGTGCGCCTCGCGCGCGGGTTCACGCACCGCGACCGCGTGATCAAATTCGCAGGTTGCTACCACGGCCACGCCGACGGCTTCCTCGTCAGCGCCGGCTCGGGTCTCGCGACGCTTGGGATTCCTGCGTCACCCGGCGTGCCGAGCGGCGTCACGAACGACACGATCGTCTGCGAGTACAACGACGTCGACAGCGCGGCGGCCGCCGTCGAGCGCTACGGCGAGGGGCTGGCAGCGATCATCGTCGAGCCGATCGCCGGGAACATGGGCTGCGTCCCGCCGGCGCTGGGCTTTCTCGAGGCGCTGCGGCTGCTCTGCGATGCGTCGGGTGCGCTGCTGATCTTCGACGAGGTGATCTCCGGGTTCCGCGTTGCACGCGGCGGCGCGCAGGAACGCCTCGGCGTCACGCCCGACCTGACCGTGCTCGGGAAGATCGTCGGCGGCGGCCTGCCGCTCGCCGCGTTCGGCGGCCGCGCCGAGGTGATGGGTGAGCTCGCGCCGTCAGGGTCCGTCTACCAGGCGGGAACGCTGAGCGGGAATCCGCTCGCGACCGCGGCCGGCCTGTCGGTGCTGCGGCGACTGCGCGACCCCGAGGTCTACGACGAGCTCGAGCGACGGTCGGCGCGCCTCGCGGATGGGCTTGCGCCGTTCGGCCGCGTGCAGGGCGTCGGCGCGATGCTGACGCTGTTCGTCGGCCGTGACGAACCGGTCGAGCGATTCGAGGAGTTGGCGACCGACCGCTACGGCGAACTGTTCCGCGGGCTGCTGGAGCGCGGCATCTACGTCGCGCCGAGCCAGTACGAGTGCCTGTTCCCATCCCTCGCGCATGGTGACGACGAGATCGATGCGACCATCGAGGCTGTTGGTGATGTTCTCGGTCGTTGACGAGATCGCTTCAGGCGCCCGCTCCGAGAGCGAGGTGTGGGCCGCCGCGTTGCGCGAGGCGCCCGAGTGGCAGCCGGTGTTCTCGCCGCTCGCGCCGGACGCGCTCGCGCTCGGCCTGGAGACCGTCTACGAGGCCTACCTCGTGCACTACGGCCGGCCGCGTCTCTTCGACGCGCCCGACGCCGACGAGGCGGTGTTGCTCGGCGACTACCTCTACGCGCACGGGTTGGTGCGGATCGCCGAGTCGGGGGGCGTCGATGCGGTGCGCGTGCTCGCCGACCTGATCTCGCGCTGCGCGGCGTTGCGCGCCGACGGAACGGCGGGTGACGGCGACGCCTGGGTCGCTGCCGCTCGCGCGCTCGGGGGAGAGCCGGACGGCGACGCTGTCGCTCGCGCGCTCCAGCTTCACTCCGCTAGAGTCGCGAGCTAGATGCTGTTCGACGCCGCCAGCGAAGGTCGGAACGTCATCCTCGGGATGCTCGTCGTCGGGCTGATCTTCCTCGTCACGATCGCTCTCGGTGAGCTCACGCACTACGCCAGCCACCGCCGCGCCCAGCGCAAACGCGCCCAGCGCAACGTCTCGTAGACGCACGAACGCCGCCCGGAGGCGGCGCCCGTGTCCCTTGCTACTCCCGCGATCTAGAAGAGCCCGCGAGCCCAGCGGCGGTCGATGCTTCTGTGCGACGCCTTCTGGTTCTGCTTGACCAGGCTGTGCTTGGCCTGCTTGACGTTCGCATGTGCCGACGGTGCCTTGGCGGAGGCGCCCGAGGCCGCCAGCAAAGCGACGACTGCGGCGAGGACAACGGCGTAGGCGCGGTTCTTCATGGTGGGCTCCTTCGGTGCGGCGGGGTTGAGATCCGTGTGGAAATCAGCGTTCATGTCCACCTGACGAGAGCGGCCGGCGCGCGCTTCCGGCTCTGTCGCGCGTGCGACACTGCGGAGCGTGGAGTGGCGGCTTCTGGCAGGCGTCTCGGCGGAGGACGTCCGCCGGCTGGTCGCGGTGGCGCAGAGGAGAACCTTCAGTCGCGGACAGGTCGTGTTCTCGGGCGACGACGCGGCTGACGCGCTGCACCTCGTGGTCCGTGGGCACTTCGCCGTTCGTGTCGCGATCCCGACGGGTGAGACGGTGCTGCTGGCCATGATCGGCCCGGGCGACGCGTTCGGTGAGCTGGCGCTCGTCTCGGACGGCCGCCGGGGCGCGACCGTGCAGGCGTTCTCCGACGGGGAGACGCTCGCTCTGCATCGCGACGCGTTCGAGGCTCTGCGCCGTGCCCGTCCACAGGTCGACCGGTCGCTTGCCGTGATCCTGGCCGAGCGGCTGCGGCGCGTGAACGACCTGCTGATGGAGGCCCACTACGTCGACGCCGACGTCCGGGTGCGCCGCCGGCTCCTCGAGCTCGGTGCGGCATTCGACGGCACCATTCCGCTCACTCAGGAAGAGATTGCGCAGACGGCGGGCACGTCGCGGGCGACGGTGAACCGCGTGCTGCGCGAGGAAGAGGCGGCCGGGGCGGTCGAGCTCGGCCGAGGCCGGACGACGGTCACGGACGCCGCAGCACTTCGGGCTCGCGCGTAGAGGCTTCACGCATGACGACGCCTGTTCACAGCCACAGCCCCGTCCCGGTGCTCAAGCCTGGTGTCAAGGCGCCCTATGAGCTGGTCTGCAGCCCGGCGTTCTTGCTCAAGCGGGTGGGCTTGCTGGTGAAGGAGCGCACGATCGAGGCCTATGAGGCGATCGGTGCGAGCCCGTACCACTACTCCACGCTCGCAGTCCTCGAGGAAGGCGCGCGCGACACGCACGCGAAGATCGCCGACGCCCTCGGCTACGACCGCAGCTGGCTGGTCGGGCTGCTCGACGAGCTGGAGGAGGCCGGACTGATCGAGCGCAAGCGCGATCCGGAAGACCGCCGCCGTCACCTCGTCAGCCTCAATCCGGCCGGCAAGAAGCGTCTCGCGCAGCTCCGCGCGATCTCCCAGAACGTCGAGAACGAGCTGCTCGCGTCGCTCGACGACGAGCAGCGCACGCAGCTGCACGAGATCCTGCTCCAGCTCGCGGCAGACCACGACCCGCGTTACGCGCCGGCCACCGGCAAGACCACCGCGGCGTCAGGGCGATAGCGGTATCTACACTCGTCGCGTGGCCCTAGCCCGCGACCTGCGCGACTGGATCGCGCTCCTCGAACGCGAAGGTGAGCTCGTTCGCGTCAGCGCGGAGGTCGACCCGGCGCTCGAGGTGACCGAGATCGTCGACCGCACGGTGCGCGCTGGTGGCCCGGCGCTGCTCTTCGAGAATCCGAAGGGCGCCCAGCACGCGCTCCTGATCAACCAATTCGGCACCGAGAAGCGCATGTGTATGGCTTTCGGGGTGGAGTCGCTCGACGATATCGCGGCAAAGCTCGGCGACATCCTCGAGATGCAGCCTCCTGACGGCCTCGCGGCCAAGGTGCGCGGCCTGAGGACGCTGAAGTCGATCGCGGATTCGCGCCCGAAGGTCGTGAAGCGCGGCGCATCACAGGAGGTGGTGCTGCGCGGAGACGACGTCGACCTGGGGCGCCTGCCGGTGCAGACCTGCTGGCCCGGCGACGGCGGTCCGTTCATCACGCTACCGGCCGTGATCACCCGCGACCCGCGAACCGGGCAGCGCAACGTCGGCATGTACCGCATGCAGGTGCTCGGCCCGCGCTCGACGGCAATGCACTGGCAGATCCACAAGGACGGGCGCGCCGACTACCTCTTCAGCGAGGGTCGTATGGAGGTCGCCGTTGCGCTCGGGCTCGACCCGATCAGCGCCTACTCGGCGAGCGCGCCTCTCCCGAAGCACATCGACGAGTTCATGCTGGCCGGCTTCCTGCGCGGTGAGCCGGTCGAGCTCGTGAAGGGCGTCACCGTCGACCTCGAGGTCCCCGCCGACGCGGAGATCGTCCTCGAGGGTTACATCGACAAGGACGAACTGGCGGAAGAAGGGCCGTTCGGAGACCACACCGGCTTCTACACGCCCGCCGAGCAGTTCCCGGTCTTCAACGTGACCGCGATCACGATGCGCAAGGACGCCATCTATCCGTCGATCGTCGTCGGCAAGCCGCCCCAGGAAGATGCGTGGCTCGCCAAGGCGACCGAGCGCATCTTCCTGCCCGCCGTGAAGATGACCGTCCCGGAGATCGTCGACTACGACCTCCCCGTCGCAGGCGCGTTCCACAACCTCTGCATCGTCTCGATCAAGAAGGCCTTCCCCGGCCACGCGAAGAAGGTCATGCATGCGATCTGGGGCCTCGGGATGCTCAGCCTCACGAAAGGGATCGTCGTCGTCGACGCGCACGTCGACGTCCACGACTACGCCCAGGTGATGTTCTACGTCGGCGCCAACGTCGACCCGAAGCGGGACGTCGTGATCACTGAAGGGCCGCTCGACCACCTCGATCACGCGCCCACGCTGCAGTTCATCGGCGGAAAGATCGGGATCGACGCGACCGCCAAGGGCCCGCTGGAGGGCACCCGCGAGTGGCCGCCGGAGATCGAGATGAGCGCCGAGGTGAGCGATCTCGTCGACCGCCGTTGGGCCGAGTATGGGCTCGATGGTCGTCCCTAACGGTTCCCGTGGCGGGGGACGGCCGAATCAGTCAGAGTTCGCGTCGCCTGTTACGACGTTGACCTGCCGCTCTCCCGACCGCTTGAATCCCGCTTAACCCTTTGCACCCGCCTGAAGATCACCCGCACGTCCCAGGCCCCAGCCTCTGGCCGGCCGGCTTCGCCGTGGGCGTCGTCGTCTTCATGGTCGGGCTGATCGTCTCCTGGTGGATCGCGGGCCTGGGCGCAATCGTTGCGCTCGTCTTCGCGTTTCTCTGGGTGCGCGACCTGACGGCCGGCACTGCGCTTGCGCACGCGCCGGAGGTTCCTCCGGAGCGCGCGACGGGCGCCGACCTCCCCGTGAGCGAGGGCTCAGCCGCCATGCCGGAGTCGCTCACCGAGGAGCGCTACCCGCGGTCGAAGTTCATCGAGCTCTCGACGCTCGGTCTCGGCGGCGTGATCGGCGGCATCGTCACCGCGCCCGCCCTCGGCTTCATGATCGCGCCGTCGTTCCTCAAGCAGGGGACGAAGGATCACGACCTCGGGCCGATCACGGACTACCCGGAGGGCAAGTACGTCGTCGCGACCTACATGGCCGACCCGAAGCAGGGCGAGGTCTCGAGGCGCACGGCGTTCGTCCGCTACAACGGCCAGCTGAAAGGCCAGCCGAGCTTCACGATCATCTCGAACCACTGCGCGCACCTCGGGTGCCCGGTGCAGCCCAACGGGCCGCTCCAGGATTCGCAGAAGAAGCAGAACGGCGACGTCACCCTGATCCCGACGATCTCGATCGCCGGCTTCGGCTGCCCGTGCCACGGCGGGCAGTACGACACCGAGGGCAACCGCACGTCGGGTCCGCCGGTGCGTGCGCTCGACCGCTACGGGTTCTCGATTCGCAACGGCCACCTCTTCGTCGGCCACGCGTTCTCGGTCTCGCATGTCGACGGCGTGGGCTCGACCGCCAAGATCCACAAGTGGACGCAGGCGTTCCCGGGTGAGCCCGTCAGCGGCCTCGAGTCCTGGCTCTATCCGATCCAGCCGCCCCACTGAGTTTCAGGGACACCATGGCAACTCACAAGCGCACACAGAAGGAGCAACTGCAGGAGGTGATCCTCTATCCGATCGACTGGATCGAGGAGCGCTCCGGCCTCGTGGGCGGCATCAAGTACTTCCTGTTCCGGAAGGTGCCGGGCGACATCAACTGGTTCCAGACGCTCGGCTCGGCGACGCTCACCGCGTTCGCCGTCCAGGCGCTCACCGGCGTGATCCTCGCGATGTACTACAAGCCGGATCCGCAGAACGCGTACACCTCGATCCAGCACATCACGAATGACGTCTTCGCGGGCTGGCTCGTGCGCGGCATGCACCGCTGGGGCGCGTCGGTCTTCATCATCCTCATGTTCATGCACATGGGCCGCGTGTTCCTGTTCGGCGCGTACAAGTACCCGCGCGAACTGAACTGGATCATCGGTGTGCTCCTGCTCGCGATGGGCCTCGCCGAAGGCTTCACCGGTTACCTGCTGCCGTGGGACCAGACTGCGTACTGGGCGACCGTTGTCGGGATCAACCTGAACGGGACCGCACCGTTTCTCGGGCCGTTCATCTCGCAGTTCCTGCAAGGCGGCACGTACATCGACGACGGGACGATTGCGCGCTTTTACGCGATCCACATGCTGATGATCCCCGGCGCGATCATCGCGCTGATCAGCCTTCACCTGTACCTCGTGATCCGCCTCGGCGTGACGTCGCCGCCGTGGTCGAAGGAGGCCGCAGGAACGGGCTCGATCGTCAAGCGTGAGCGCACCGGCCGGCGCGGCCTGACGCGCCAGGGCCCGCGGAGGAAGCCGTAGTCATGGCGAACGAGCGGATCGTCGAGCGGCGTCGCGTCTTCCAGCAGTACAAGGCTGACGTCAAGGAGCGCGGGAAGCCGTTCTACCCGTACGCCATGCTCCACGACACGATCATGTCGCTCGTCGTCGTGTGCGTGATCGTGGGGCTCGCGATCGTCTGGAAGTACACGACGCCGGGCAACCATCACACGATCGAGCCAGGCTGGCTCGGCCGCCTCTACGACGCGCCCGCCGATCCGGGAACGATCAACTTCGTTCCGCGTCCCGATTGGTACTTCTACTTCCTCTTCTATCTGCTCCGGATCTTCAAGTGGCCGGAGACGGTGGTGATCGGGACTGTCGGGCTGCCGACCGTGCTCTTGATCATCCTGATCGCGGTCCCGTTCATCGACATTCGCGCCGAGCGTCGCCTCTCGCGCCGGCCCGTTGTGATCGTCGCCTCGATCCTCGTCGTGCTCTCGATGGGCGTTTTGACGTACAAGGGCGCGACCGCGAAGGAGGCACTCGGTTCGGAGATCGTCGGCCATGTGCCGACGTGGGCGGCGAAGGAGGGGTTCACCGGTAACCAGCAGGCGATCGCGGGCGCGAAGCTCTTCGCGGTCGCCGGCTGCCTGAACTGCCACGTCTACAACGGTGACGGCGGCGTCAACCTCGGAGCGCCGAACCTGACGGCCGAGGGTGCGAAGAACAAGGGCATTGCTTTCCAGATCGCGCATCTCAAGTGCCCGGCCTGCGTGAATGCCGGCTCGCCGATGCCGTCGTTCGCGGGGCTGGGCGACGCCCGCCTGAAGCAGATCGCCACCTTCCTCGAGGCCTCCAA
>JANMWB010000158.1:0-2162 GCA_031393705.1 Thermoleophilia bacterium | reverse complement strand
TGCAGGTTCTGCGCTGCGATCGACGCGGTGTCCCACGGGAACCACATGTGCGCGGTCGAGAACGGGATGCGCGCCGAGTGATTGCCGACGTGAAAGAACCAGTTGAGGCCGGTTCCGTTCCAGATCGCGTGGTAGACCTTGATCGGGTTCTTGCCGGTGAGGCCGACCACGAGACCGCCCATCAGGAACGCGATCAGCGTTGTGAGCAGCGGCGCGACGATCCCGGAGAGGCCGTCGAAGTGCGACGCAAAGTGCGTCGACGGCGGCGGGACCGCGCCCGGCTCGAGCGGTGCCGGCGCGGTATCGTCCCGCGTCTCGTCCTCGCTCATGCCACCTCCTCCGCCCGGCCGCCGCCGGTCATCGCGAAGCCGATCTCTTCCTCGGTCGCGGTCGGCGGGAACTCGCCCGCGATCTGTCCCTCGTAGATGACGAGAATGCGGTCGGAGAGCGAGAGGATCTCCTCCAGTTCGAGGGAGACCAGGAAGATTGCGCGGCCGGCGGCCCGTTGTTCGAGAAGGCGGCCGTGCACGAACTCGATCGCGCCGACGTCGAGCCCGCGCGTCGGCTGCGCCGCGATCAGCACCTTCGGGTCGCCGTCGATCTCACGCGCGAGCACGACCTTCTGCTGGTTACCGCCGGAGAGCGCGGCTGCGGGCGTTGTCGGCGTGCCGCCGCGCACGTCGAACTCCTTCAGCAGCCTGCGAGCCCGCGCGGTCATCGCGCCCAGGTTCAGGAACCCGCGCTTGGAGTTCGGTGACTTCCTGTACGCGTGCAGTGCGAGGTTCTCCGTCAGCGTGAACGGCAGCACGAGGCCACGACGATGGCGGTCCTCCGGGATGTGACCGATGCCTGCGTCGAGTGCCTCCTTCGCTTTCGCATGTGTGAGGTCGTGGCCGTCGACCATGATCCGGCCCGACTTCACCGCACGGAGGCCTGCGATCGCATCGATCAACTCGCTCTGACCGTTCGCGTCGACACCCGCGAGCCCGAGGATCTCGCCGCCGCGCACCTCGAAGCTCACGCCTCGCACCGTCTCGAGGCCACGATCGTCGATCACCGTCAGGTCCTCGACCTGGAGCAAGGGCTCCCCGGGATGCCCCGGCTTCTTCTCGACGCGCAGCAGCACCTCGCGCCCGACCATCATCCGCGCCAGACTCTCTTCGGTCGCTCCGGCAGCAGGGATCGTGTCGACGACCGCGCCGCGCCGCAGTGTCGTGATGCGGTCCGCGACCTCGAGCACCTCGTTCAGCTTGTGCGAGATGAAGATGATCGACTTCCCTTGCGACTTGAGCGAGCTGAGGATCTCGAACAGCTCCTTCGCCTCCTGCGGCGTGAGCACGGCGGTCGGCTCGTCGAGGATCAGGATCTCCGCACCGCGGTAGAGCGCCTTCAGGATCTCGACGCGCTGCTGCTGGCCGACGCTGATCCGGTCGACGCGCGCATCGGGGTCGACGAGCAGGCCATAGCGCTCCGACAGCTCTCGCACGCGCTTACGCGCCGCGTCGTAGTCGAGCAGTACACCGGCGCGCCGCGGTTCCGTCGCGAGGACGATGTTCTCGGCGACGGTCATGACCGGGATCAGCATGAAGTGCTGGTGCACCATCCCGATGCCGTGCTCGATCGCGGCTCTCGTCGAACCAAGCTCGATCGGTTTGCCGTGGAGCAGGATCTCGCCCTCGTCCGGCGTGTAGAGGCCGTAGAGGATGTTCATCAGCGTCGACTTGCCGGCGCCGTTTTCTCCCAGGAGTGCGTGTACCTCGCCGCTGCGCAGATCGAAGTTCACGTTGTCGTTGGCGAGCACCCCCGGGAACCGCTTCGTGATCCCGCGGAGCTCGAGGAGAGGCGCCTCGGCCATTGCTCGGGCGATCCTAGATGGTTGATGTCACGAGGCGTGGGTCTGGGGGGCGGATCCAGACCAAGCAGGACGTTCGACTCGCCCGCAGGAAAGGCAGGATGCCTTTTCAAGGGCGAGGCGGGCGTCATGCGCCGCGTCTGGGCCGTTCCCAGGCGGGCGTAAGCGTGGCATCAACCATCTCGTCAACCCGAGGGCCGGAGTCCGCTCGAGAGTTGCTGCGCGGCGGCGCGTACGCGCACGCCGATCTCGGGCGAGATGCGCGGATCGAGCTGCCGGACCCCGATCGCCCCGCTCGAGGCGTCGAACA
>JANMWB010000106.1:0-5022 GCA_031393705.1 Thermoleophilia bacterium | reverse complement strand
TAGCCGCCGGGTATCCCTTCCCCGCGCACGCCGTCGCGCGTGACGATGCCCTGACGCTCGAGCAGGAGCTCGGCGAGCGCGCGGCGATCCGTCCCGCCGGAGAACAGCCGCTCGGTGCGCGACCACCGTCCCGCCGTCGCGGTCGCACCGAGCGCGCGCCGACGAGAAAAGCGGCGCGGCCTGCGCTCCTGCTTCGCCTGCCCGAAGCGGCGCGACGCGCGCAGCGGTGTCCACGCGTCGTTCGTTACCTCGCCGGACCAGACGAGATCCCAGAGCGTCGGCAGAGCGACTGCTTCCTCGAGTCCCGTCTCGGCCAGCAACTCGTCGAAGAAGAGCGCTCCCGCGAGCGCTGCGCGAATCTTGTCGTGGTCCCCACCCTCCGGCGGCGGCGCTGCCGGCACCTGGCCGAGCACGGAAGCGTCCTCGCGGAAGTACAACGCCACGCGGTCGGGCCCCGCGCCGACCCACACGACCTCTCCGCTCGCCGTCAGCGCATCGAGGTGCTCGGGGCGGTAGCCGGGGACGCGCCGCGGCAATACCTCCGACTCCCACAGCGCAACCGGCAGGCTGAGTGCTTGCAGCGGGACAAGCGCCTCGCGCAGCGTCGCGCGACGATCGACGCCGTGCCAGCCTGGCAGGAAACGTGCGAGCGCCTGCTGCTCGACGGGCTCGACTTCCTTACGCAACGCCGCGAGTGATGCGCGCCGCAGGCGTCGCAGTACGTCGGGGTCGCACCACTCGCGCTCGGTACCGCCCGGCCGCAACTCGCCACGCACAAGCTGCTCGTCGCGCTCGAGGTCGACGAGGATCGCGGACACGTCGCGACCGAAGCGCTCGTTCGCCTGCGCGGTCGTGAACGGCCCGCGTCCTTTCGCGTAGCGGAGCACGAGTTGGCGCAGCGACTCGGGGCCGCCCTCGAGATACGCGTCAGGAAGTCCTGACGGCGTCATCACACCCAGTGCATCGCGATAGCGACCGGCGTCTTCGACGGCGATCAGCCGTTCCTCACCCGCGATCTTGACGCGGAGCGCACGCCGTTCGGCGAGTAGCGGCTCGGCCAGCGACGGGTCGTACTCGCCGGCACGCAAGTCGCCTCGCAGCCGAAGCTTGTCGTGCAGTTGGTCTGGCGTCTTTGGGTCGCCTTGCAGTTGGCGCTCGACCTCTTCGACCGCGTCGCCGTCGAGCAGGTCGCGCAGCTCTTCCTGGCCGAGCAACTCGCGCAGAAGATCGCGGTCGAGCGACAGCGCCTGCGCGCGGCGCTCGGCCGGCGGCGTGTCGTCCTCGTACATGTAGGTCGCGATGTAGTCGAACAGCAGCGAGGTGCTGTACGGCGACGCGCTCTGCGTCTCGACCTCCACGAGGTCGAGCTCGCGCGTCTTCAGTCCTTGCAGCAGCGAACGCAGCGCCGGAAGGTCGAAGACGTCCTGCAAACACTCGCGGTAGGTCTCGAGGATCACCGGAAACGAGCCGTACTTCCGAGCCACCTGCAGCAATGACTGCGCTTTCAGCCGCTGCTGCCAGAGCGGCGTGCGCTCGCCGGGGCGGCGCCGCGGGATCAGCAACGAGCGGCCTGCGTTCTCGCGGAAACGCGCGCCGAAGAGCGCAGTCTCGCCGAGCTCGGCGACGACGAGGTCTTCCACTTCGCCCGGGTCGATCATCAGCTCCTCGAGCGGCGGCGGCGTGTCCGACTCGGGGAAGTGAAGCGCGATACCGTCGTCGGACCAGATCGACTGCGCGTCGATGCCGAGCGACTCGCGCAGGCGCGCGGCGATCGCCATTGCCCACGGCGCATGCACGCGGCCGCCGAACGGCGACAGGATGCAGACCCGCCAGTCCCCGATCTCGTCGCGGAACCGCTCGACGACGATCGTGCGATCTGTCGGAACGGCGCCGGTCGCATCGTGCTGGTCGCGCAGGAACGTGAGCAGGTTGCGCGCCGCGCGCGGGTCGAGGTGGTAGTCGTCCTGCAGCAGCGCGGTCGCCTTCGCGTCGCTCATCGCAGACAACTCGCGGGAGGCGGCGCCGATCTTCTGGCCGAGCTCGTACGGGCGGCCCATCCCTTCGCCCTTCCAGAAAGGCACGGCACCGGGAACGCCGGGCGCCGGCGAAACGAGTACCTGGTCACGCGTGATCTCCTCGATGCGCCACGTCGAGGCGCCGAGCAGGAACGTCTGACCCGCGCGCGCTTCGTAGACCATCTCCTCGTCGAGCTCACCGACGCGGCCGCCGCCACCGACGAGGAAGACGCCGAAGAGACCGCGGTCGGGGATCGTGCCCGCGTTCGTCACCGCGAGACGGCGCGCGCCGTCTCGGGCGCGGATCACGCCCGCTGTGCGGTCCCAGACGATGCGCGGCCGCAGCTCAGCGAACTCGTCGGACGGGTAGCGGCCGGCGAGCATGTCGAGCACGTTCTCGAGCTGTGCGCGCGACAGATCCTTGAAGGGATAGGCACGCATCACGAGCGCGTGAAGATCGTCAACGGCAATGTCGGTGTCAGCCGAAATCGCCACGATCTGCTGTGCCAAAACGTCCAACGGATTCTTGGGGATCTTCGTCTCCTCGATCTCCCCGTTGCGCATCGCGCGCGCGACGACCGCGCTCTCGAGCAGGTCGGCGCGGAACTTCGGGAAGATGCGGCCCTTCGACGTCGCACCCATTTCATGGCCCGCGCGTCCGATGCGCTGCAGGCCGCGCGCGACCGACTTCGGCGACTCGACCTGAATCACGAGGTCGACCGCGCCCATGTCGATGCCGAGCTCGAGGCTCGACGTCGCGACGAGGCACGGGATGCGCCCGGCCTTCAAGTCCTCCTCGACGAGCACACGCTGCTCACGCGCAAGGGAGCCATGGTGCGCACGCGCAATGTCTTCTTCGGCAAGCTCGTTGAGGCGCAGCGCAAGCCGCTCGGCGAGCCGTCGGTTGTTGACGAAGACGATCGTCGAGCGGTGCTCTTTGACGAGTCGCAGGATCTCCGGGTAGATCGACGGCCAGATCGAGTTCCTGCCGCCTTCGGTCGAGGTGAGGAGCGCGCTGCCGTCAGCCTCCGGCGGGTTCTCGTACGAGGCCGCGGTGCCGAGCTCGCGCATGTCCTCGACCGGAACGACGACCTCGAGATCGAGCGCTTTGCGCGTGCCTGCGTCGACGATCGTGATCTCGCGGCCTCCGCTCACGAACTGGCCGATCTCCTCGATCGGCCGCTGCGTCGCCGAGAGCCCGATGCGCTGCATCGGCTGGTCGACGAGGGCTTGCAGGCGCTCGACCGAGATCGCTAAATGCGCGCCGCGCTTCATACCCGCGACGGCGTGCACCTCGTCGAGGATCAGCGTCTCGACGGAGCGCAGCATCTCGCGCGCCTGCGACGTCAGCATCAGGTAGAGCGACTCCGGCGTCGTGATCAGGATGTCGGGCGGCTCCTTGAGAATCTCGCGACGCTCCTTCTGCGGCGTGTCGCCCGTTCGCACCGCAACCCTCAACTTCGACTCGAGCCCTGCGAGCGGGCCGCGCAGGTTGCGCTCGATGTCGTAGTTCAGCGCCTTCAGCGGCGACACGTACAGGACGCGCAACCCCTCCCCCGGGTTCGCGGTCAAGCGATCGATTGCATAGAGGAACGCGGTCAGCGTCTTACCCGAACCGGTGGGGGCCTGGATCAGGACGTGCGCGCCCGACGCGATCGCCGGCCAGCCGTGCGTCTGCGGCGGGGTCGGGCTGTCGAAGGTGCGTTCGAACCAGGCTCGCGTCGCAGGAGAGAAGACAGCGAGCGGATCCATGGGTTCAGGGTACCCGCGGCTCAGAGGCTTGATCTGAAATTGCGTGGGTCTAGGGATGACTCAGACCAAGCAGGTCGCACGGGTCGAGCGCAGGGCATTACGCATCGCGCGGCAACCCGTCGACGACGAACGCGCCGGACTCGATCTACGCCGACGGCGGGGGTCAACAAGTAAAGTAAGCGGGATGCCTGCCGCGCTGTACTTCACCGGAGACCCTGACGCCTGCAAGCTACTCGCGCAGGATCCGTTCGCGCTCCTGGTCGGGTTCGCGATCGACCAGCAGGTCACCGTGCAGAAGGCGTTCGCCGGGCCGCAAGTGCTGAAGGAACGGGTCGGCACACTCGACCCGAAGCGGCTTGCCGCGATGGATCTCGCGCCCGCCTTCGCAGAGAAACCTGCGATTCACCGCTTCCCCGGAGCGATGGCCGAGCGCGTACGCGAACTGGCGGCGGTCGTCACCGAGGACTACGGCGGAGATGCCTCGCGCATCTGGTCGGAGGCGAAGGACGGCCCCGAGCTCAAGAAACGGATCGGGTCACTTCCCGGCTTCGGCGAGATGAAGATCAAGTCACTCGGCGCGGTCCTCGCGAAGCAGTTCGGCGTCAAGGCAGCTGAGGAGTTCGCGCCTGCGCACCCGACACTCGGCGACGTCACGTCGCCCGAGGAGCTCGACCGCTACCAGGAGTGGAAGCGGGCCTACAAGAAGGCCTCCAAGGGCGCCTGACGATGGCGCGCTACATCACGACGATCGACTCGACGCTTTCCGCGGAAGAGGCGTACGCCTACATGGCTGACTTCTCGAATGCGCTCGAGTGGGACCCGAGCGTGACCGAGGCCACGCGTTCGAGTGACGGCGCGTTCGATCTCGTCGCGAAGTTCGGCGGGCGCGGCGTGCCGTTGCGCTACGAGGTCGTGTCCTCGGACCCGCCACGGTCGATCGTCCTCGAGGCGCGCAAGCCCTCGTTCACTTCGCGCGACACGATCACCGTCGCCTCGGCACCCGCAGGCTCGACGGTGCATTACGACGCGAGGCTCGAGTTCAAGGGCGCCGGACGCATTCTCGACCCGCTGATGCAGCTCGTCTTCAATCGCACCGGTGCGAAGGCCGCCGCCGGCATGCGCGCCGCGCTCAACCGGTGAGGCCCCGCGCCCTCGTCGACGCACTGCTCGAAGCGAGCGTCGTCGGCAGCTTCACGAGACTCGGCTACGAGACGCGCCGCCGGCTCTACGACTGGACGCCACTCGCCGGCCTCCG
>JANMWB010000096.1:0-10183 GCA_031393705.1 Thermoleophilia bacterium | reverse complement strand
GGTCTTCAACGCCGCCCTCAACACCGGCCTCGGCAAAATCGACGTCACCCCGACAATCAACGTCGCGATCCCCGGCAACGCCTACGCCGGCACCTACACCTCCACCGTCACACTCGCCGCCACCACCGGCCCGTAAGCACTCCCCCGCACTCTTCCAGCGGGCTTGACAGAGAAGCGCCCCGGCCGTCGCCGGGGCGCTTTCTCGTTCCGGGAAGGTTGTTTGCCTACCGCTCGCGGGCGACGTCGTCGCCGCCCTGATCGTTGTCGCGCTCGCGGAGGTATCGCGTGAGCTCGGCAGCGATCGCGTCACCCGAGGGAATGTCCGCCTCCTCGGCAAGCTCGTCGACGCGGCGCTCAAGATCCTGGACGTAGGCCGACGTCTCTTCGTCGGAGGCGACGGCGTCGCTCACCTGCTGCGCGTACGCCTCGGCGGCTTCGTCGAGCTCCACCGTGTCGAGGTCCGCGTCCAGTAGGTCGGCCAGCCGGTCGACAAGCGCCTTCGCGGCGCGCGGCGAGGGCGTCAGCGACACGTAGTGCGGAACGGCGGCCCACAAGCTCGCCGACGAGATCCCCGCCTGCGTGCACGCGTCGTGCAGCACGCCGACGACGCCGGTCGGCCCCTCATAGCGAGAAGCCTGTAGGCCGAGCTGGTCGATCAGTTCCGGATCCGTCGCGCTCCCGGTCACCGGCGCAGGCCGCGTGTGCGGCACATCCGCGAGCAGCGAGCCGAGTGTGATCACGAGCTCGACGCCGAACTCGCGCGCGACGCGCGTGACGTGCTCGCTGAAGGTGCGCCAGCGCAAGTTCGGTTCGACGCCGAGCAGGATGATCACGTCGCGGTCGGTACCGGGCATCGGTGCGTACAGGAACGTGTTCTCGGGCCACTCGATCTGGCGCTGGTTCCCGTCGATCAGCGCGACCGTTGGGCGCGTCGCCTGGAAGTCGTAGAAGTTCTCAGGGTCGATCGACGCGAACTCGATCGCATCCCACGCGCGCGCCAGGTATGCGCCGGCCAGGGACGCGCCCTGCCCGCCGTCGTTCCAGCCGCGGAACGCCGCGATCAACACGGGCCGGTCGAGCTTTGGATGCGAGTCGATACGGAGCTCGTCCGCCATCAAGCCATCCTACGCGGCCGCCACAGGCTGAAGACGAAGGCAGTGAGCACCGCCCAGACGGTGACGGCCATCGTCACGTGCACGAGCACGAGCCACCACGGCAGATGCGTGCGGTACTGCGTCTCGCCGATCACCATCTGGACGAGCAGCAGACCGAGCAGCACGAGCGCACCGCGCACCTGCGGCGCCCGGTTACGGACTAACCAGACGACGAGAATCGCGAACGCGATCCCGAAAACCGCGGTCGCCCGCACGTGCCAGTAGACCGCGGGCTGAAACGACCACAACCGCCGCACGACGACACTGCCAGGGTGCGGGCCTGCGGCCGTGGCGAACGTCCCGCTGACGAGCAGGACCGCGCCCGCCACGCCGACGAGAACTCCGAGGCGCGGCACCCACATGGGCAGCTGCGTGCGCTCGCGGCCACGCACCTCCAGCGCAAGCATCACACCGAGCGTCAGCACGACCACCGAAAGCAAGAAGTGCGAGAGCACGAGCCACGGGTTGAGCCCGTAATGCACGGTCAGCGCGCCGAGTGGCGCCTGCAGCAGGGTGCCGAAGAAAATCAGGAAGGCAAGCCGACGGTAACCGCGAGCGAGCACCCAGGTCGCGAGCGTCACGAGGATCGTGAAGAACGCGAACACGCGGTTCGAGAACTCGATGTACGAGTGGAAGCTCTTCGGCTCGAAGTGATGCGGCGCGCAGCCGGGCCAGTGCTCGCAGCCGAGACCGGAGCCGGTCAAACGGACCGTCGCGCCGGTCGCGACGATCAGGACGAGCATCACGGCATTCAGCAACGTCAGCCTGCGAAGCGCCTGCGAGGAGAACGCGACCCCGCGCAGACGGGCGAGCGGCTGCGCGCTGGCGTCCATCGGACGCACTCTAGCCCTCGGGACTTGACGTGGAATTAGCGCACTCGCGGCTGGTGGCTCAGACGCGGCGCATCTCGCCCGGTTCGGGCTTGAACGTAGGCACCGCTATGTCCTGCGCCCGACCCGTGCGACCTGCTTGGTCTGAGCCATCCCCGCAAGCACGCCATTCCACGTCAAGCCCCGGTCAGCGCGCAGCCAGCGCCTTCGGCGACGCTGCCGATCCGCGCCAAGAAGAGCCCCGCCGCGGCGAACTCCGCCTCCAGCGCTATCCCCTGATCGCGGGGCAGCGAGACGAGCAGGCCGCCGGCGGTCTGCGGGTCGTAGGCGAGCTCCTCGAGCTCGGGTGCCACGTCACCGACGTCGACCGCCGCGTAGTCCCGGTTGTTTCGGGTGCCCGCCGTCGACACCCCGGCGCGCGCGGACTCGAGCGCACCGTCGAGCGCCGGGAGCCGTGCCGCCTCGATCCGCAGGCGCACGCCGCTGCGGGTCGACATCTCGTGTGCATGGCCGAGCAGGCCAAAGCCCGTCACGTCGGTGACCGCGTTCGGCGAGAACTTCCGCAGCACGTCTGCGGCGTCGCGGTTGAGCGTGCGCATCCAGCGCACGGCGTCCGCTTGATCGACGAGGCCGCGCTTCGCGCCGCCGAGCACGAGCGCCGTGCCAAGCGGCTTCGTGAGGTACAGCGTGTCACCCGGCTTCGCCCCGGCCTTCGGCCAGATCCCACCGAGTGAGACGGTGCCGACGACGGCCAGCCCGTACTTCGGCTCCGCGTCGCGAATCGTGTGGCCACCCGCGAGGATCGCGCCCGCCGCGCGCACCTGCCGGTCTGCGCCGTCAAAGATCGCGCGCACGAGCTCCGTCGGCAGCTCTTCGGGCATGCAGGCAACCGAGAGTGCGAGCAATGGCACGCCGCCCATCGCGAAGACGTCGTTGAGCGCGTTGGTCGCGGCGATCGTCCCGAAGTCGTCGGGGTCGTCGACGATCGGCGGGAAGAAATCGATCGTGAACACAAGTGCTCGTTCGTCATCGAGCTTGTAGACCGCGGCATCGTCTGCCGGGTCGAGACCGACCAGAAGGTTCTCCGCCTCGGCGGGCACGAAGCCGCGCAACAACTCCTCGAGGCGCGAGGCCGAGTATTTGGCCGCACAACCGCCCGCCGTCGCCAGATCCGTGAGCTTCATTCCTCCACCGTAATGCGCGAAGGCCGCCAGGGGAGGCGGCCTTCGCAGGGGAGAGGAACGTCGTACGCCGCCGGGATTCGCGCCGTCGCCCTCAACTCCTTTAGGGTCAGCTGATGCGCAGCGCACTCATCACCGGCGGCTCTTCGGGGATCGGCCTTGCGATCGCCCGCATGCTCCGCGAGGAAGGCTTCGAACTGACGCTTGCCTCCCGCACCAAGGAGAAGATCGAGGCCGCGGCCGCGGAGATCGGCGCGCATGCGGTCGCCGCCGACGTCGGGCAGGAAAAGGACTGCATCCGCGTCGTGGCCGAGCACAAAGAGCGCTTCGGCGGGATGGACTTGCTCGTCAACTCGGCCGGGATCGGCATAGCCGGCACGGTCGAGTCGCTCCAGGTGAAGCACATCGATCTGCAACTCGGGATCAACGTGCGCGGACTCTTGATCGTCACGCGCGAGGCGATCCCGTTGCTCAAGGAGACGAAGGGCTGGGTCGTCAACCTTGCCTCGATCGCCGGCACGGCGCCGACCCCCGGGCTGACCGTCTACGGCGCGACGAAAGCCGCCGTGATCGCGTTGACGCGCTCGCTGAACGCCGAGCTCGACGGCGACGGCGTACGCGCGATCGCCATCTGCCCCGGGTTCGTCGACACGCCGATGGCGCAGTGGGCAGGGCTGCCGGGCGACGAGATGATTCAGCCGGAGGACTGCGCCGAGGTCGTGCGGATGTGCCTACGGCTTTCGCCGCGCGCGCGGATCCCGCAGGTCGTGATCGAGCGCGTCGGCTCGGCCGAAGGCGTCGGCTAGGCCTCGACTACAACCCGCCGGGCGTGCGCAGGATGCGCCACAGCATGTAGAGCCCGAGGGCGGCCGCCCCGAGGAACCCGATCACCGACAGTGTGTGATCGACGCGCGCCATCAGCGCCGAGGAGATCAAGAGAGCCGCGATGATCACCGCCGCGCCGACCCGGTTCGCGGTCGAGCGAAGCACGCGCTCCAGGCCCTCGAGCTGCACGGGCGCGATCCCGACCTTGAGCGTCCCCGCCTCCATCTTCTGCGCCAGCTGCGCGATCCGGCGCGGCAGCCGGAGCAGAGGCTGCAGCTGCGTGAACCCGAACGCGAGCAGCTGATTCGGCTCGAGTCGGCGCTCGGCCTCCTGCGCCATCACGCTCCAGCCCTCGCCGCGGATCATCTCCACCGGGTCGAGCGTCGGATCGAGCGTGCGCGCGATGCTCTCCGCCTGGGAGAGCGTCTTGCCGACCAGCGCGAAGGAGGTCGGCAGCGCGATCCCGTGCTGAAGCGAAAGTCGCTGCAAGTCGGCGAGACCTTCACCCGTCTTGATCCCCGAGAGCGGCCGCCACTGGTACCGCGGCAACGTACGGCGGAGCTCGTGCACGAAGCCCGGTTCGTCCGACTCCATTGTCGTGAGCGAGAGCGAAACAATCAGATCGGCGACGTCGTCGGCGCGGTTCTGCGCGATCGCAAGCAGGAGGAGCGCCAGCGACGCGCGCGTGTCGTCGTCCAGGCGACCGATCAAGCCGAAGTCGAGCAGCGCGAGCCGGCCGTCCGGCGTCAGCAGCACGTTCCCGAGATGCGGGTCCGCGTGGTACAGCCCGTTCACCGTGATCTGGCGGATGTACGCCTTGAAAAATGCTCGCGCAAGCTCCGCCGAGCGCTCCGGCTCGAGCTCATTCGCTTCGTCGACCCGTACCCCGTTGATTCGCTCCATGACGAGCACGCGGTCGGTCACGAACGGGTGAATGACCTCGGGGATAAACAGGTCGTCGCGGTACTGCTCGAGCACTTCAGCGATCAACTCGGCGTTGTGCGCCTCCTCCTTGAAATCGAGCTCGCCGTTCAGATGCTGCTCGAGATCGTCGGTGAGAGCGTTCAGCTGCAAGAGCTGCGCGGTATCGGAGTGCTTCTCAGCTACCGACGCCGACTTCCGCAGCAGCTCGAGGTCGAGCGCAACCTGCTCGACGATTCCCGGCCTGCGCACCTTGACGACGACTTCCCGGCCGCTCTTCAGAAGCGCTGTATGGATCTGCCCGATCGACGCGCTTGCGAGCGGCTCCTCGTCGATCGACGCGAAGTGCTCCAGCCCGATGTCCTCGGCGATTGCCTCGCGTAGCGGCCCGAACGGCAGCGGCTCCACGTTGTCGACGAGCTTGCCGAGCTCTTCGATGTAGACGTCCGGCAGCAGATCGGGTCGCGAGGAGAGCAGCTGTCCCAGCTTGACGAACGTCGTCCCCAGCTCCTCGAGCGCTTCGCGAAAGCGGATCGCGCCGTCACGCGTCGCCGGCTTGTCGCCGACCACGCCGACTTCGCGCAACACGCGCAGGAGGTGCGTCCGGCGGGCAACTGCAGTCACCTCGAGCGCGCGCTTGACCTTGCCCTTTTCAGCCATCGGCGGGACTCCTGCCCCGTAGCCTGACTCGGAAACAGTTGGGCCTGCTATTCCGGCTACCGTTCGCGACCGTGCAGCGCACGCTTCTGCTCCTCGCCGTCGTCCTGCTCGCCGCGGGCTGTGGGAGCTCCGCGGCGAAGGTCGTGGAGATGCCGGCGCCCGCCAAGCAGACGTTCGCAGGCGGCGAGCTCAGGCCGCCACGCAACGCGCCGCCGCTGTCGCTGCACGACGCGACGGACCGCCGCTTCACGCTGAGCGAGCAACGGGGCCGCTACGTGCTGGTGACGTTCATCTACACCCACTGCCCGGACGTCTGCCCGCTCATCACGTCGAACCTGAACACCGTGCTGCGGACACTCGGACCAAAGGCGAAGGTCGACGTGCTCGCTGTCAGCGTCGACCCGAAGGGCGACACTCCGGCTGCGGTTCGTGCCTACGAGAGAGCGAAGCACCTCGAGCCGGCGTTCCACTATCTGATCGGCACGCGCACACAACTTCGGCCGGTCTGGGCCGCCTGGCACGTCCTCGCCGTCGACCAGAAGCCGAACCTCGTCGAGCACGTGGCCTACACCGCCCTCGTCGATCCGACAGGCAAGGAGCGGGTGCTCTACGACTCGCAGATCAATGCGCAGCACGTGCTGCATGACCTACGACTGCTGAAGAACCAGCGCCGATAGCTGCGCGCCCTCACCGCCTGACCCACCCGACCTCAAGCGCGCTGCCGGCTCCCCTTGGAGCGCGCGAAGTCAATGCGGGCCACCGTCCTACCTCGGGCCTTCCCAGAATCCGACAACGGGATGACCGGCCTTGCCGGCGATGACCGAAATCACGACCAGCGCGAGGAGCACGAGAGTGCGCCGACGAAACAAGCTGTTTGCCACAGAGAACACCTCCCTTCCTCAGAACCGGAAATCCTGGAGCGTCTCGGCTGCACGGCGGAAGAGCACCGCTGCGCGCCGTTCGTCTCCACGCTTGGTGGCCAGATCGCCCTGCGCGATCCACGCGGCTGCGCGGTGCGACCCGGACGACAACTTGGCAAACGCATCATCGGCCTCGCCGAAGGCAACCTCTGCCTCGTCGAGCCGATCCTGCTCGAGCAGAGCGCGCCCGAGAACGAGGCGCGCGTTGCCGACCTCGTTGATCATGTTCTTGCGGTCGCCGATCAGCTCGAGCGCGTGCAGTGCCTGCTCTTCGGCGCGCACCACGTCGCCTGTGCGCAGGTGAACCTGGGCGAGCGACGAGATTGCGGTTGCAGCCTCTTCCTCGTGGCCGAGCTCGAGCGCGACGGCGAACGAATGCTTGAGGTGATCGACGGCCTGCTCCGGCTTGCCGAGCAGGAACTCGAGGCCACCGAGGTTGTTGAGCAGCCGACCGACGTTCGCCCGGTCGGAAAGCTCCTCGTACTGCACCTTCGCCTTCTCGGCATACGTGCGAGCAAGCACCCAGTGGCCGTCACGCTCCGCGAGCACGGACGCCTGGAAGTAGGCGACCCCGAGCGCGCGCGCGTCGTGCATCGACTCGGCGAGCTCGAGCGCGAGCTCGACGTCCTCCCGCGCCGCCTCGTAGTCACGCTGGCGCGTGTAGCACCGTGAGCGCCACGAAAAGACGTTGAGGCGCAGCTCGTCCTTGGGGAGCCCCGAGCGCTCCGCGAGGACAAGCGCCTCGTTGAAGAGACCGACCGCGGTCGAGATGCTCGAAAGGAGGTACCGGCAAACCCCCAGCCGGTAGAGCACTTCGGCGCGGTCGATGTCGGAAAACTCTTCACGCTCGACGAGGGCGCGTGCCTCTCCGAGCATCGCGAGGGCGCTCTTGACGTCGCCGTTGTGCGCATGCGCCATCGCCTCTCCCTTGAGGGTGCGCACGTGCAGCTCGACGGCGCCGGTCCCGAGGACGGCGGGCAACGCCTTCGTGTACTCGTCGATCGACTCATCGAAGCGTCCTTCTTCGAGCAGCACCTCGGCGCGGGCGAGGATCGTCTCGGCCTTCGCGCGCTCGTCTGCGGAGACGCCGCTCTGCAGGAAGCCTGCGTCGACACCGAGACGGAGGGCGAGCCACTCGATCGTCTCCGTGGTCGGGCGAGTCTTCCCGCGCTCGATCTGCGAGATGTATTCCTTGGAGAAACGGTCGCCCGCGATATCGGTCTGAGTGAGACCGGCGGCGACCCGAAGCTGGCGGAGGCGTTCGCCGAGGCGCGGCGCCCGTGTCCCCTGGGCAGCCCCGTTCGTGAACCCGCGTGCGGCGCGAGAAGTCATCAGTTCGCGAAGCATGCAGGACACTTCACCGGATTGCAATCCCCTTTCTCGGACAGTCCCCCAAAAGAGGCATCATTGCGGGGAAATCGTGGTCAACAACCGGATTGTCGAATCACTTGACTGAGCTACTTGACATGTCCAAGGTTGACTCCTAGAGTGAGCGAACCTTGCACCACGGCCGAACGCCATTGGCCGAGTGCATGGGGAGCGTCAGAGGCGACTAACTGAGGATTCCGGGTGGGCCGCAGACCCAGGGGACCTCGGAGACGCCCAACCGGCGCCCCGCCTGACCAGGGAGAGCCCCGGGAGCCGCAGCCGGGGCTCTACCTTTTTCTCAGGTGGTTTTAGGGCTTCGCGAGCAGCCAGCGCCGCCGCTCGGTGCGCACACGCTGGAGGTCGTCGCCGAGCAGCCCGCCGAGCCGGCTGTCCATCGTCGCGAGCAGACCGCCGCCGACGAAGATCCACGCCTCGGCGGCCGCGTCACGATCGGCGTGAACGACACCCCGCCGCTGGCCGTCCCGAATCACGTCCGCGAAGAAGTCATGCACCTCGCGGATCTGCCGGCGCAGCGCCTTCGCGATCACGGGATCGTCGGGCGCCACGGTCAACGCCTGGATCCACAGGTCGACGACGCGCAGCCGGTTGCCCTTCGCCATGTACCGGTCGGCGATCACGCCGAGGCAACCGACCGGGTCTTCCGCCATCGCGTTGGTTGCCTCCTCGCGAAACGTCTCCCACGCTTCGGTGAGGCACGCGAGATACAGGTCGCGCTTGGAGCCGAAATGGCGATAGAGGATCGGCTCGGAGATGCCCGCCTCCCGCGCGATCTCGGCGGTGGTCGCACCGCGATAGCTCGAACGCGAGAAAACGCGGCACGCAGTGTCGAGCACGACGGCGCGCCGCGCCTCCGCGCTCAGCCGCTGCTTCGTCTGCGTCATGCCTCGACTGCGACCTCGGTCGACGCCTGAGCCGCCGCCGCTGGACGGGGATGCTCGATCTTGCGGATCGCGAGCACGGCCACGACGGCACCGGCGAGACACAGGACCCCGCCGACACGCAACGCGTCGTGGAAACCGGTGAGGTAGTTCGCGCTGCCGGCGACGATCGCGCCCATCACGGCGATCCCGAGCGAGCCGCCGACCTGGCGCGCGGAGTTCAGCACCGCGGAGCCAACGCCGGCCTTGTCGACCGAGACTGCGCTCATCGCGGCGGCCGTCACCGGAGTCATCGTCATGCCCATGCCAATGCCGCCGAGTAGCAGGCCAGGCAGAAGCGCCCAGAAGCTCTCGTTCGCACCGAGCGTCGTGTAGTAGAAGAGCATCAAGGCGAGCAGCGTCATGCCGATGCCGACAAGCCAGCGTGAGCCGACGCGATCGGTCAGCGCCCCCGCGCGCGGCGCGATCAAGATGATCAGGATCGTCATCGGCAGGAAGCTCGCGCCCGCCTGTACCGGCGAGTACCCGAGCACGTTCTGCATGTAGAGCGAGACGTAGAAGAACGTCCCGAACATCGCAAGCCCGACAAAGAGCATCGCGGAGTTCGCGCCGCCGAACGTCCGGTTGCGGAAGAGGGAAAGATCGAGCATCGGCGCGCGCTGGTGCCGCTCGAGCAGCACGAACGCCACCAGCGAGACCGCGGCAACGGCGAACGCGCCGATGATGCGCGCGGAGCCCCAGCCGTAGCTGTTCGCCTCGATGAACCCGTAGGTCAGCGAGAAGAGCCCGAGCGCGGACGTCGCAAGGCCGGGCACGTCGAGCCGCTGCTCTGCGGTCGTGTCGCGCGACTCGTCGATGAAGACGGGGATCGCGAGCAGGCCGAGCAACCCGACCGGCACGTTGATGAAGAAGATCCAGTTCCAGTTCACGTGCTCGGTCAACAAACCGCCGACGAGCGGCCCGATCGCGAGCGCCATGGCGGAGACGCCGGCCCAGATCCCGATCGCGCGCCCGCGCTCGCGCGGCGCGAACGTCGCGGCGATGATCGAAAGCGTCGCCGGGTTCATGAGGGCGCCGCCAAGGCCTTGCACGATGCGCGCGCCGATCAGGAAGCCGCCGTTTGGAGCGAGGCCGCACGCGAGGCTCGCGCCGGTGAACACCGCGAGGCCGACCATGAAGATCAGTCGGCGACCCATGAAGTCGGCCAGCTTGCCGCCGACCAGCATGAACGCGGCAAACGTGAGCGCGTAGCCGGCGACCACCCATTCGAGCTCCGACAACGACATATGCAGTGAACTGCGCATCGAGGGCAGCGCGACGTTCACTACCGTGTTGTCGAGCATGATCATGAACAGCCCGACCGACACGGCGGCGAGCGTCCACCACTTCTTGTTCTCCGGCGTTACGAACCGCGCGAGCATGCGC
>JANMWB010000089.1:0-21992 GCA_031393705.1 Thermoleophilia bacterium | reverse complement strand
GCGCATCAGCAAGTCGCGCCCGCGATCCGGATGCTCGCGCTCGCGGCCCCGGAACATGATCGTCACCTTGACCTTCGCGCGCTGGTTCAAGAAGCGCGCGACGTGGCCTTTCTTGGTGTCGTAGTCGTGAATTCCGATCTTCGGTCTGAGCTTGATCTCCTTGACGTTGATCTGCGTCTGGTGCTTGCGGGCGACCTTCGCCTTCTGCTCCAACTCGTACCGGTACTTCCCGTAGTCCATCACCCGGGCAACCGGCGGGTCTGCCTGGGCCGCGACTTCGACCAGGTCGAGGTTCTTGCCGTACGCGTACTCACGCGCCTCGTCCGTCGTCTTGACTCCGAGTTGCTCCCCGTCCTCGCCGATCAGCCTCACCTTGGGTACGCGGATCGCGTCGTTGATCCGTGTCTGCGGTTCGGGACGGCGCGGCGGTTCGAACCCGGAACGCCTGCGCGGCCTCAAATGATCTTCACCAAGCTCGTGATTTCCTCCTTCATAAACAAAAAATCCGCTGGCATGCAGCGGCAGAGGTTCTCATCAACCTTGATCGGTTGAACCTCCGAAGCGTGAGCTAGGAGGTGAGAGACGGTTCCGCCCCTGCTTGCCAGGGCCTCAGGGTAGCAAGTTTTGCCCGGAAATCAGGCAAGGAGAGGGTGGTCTGCTCCCCGCCGTGCTCCCGGATCGCCAGGGATTCGTCGGACTCTTTGTCGCCGTAGACGATCACGAACGGGATCTTTTCGACCTCGGCGTTGCGGATGCGCTTGCCCAGGGTGTCGTTGGAGTCGTCGACTTCGGCCCGGAAGGGCGCGAGCTTCTGCGCCAGATCGGCCGCAGCCGCCTGGTGCACCTCGGCGACGGAGACGATCCGGATCTGGACGGGCGCGATCCAGAACGGGAAGGCGCCGGCGTAGTGCTCGGTGAGGATGCCGATGAACCGCTCGAACGAGCCCATCAGCGCCCGGTGCACGACATACGGCACGTGCTCGGCGTTGTCGGCCCCGATGTACCGGCAATTCAGGCGGCCCGGGGTCTGACTGTCGAGCTGGACGGTGCCCATCTGCCACGCACGGCCGAGCGAGTCCTTCATGTGGAGGTCGATCTTCGGGCCGTAGAACGCGCCGTCGCCCTCGCTGACGGTGTACTCGAGGCCGCGCCGTTCGAGGGCAGCGCGCAGCGCGCCCTCGGTGAAGTCCCATTCGTCGTCGGTCCCGAGCTTGTTGTCGGGGCGAGTCGAGAGCTCGAAGCCCGCCTCCAGGTCGAAGAGGTCGTAGGTGAACTTCGCGTAGTCGAGGCAGCCGAAGATCTCGTCCTCGATCTGCTCGCGGGTGCAGAAGATGTGCGCGTCGTCCTGGGTCACGTGACGCACGCGGGTGAGCCCGTGCAAGGTGCCAGATGGCTCGTTGCGGTGAAGCGGCGCGGCCTCGGCGTAGCGCAGCGGCAGCTCGCGATAGCTGCGCAGGGTGTTCGCGAACAGGGCCATGTGCCCCGGGCAGTTCATCGGCTTGATCGCAAACGTGTGATCGCCTTCCGGGATCAGGAACATGTTCTCGCGGAACTTCTCCCAGTGGCCCGACCGCTCCCAGAGGACCTTGTCGAAGATCAACGGGGTCTTCACCTCGAAGTAGCCACGGCTTGCGTTCTCGCGACGGCGCATTGCCTCCAGCTCGTTCCAGATCACCATCCCCTTCGGGTGCCAGAACGGCGAGCCCGGCGAGATCTCCTCGAGGTGGAAGAGGTCGAGCTGCACGCCGAGCTTGCGGTGGTCGCGCTTGCGCGCCTCTTCGAGCCGCTCGAGGTAGGCGTCGAGGTCGGCCTGCGAGAAGAACGCGGTGCCATAGATACGGGTCAGCTGGGTGTTCTTCTCGTCGCCGCGCCAGTACGCGCCGGCGAGGCCGGTCAGCTTGAACGCCTTGATCGGCTTTGCGTTCTGCAGGTGCGGGCCGCGACAGAGGTCGGTGAACTCCCCTACGTCCTTTGAAAACTGCGTGTAGAGGGAGATGTCGCCCTCGGCGGTGTCGACGAGCTCGACCTTGTACGGCTCGCCTTCGGCCTCGAAGCGGCGCTTGGCCTCGTCACGCGAGATCTCCTCGCGCTGCCACTCGCGCCCCTCCTTGATCTCGCGGCGCACCTCATCCTCGATCTTCGCGAGATCGGCCTCGGTGATCGGCGCCGGGAACTGGAAGTCGTAGTAGAAGCCGTTCTCGATCGGCGGGCCGATCGCGATCTTCACGCCGGGGTACAGCCGGCGCACGGCTTCGGCGAGCAGGTGCGCGGCGGAATGGCGAAGCACGTAGAGCGCATCCGGGTCCGCGGTGTCGCGGGTGGTCAGGAAGTGGATCTTCTCGCCGTCGTGCAGCGCTAGCCGAAGATCCTGGACGGCGCCGTCCACGCGGACGAGCACGGCCTGCTCGGCGAGCTTGGCGCCGATCGCACGTGCGGCATCGAGGCCGGTTGCGCCTGCGGGCAACTCGAGCTCGGAACTATCTGGGAGGACAACCTTCATTGCGGACAACGGTAACGCACCCCCTGCGGGTCGAATGGACAGGTCAGGAGGTCGCCTGCTGCTGCGTTATGCCGCGCGCGATCCGGCGACCGAAGGCCGCGCGCGGCGCAGCGTTGTCGTCGTCCGGTTCGCGTTCATGCAGGAAGGGTAGCGAGGTCGTGAGCCGTGCGCCAACAAACCTGCGCCAATCACGAGAGGAGCATTCCGTGGAACATCCAGAGGTGAACCCCGGCGGCGACCCGCCTGAGGACGACCGGAACGACGAGGACGAGGGCTCGCCGGTGCCCGATCCGACGGAAGATGACGGGGACGCGGACGACGTTCCGGACGCGGACTAGGCAGATTCAGGGTCGAAGCGCATCAGCACCCACGCCGATACGTGATCCGCGTCCGGGTCGTTGCGCGAGACCTCGACGAAGCCGGCGTTCCGCCAGCCACGCACCGCACGCTCGTTCCACACGTATGGGTCGACCGTCACGTACTGCCACCCGGCGTCGAGTAGCGACCGGGCGAGGACACGGGCCGCATCCGGCATCAGGCCGCGGCCGCGCGCGTCCGGCACGAGGAACCCGTCGAGCCCACCGCGGCGCGGTTCGTGCACGGTGTCACTTGACGGCTCCGCCGAGCCTACGCCGATCTCCTGCCACGACTGCAGGAAGCCGACGGGCTCGCCGCCTTCCTCGACGATCCACGCATCGATCGGCTCCCGTTCGAGCCGCGCCCGCATCTGCTCCGGCGTGTAGGTCTCGTCGTCCCAGTAGCGCGACACCTCGGGGTCGGCATGCCAGGCGACGAGCAAGTCGACGTCGTCGTCCGTCGCCGGACGAACGACCGTCAGCTGTCCGTGTACCGCGAGGCCCATGACATAACCCTGCCAGAAAGATTCTGGAAACTGCGACAATTCGCCTCCGAGAGCACTTGCGCGACGGTGCGCGCTCCGCATAGATTGCGACTCCCGCCGAGCGCGGAGCGCGAGTAGGTCGAAGCCTCGCCGAGTGACTGTTAAAGGCGCAAGCCTGATGCGGCCGGTCGGTGAGGTGGACGAAAGCGCCACCGGCTCAGCGGGATTTTTTATGGTCCCGTTTAGGATCATCGAGTGGACTTCACGCTCTCTGACGAACAACAGCTGATCCGCGAGACCGCGCGCGCCTTCTGCGCCGCCGAAATCACGCCGTACGCAGCCGAGTGGGATCGCAGCGAGACGATCGACCGCTCGATCGTCCAAAAGCTCGCCGAGCTCGGCTTCCTCGCCGCCGCGCTCCCCGAAGAGCACGGCGGGATGGGCCTCGACATGGTCTCGTATGCACTCGTCGTCGAGGAGATCGGGCGGGCCGACTCGAACGTCCGCGGGATCGTCTCCGTCTCGAACGGCCTCTATGGCAAGTCCGTCGCCAAGTGGGGCACCGCGGAGCAGAAAGCGCGCCTCCTGCCCCCGCTCGCCTCCGGCGAAGCGCTCGGCTGTTACGCACTGACGGAACCGGGCGCCGGCTCCGACCCGGGCGGGCTCGAGACGCGGGCAGAGCGCGACGGCGACGACTGGGTGATCACCGGCCAGAAGATCTTCATCACCCTCGGCTCGTGGGCTGCGAACGCGCTCGTCTTCGCGCGCACCGGCGAGCCCGGGCCGCGCGGGATCACGTGCTTCGTCGTGCCGGCGGACGCGAAGGGCTTCGAGGCGCGGCCGATCCACGGCAAGCTCGGGCTGCGTGCGCAGGACACGGCAGAACTGTTCCTCGACGGTGTGCGCGTGCCCGACGAGAACCGCCTCGGTGAGCTCGGCTCCGGCTTCAAGGTCGCGATGTCGGCGCTCGACCACGGACGCATCTCGCTCGGCGCCGGCTGCGTCGGGATCGCGCAGGGCTGTCTCGACGCGTCGATCGCCTACACAAAGGAGCGCAAGCAGTTCGGCCGCAGCGTCGCGAGCTTTCAGCTCGTGCAGGAACTGCTGGCCGACATCGCCGTCGAGACGGAAGCGGCGCGACTGCTCGTCTGGCGCGCCGCGGCAACCGCCGACCGTGGCGAACGCCACACGGTGGAAGCCTCGTACGCGAAGTACTTCGCGAGCGAGGTCGCCGTGCGCGCGGCGAACGCGGCAGTGCAGGCGCACGGCGGCTACGGCTACATCGACGAGTACCCGGTCGGGAAGTACCTCCGCGACGCGCGGGTCACGACGCTGTACGAAGGCACGAGCCAGATCCAGAAGCTGTTGATCGGACGTGCGCTGACGGGAGAGAACGCCTTCACGTGAGCGAGATCACGGCGCGTGACCGGGACGAGTGGGCGGCGTGGCTCGACGCGAACCACGAGACCGAGACCGAGGTCTGGCTCGTCTACTGGAAGAAGGCGAGCGGAAAGGAGTCGATCGCGTGGGCGCACGCGGTCGAGGTCGCGCTCAAGTACGGCTGGATCGACGGGTTGATCAGGACGATCGACGAGCATCGCTACGCGCAGCGTTGGACGCCGCGCCGACCGAGGAGCAAATGGTCGCTCGTGAACAAGAACATCGCGCTGCGCCACATCGCGGACGCCGAGATGCGGCCGCTGGGGCTGGCCGCGGTCGAGGCTGCAAAGGCGTCCGGCGAATGGGATCGCGCCTACACCGTGCAGCCGCCGACACCGGTTCCCGACGACCTCAAGGCGCGGCTGAAGGCGAGCCCCGCGGCGAAGACAACCCAGCAGCGCGTGTCACGTACACGCTGGGACCGCTGGCTCGCCTGGCTCGACGGCACCGAAGGTCGAACGCGCACGCGGCGGCTGAACATGATCATCCGCGCCCTCGAGGCTCGCGATTACGCCGCGGTCGATGCGGCCGCTCAACCCCAGCGGTAGCACCACTATCGTCCGCTCAAATGCCGCTCCGTGCGGCAATTTTCTGCACCGGAGGACTTGCGCGAAACCGGTTTCGCGTCGTAGATTGGCGCTCCCGTCAGGCGCGGAGCGCGAGTAGGTCGAAGCCCCGCCGAGCGACTCAGGCGCGCGCAAGCGCGAATGGGCCGGTCGGTGTGGTGGACGAAAGCGCCACCGCGCCAGGCGGGATTTTTCTGGTCCAGAATGGGGGTCGTGAGGAGCCGCCTCTGGATCGTCGCGCTGGTCGCGCTGGCACTCGCCTGGGCCGCGGTGCTCCAGGACCCCGGTCCGAATCAGAACGCCCACCTCGCACTCGTGACCGCGATCGCGACCGACGGCACGCCGCGCATCGACCCGTACGAGCGTTGGACGCGCGACGACGCCTACGTCGACGGCCACTTCTACTCCGCGAAGGCACCGGGGCTCGCTCTCACAACGCTCCCGTTCTACCTCGCGCTCAAGGCGACGGGCCTGATCGTCCACGGGCCGCCGCACAGCGTGCCGTGGCCGCTCGCGGAAGGGCATGCGATGCCGCACACCGCGCCGTGGGAAGTTGGGCTCTGGGGCGCCGCGCTGCCGTTCTTCCTCTTGCTTCTGCTTGTGCGCTCGGCGACCGAGCGAGTCGTCCCCGGTTACGGGACGGTCGCAGCCGTGACGCTCGGCGCCGGAAGCCTGGTCGGGGTTTTCGCAACGTTGTACTTCGATCACGAGCTGTCGGCGCTGCTCGGATTCGCTGCATTCGCATTGCTGTTGCGCGACCGCTCGCGGTTCGCGCTCGCCGCCGGCATCGTCGCGGGGCTGGCAATCGACGCCGAGTTCCCGCTCGCGATCGTGGCGCTCGTGCTCGCGATCTATGCGCGCAAACGTCTTCCGTACCTCGGCGGCGTCGTGCTCGGAGTCCTGCCGCTGCTCGCGTTCAACACCTGGGCGGGCGGGCGGCCGTGGTCGCTCGCGTACTCCCACGCCGTGCTCATCCCGGGAACGAGCGGCCACGACGTGCTCGGCGCGAACGCAACCGGTCTCTTCGGGCTCGGCCTGCCGAGTCTCCATTCACTCGTCAGCGTGCTGATCTCCCCGAAGGGCCTGCTCGTGCTGACGCCCGTCTGGGCACTCGCTGTGGCCGGCTTGCTCGTGCTGTGGCGCAACGGTCGGCGCGCAGAGGCAGCAGTGTGCCTCTCGGTGACAGGGCTGTTCTTGCTCTACGACTCCGCGTACTACCTGCCCTTCGGCGGCTTCAACGCGGGACCGCGCTTCCTGGTCCCGATGCTCCCGTTCCTCGCGCTGGGCATCGCCGCCGCGTGGCGGGACCTGCCCGGGCCGACGCTCGCGTTTGCGCTCGCGTCGGTCATCGTCACGACTGTCTCGATCCTCGCCGACCCGATGCTCGTTTCCGAGGACGTTGGGACGATGTTCCACCGGCTGTTCCGTGGCGGAGACCAGAACGGCCCGTTGCCGCTCACCGTGTTCCACTGGTTCTGGACTGACCCGCGAGCCGCACTGCTCGTGATCGGCGCCCTCGCGCTCGCCGCCGTCGCGCTCGTCTACGCCCCCATCGCGCGGCGCCTGACGCGGCGCCAGGTCGTGCTCGGGCTCGTCGCGCTCGGAGCATGGCGGATCGTCTATGCAGGCGGAACGGTGATCGAGCGCGCGCCACACGGGTGGCCGGTCGCGCTGGCACTCCTGTTCGCGCTGGTCGCAGCGCTCGCGCTCCTCGTGCGCGACGAACGTTGGGCGATCGGCCCCGCGCTGCTGCTTGTGCCGGCCGGCTGGCCGCGCTTCGCGGCCCACACGTCGCTGGCACTCCTGCTCGTCAGCGGCGCACTCGTGGCATTCGCCGCAGTCGCGGTTCGATCGCGACGAGCAGCGTCCCCAGTAACACCATGAGCACCGCATTGCGCACGACGAGCAGCAGGATGTCTCCGCGGTCCATGTGCAACACCACGTCGAGGTACGGCGCCGGGTACCAGAAGTTCGTCGCGATCAGCGCGGCGACAAGCCACGCCGTCGCGCGTAGACTGACGAGCGGCACGATCGGCAAGAGCCAGATCAGGTACTGCGGCGAGAGCACCCGGCCGAAGACGACGGTCGCGCATAGCGTCGCCGCCCAGGTGAGTACCAGCCCGTCGCGCGAGCGAACGAGCCTCGGAGCGTTCAGCCAGATCACGACGAGTGAGGCGAGAAAGACGATCGTCGTCAGCACTGCGAGCAGCGCGCCCGACGAGCCGCCGAGCCCATACGTATGCGCCTCCGAGACGACACCGACCTTCACGACCCCGAGCGAGTGCGCGAGCAGCGCGAGACTCGCGAGTGGCGTCTCGATCTGGAGGTGGCGCCCGGCCTGGGCACGCACGCTCTCGATCACACCGTGCGGGCTGAGCACGAGGAACGGCAAGACGACGACTGCACAGGCAACCACGAACGCGCCGACGGCCCTGGCGCCGACGCGACGGCCCGCGGCGATCACGACGAGCGGGAGCAGCAGCACCGGATAGAGCTTCACGGCGGTGCCGAGCCCGAGTGCGGCGCCGGCCCATGCGTAGCGTCGGCTGATCGCCAACTGCAGCGCGATGAGCGTCAGCAACGCGGGCAGAACATCGAAGCGCTTTACCACCACCGGGCCGAGCAGGAGCGGCGCAAACGCGATCACAAACGCGGCCCTCGGTCGTCGCGCGAGCAGCAGGATCAGCGCCGCGAACAGACCGAGCATTGCGAACTCGAACCGGACCGCGAAGGTGTGCTCGCTTGGTGTGCCGAGCGCCGGCGGAACGATCGCAGCCAGCGCGCCGGGCGGATACTCGAGGCTCAGATCGCGATACGGCACGTCGCCGTGGACGATCTTCGTCGCGTAACCGTAAAAGACGTCGAGATCTCCACCCTCTGGAACGACGCCCATGGCAGGCACGAGCGCGGTCGAGATCCCGAGGACGACGAGGGCGATCGTGGCGGTGAGACGGAGGCGAGACGACATGACCGGAAGCGTTAGCATCGAGTAGTGCTCGGACGTGCGCTTGCCGTAGTCGTGGCGCTCGCCGGGATCGGCTTCGTTGCCCTCCACTGGAGCGACTCCTACCAGTGGAAGCCGGACAGCCTCTTCTACGAGGCGCAGCTCCTGCGGGTGCAGGGGACGCCGAAGGATGAGGCGCTGCGCAAGGTGTTCAACGGCACCCTCGCGGCTCCCCGGGTGGCGGAGGAACTCCGTAACACGCCGCCGGCGCGCCGGACTGTCGCCAGTCCGCAATGGGTCGCCTACTCATCCCGGTTCTACGAACGGCGCTGGGTCGTGCCCGCGCTCGGCGCGGCGATCGAGCCGCTGCTCGGCGACGACGCGCTGCGCGCCGTCTCGTTCGCCGGCTACGTCCTCGCCGGGCTGCTCATCTATGCCCTGCTTGCGCTGCGCTTCCACGGCTGGATCGCGGCGATCGTGTCGCTCGGTGTGCTCGCGCTCGGCCCGCTGCGCTACTGGTCGCTCCTCCCGCTGACCGACAGCTTCGGTGTTGCACTCGAGGCGGCCGCGCTTGCGACCGCGGTGCTCGCGTTACGCCGCCCGAAGCCGTGGCTTGCGGTCTTTGCGCTCACGATGCTGACGCTGTCCTTCACGCGCGACGCGACGCTCGTCGTCGTCGCAGGGCTTGCGTGGGTCGCGGTGCGCGAGCGGTCGCGTCGCGCGGCCGTCACGCTTGTGACGGGCATCGTCGCGTCGCTGCCGGCGCCGTTGCTCTTCGGTGCGCCGACCCGCGAGATCATGGCGTACACGCTGAATCAATTCCGCCCGCCTGCGCACTCGACGTGGGCCTTCATCCGCTCGCGCTACGTGGACGGGGAGAAGGGACTCGTGAAGGACGACCTGACGTACCTCGTCCATCACCCGTACGTCGGGTTGTTCGCGATCGGCGGGATCGTCGCGCTCTATGCAGTTCGAAACGACGACCTGTCCACGAAGCTGCTCCGTGGCGCTGTCGTCGGCGCGGTCGCGCTGCTGCTCGTCGCTCCGAACTTCACCGCGCTGCGGCTCGAACTGCCGTTCGTCCCGCTCGCCGCCTACGGCGTCGCGCTAGCCCTTGACGCGGTACGGCGTCGAGCGCCACGCGGCCCAGTGCCAGTACCAGGCCGGCGGTTTGCGCGGCGCGAGGACGGGACGTGAGCCCTTGTGGTGCTGGAAGTCGTAGAGACCCCACGCCCAGCGCGGGAGCACGCGTGGCACATCGGCTGGGCGTTTCGTCGGCACGATCACGATCGCGCGCGATGGGACGCTCGCGTTGCCTGCGAGATCGACCGCGCGGATGCGATAGACGGTCTGCGCGCCCGGATGGAACGCACGAACGATCACCAGGCGCTTGCTCCCATCGACCCGGGCTGACGGAACGCCGTCGAGCAGCACCTCGTAGCGCGGGATCGGGCCTGCATTGTCGGTGGCGCCGTTCCAGGTGAGCCTGAGCGCGCCGTTGACGAGGCGTCCCGCGACGCCGTCGGGGCGACTCGGCGGGACGGTGTCGGCGAGTAGGCCGAAGTAGCCGGGCACGAGCGTGTCGATCTCGACCGTTCCGTCACCGAGCAGCGTGTAACCCGCATCGACGCCGGCGGTGAGCTTGGGCAGCGGGACCCACGTCGTGCCGTCGGTCGAAAACGACGGCGCAAGCCCGTTCGCGGGAACCGCCAGGTGCAGGCTGACCGGTGCGCCGAAGCGTGTGACCGGTGTCGAGGTTGTGGAATCGGTGACGGTCAACTGCACCGCGTAACCGTTCGGCGACGGAGCCTGTGTCGTCGGCGTCAACGTCACGACCGCGGTCGACGGGAACGAGCCACTCGTCCACGTGGCCGTCGCCTTGCCATCGCCTGAGCCGACCGAGCCGGCGGGCGGCAGAGGCGGCGGGGGCGGCGGCGGGCCGGCGTTGCCGACGACGGCGCCGTCGACGTAGTTGCTGTCGATGTTGATCGTGACGCCGCCCCAGGTCTCGTTGTGGCCGCCCTTGTACTGGTGGATCCGCTGGTGGTTCGGCCAGAGGCTGTCGCTCACGTACGGGTCGCCGAACACGCCCTCCACCCCGTTCCAGTTCGCGATCCAGATCACGTCCGGCATCGCGGAGCCCAGCGTCGAGACATCGCGGATCGTCGATGCGGCGCTGCCGTACACACCCGGCACGAACGAGTTCGCGCGCAGCTCCGTCACCCAGCCGGTGACGAACGACTGCACGGACTTCGTGCACGCGGTGTTGTTGGCGCTATAGCCCTCCAGGTCGAAGTAGATCGGGCTGCCGGTCGGGAGGCCAAAGTTGGTTGCGAGGGCGGCTGCGTCGTCTGCCGAGGCGCGTCCCTGCGACACAGCGGTCGCTTGCACGGTCGAGATGTGCTGCAACCGCGTCTGCCCGACGCACGGTGCCTGGAGCCCGACGTACAGCGGCAGCAGGTTCCAACCCATCGAGACTGTCGTTCCGACCCAGGATGCGGACAGGTTGCCGTCCTTGCACGCGCGGTTCACACCGCCGAGGTAGATCCCGACGGCGCGGTAGGGCGACGCCGACCACGCTTGCAACGCGTTCGTCGACGGCGCAGTGCACGCGTCGAACCCGTAGCCGGTGAAGACCGTGGCGCGTGCCTGCTGGGTCGCGGCCGAACCTCCGGCGGTAGCGACGAGAGCGGCGGCCAGGACCGCACAGATGAGAGACCCCCCTCTCAAGTCGGCCAGTCTGCCGCAGGAGTGTTAACGGGCTGTGATGTAGTCCGTCAGGTACTGGATCTTGAAGTCCTGCTGTTGCGATTGGAACTTGACGAGGTCGCCGATCGAGACCAGCGCGACCACTTCGCCCGCCTCGACCACCGGCATGTGACGGATGCGGCGGTCGGTCATGATCGCCATGCACTCCTCGACCGGCGTCTCCGGCGTGACCACGATCAGCGGCGACGTCATGATCTCGCTCACCGGCGTTTCCCGGTCGGTGCGGCCCTCGAGCGTCACCCGGCGCAGGTAATCGCGCTCGGTGACGATCCCCTCGATCCGTCCGCCGACGGTCACGAGCAACGAACCGACATTCGCCTCGACCATCTGCGCGACCATGTCGAAGACCGACGCCTCTGACGAGATCGTCAGGAGCGGGCCTTGCTTGCCTTTCAGGATGTCCGATACCTGCTCCACGGCGCCTCCTCGCTTCGGTATTCGATTCTACGACACTCAGTGCACCTGAATGCTGCCTGCGCCGAGCGGCTGCGGCCGTGCGGCGCCAAGGTCCCACGGGGCGCCGGGAACGCTGTCGTACACGCTGGTCGCGCCGTTCCAGATCCCCACCCGGAACGCCTTGGGTGAATCGTCGCCAACGATCTGGAAGGTGAAGCCCGCCCGCCCGTCGAGCGTCGCTGCTCCGCGCAGCTCTGCGCGCGTCCCCGCCACGACCAGCCACTGCAGATCGGTTCCGTGCAGGCTGCCGACGGGCGTCTGGACGTCGACGTTCCCGGTGAGGGCGCCCTTCTTGTACTTGGCGTCCAGCGTGAAGTTCAGTTTCTGGCCGCCGACGAGGTTCCAGCCGCCGCCGGTGAGGAAGCCCGCGTTCTGGTCGACGACGACCACCTGGGTGGTCGCGCTGCCGCTGCCGCCGTCCTTGTCGTTGACGGTGAGAGTGGCGGTGGTGACGTTCGCCGAGGAGTAGGTGTGACTCGCCGTGCAGGTGCCGTTACCACCCTGCTCGATGACGACTCCGATACTCGTCGCTCCATCTCCCCAGGCGACCGAGCAGGTGTGCGAATCGCGAATGCCCGGGTCGGTGAACGATGCCGTGAGACCGACGGGCGCGCCCGCGCTTCCCGGTCGCGGAGTCGCCAGCATCACGCTCGGTGCGACGTTCGTCACACGAACCGCGAACGCGTATTCCGTCTGCGCACCATCCTTGTCGGTGATCCTTGCGCGGACGTTCGCGCTCGGATTGTCGACAGCGGGGCAGAGCGCGGACGCAGTCGACGCCGGCGGCCCGTAGCCCGCGCCGCAGTCGAAGGCGTAGGTAAATCCTGCAACGACGTCGCGTGCGGAAGGATCGCTAGGCGCGGCCAGCGAGACGGTGAACTTCGAGCCCTCCGGGACGGGATCGACCGGCGTGACGAGCGTCGCCGTCGGCGCAACGGAACGAATGTCGACCGTGCCCGCGTAGCTCGTCACCGCACCGTCCTTGTCGCGCACCTGCGCGACGAGCGCGCGACGACCGTTGTCGTCGGTCGGGCAGGCCCGCGCAGCGGTTGCAGTGAACGCCGAAAGCCCGAGACCGTCGCCGCAGTCGAATGCAAATGTGAAGTGCGCCGCGGTATCGGCCGCGGACACGTCATGTGCCGCCGTGAGCGCCAGAGTGAAGGAGCTGCCCTCGTCGACGGGCGTCGGCGCCACGAACGTGGCCCCGGGCGCCACGTTGCGCACCGCGACGGTCGCCTGGAGCTCGGTCGAGCCCCCGTCCTTGTCGCTGATGCGCGCGCGCACGACGTGCGTCGACGGTCCGTCGTCGAAGACGCACGACGTTGCCGACACCGGCGAGGCCGGCGAGAAGGTCGAGCCATCGCAGGCGAACGCGTAGCCGAATCCGGCCCGCGTGTCAGCGGCTGACGGGTCGCTGGGCGCCACAACGGCAACGGTGAAGAGACTGCCCTCGTCGGCGACGGCGGGGGCAGAGAGCGTCGCGGAGGGAGGAGCGTTCGTGACGACCACCGTCGTCCGCACCTCGGTCGTCCCGCCGTCCTTGTCCGAGATCCGCCCGACGACGACGTGAGCGGACGGGCCGTCGTCGAAGGCGCAGGTGGTGTTGCCGCCAGGCGCCGGCGCAAATGTCGCACCGTCACAGGCCACCTGGTAGCCGAAGCCCGCGCTCGTGTCGGCAGCCGAGGGATCGCGCGCGAGCCGGAAGTGGATCCCGGCCGGCGAGCCTTCTGCAACCGGGCCGTCGTTCGCGAGCTCCGCCGTCGGCGCGACGTTCGTTACCGCGATGTCGACGCCGTAGGTCGTTGCGCCGCCGTCCTTGTCGAGGATGCGCCCTAGGACGTGGCGCGTCGCCGGCCCGTCGTCGAAGGTGCACGTCGCAGACGCCGCCACCTGGGGATCGCCGAAGTGCTCGCCGTCGCAGGCAAATGCATAGCGGAACCCGGCGTGTGTATCGGCGGCGGAGACGTCAGCAGGCGACGACACCGTCACCGTTGCCGGAGATCCCTCGGCGGTCGGACCGTTCGCTGTCACGCTCGCCGTCGGAGGAACGTTCGTGATCCGCGCCGTCGAGGTGGCCGTGCCGGCCGCGCCGGCGCTGTCGGTCACCTTGACCGTCACCCGATACGTCCCGTTGTCGTCGTACACGTGCGACAGCACGAAGGTCTTGCCGGCCAGCACGAGCGGAGCCGGCCCCGAGCCGTCGCCGTAGTCGATGCTCGCAGACCACTGCTGTGGGTCCGGGTCGACGAACGACCCCGGCGCACTGCTGAGCGAGCCCTCGGGGCCGGCGAGATCCGGCAGGGTCACATCCGGCGCCGTGTTCACGACCTGCGCGCCGGATGCGTCCGACACGGCGACGTGATCGTCTTGCGCGACGACGACCGGCGGCAGGACGGTTGCGCCGTCGAAGGCCGCGATCGTGTCAGTCGCGGCGACGATCACCGGGGGAAGGACGACAGCTCCGTCCGAGGCGCCGATTACCTCGGACGCCTCGACCCGCACCGGCGGGAGGAGCACCGGGTTGTCGTTCGCGGTGATCGACTCGGCGACCGAGACGCTTGCAGGAGGGAGAACGACCGCGACATCCGACACATGGGCGGTCTCCGCAGCCTCGACAAATGACGGCCCCAACACGGTCGCACTGTCCGCGGCCCGGACGCTGTCGGCCACCAAAGCAGCGGCCGGTCCCAACACGGTCGCAGCGTCCGCGGCCCGGACGCTGTCGGCCGCCGAAGCATCGGCCGGTCCGAGAACCGCAGCTCCGTCGCTGACGATAACCCCCTCACCCGCACTCACTACGAGCGGCGGGAGAACGGAGAGCGAGTCGGCAACAGTCACCGCCTCGCCATCGCTGAAGAGGAGCGGGCCGAGCACCGCGAGCGCGTCGTTCACGGCGACGGCGTCGGACGACGAGGCGTCCGCCGGAGGCAGTGCGACCGGACCGTCGGTTGCGCCCACCGTCTCGCCGACGTCGATCGAGACGGGCGGGAGCGAATCACCGAGCGCCGGCGCCGCCAGGCCGAGCACTAAGGTCGCGGCCAGAACCGCGGGCAGGGTGAGACGCCACGCCCAGGGGCGCACTCCGCGTCCTCCGCGAACCGCGACGCGCATCGCTCGGTGAGCCGACGCCGCCTAGCTGAAGCTGATCACGACCGTGGTCAGGATCTGCTGGCCGTCCTTCACGTCCACGGCCGTTCCCAGCGTCTTGAACGTGAACGGCTGGTTGAACGACGTGCCCGAGCACGGCGAGGCGGCATGCCAATCGCACTTGTCGACGAGCGTCCGCACGGTCTGCACGGAACCGTCGCGCGTCGCGTCGATCGCAGCCTTCACGACGAGGGCGTTGGCGTTCGCACCGGTGGTCGGAGCATCAACCGTGACGGTCTTGAAGATCCACGGCTGCACATCGGTGTCGTAGGACTCGGAGATCAGACAGAAGACCGACGAGCCCGTCGAGGTGCCGTCCTGCGAGCACGGCGGATTCGAGCCGTCGAGCACGATCGACCACGCACCGGGCGAGTTCGCGCGTGCGAGGAACGCCGAGAGCACGGCGCTTCCGTACGGCAGTTGCAGCGCGTTCTCGAAGCGCCGGATCGACACACGCTTTCCGGCCGGGGTCTTGACCTCGATCGTCCAGCGTCCATGCACCGTGATCGCATTCGCGTTCGCGGCGGGCGCGCTCTTCGCTAGCAGCGACGTCTTCCCGAACGCCCCGAACGCAGCGAGCGCGATCAGCACGATTGCCGCGAGCGCAGCTGCGCCGGCGACGAAGAACTTCTTCATGTTGTCCCTCCCCAAGGATCTCAGGTCGCCGGCACCTCCGGCCTATGTCGCTTATGTCACAAGCGCGAAGGCAGTTCAAGCCCCGGGGCAGCGGGTGGCGACACGGCCCCTCGAGCACGACGAGGCCGCCGAGCTCAGCAAGCCATTCGCAGTCAAAAGGACCTGTCGTAGTCGACACGGGCCCCCCGCGAACCGTTACGGTGCGCCGATGGATGCCGATCGCGCCCGCGAGCTCCTCGAAGCCGAACGTGCACGCATCGAGCGCTCGCTCGCGCGGGTCCAGCCGGAGGACGACAGCGAGCCCGCCGATGAGTATGACCCGGCGAACCTGGCTGCCGACCTCTACCAGGATGAGCTCGATGAGACCTTCGCCGACGACTTTCAAGAGCAGCTCGCAGCGCTCGAGCGTGCCGAGGCTCGCCTCGCTGCCGGGACCTACGGCCTCTCCGTCGAGAGCGGACAGCCGATTCCGGACGCCCGTCTCGAGGCGCGCCCGTTGGCCGAGCGAACGGCCGACGAAGAGCGCGCACAGCCCCGCGGGTAGATCGGCGTCCACGCGGCACGGCGGCATCGCTCACTTAGACACCCCGTCAGCCGATTGCACGCACGAGGTGGTCGCGTTCGGTCCCGATCGCGTTCGCAAGTTTGTCGAGCTTCGTGATCTCCGCGTCATAAGCGCCGGCCGCTGCCGCTTGCCGCCGACGCGTCTCCTGCCCGTTCAGTGACGCGGCGAGCGTGAGGAGCGAATGGATGGCCGTGTTTGCCCGGGCGATGTTCGGCTTGGTGAGAGCGAGTGCGCGGCGGATCTCGCCGCAGAGCTTGACGCTCCGTGTGACGGCCGCCTGCTGGGCCTCGAGCGTCGGGCGGAGCAGCGACGGCGCCAGCGCCGGTGCAAGACGGGGCGCGACCGGCCGGAGGGCGTCGCCATAGCGGCCGAATGCCTCCCCGTAGCGCTGGAGCACGCTCTTCGAACCAGCGCGAGGCACCGTGGCCGGTCGCGGTGCGGCGGAGATCGCGGCGAGGTCAACTCGGAGTTGCGCCGCTGCGGCGGTGAGCGGTGGCCCAGCCGTCGCGAGCCTCCCCACGTCGTGCGAGGTCTGGATGAGCTCGTCGACGAGGGCCTGCTGAAGTGCGAGCCGCCGCACCAGCAGCTCCGCGAGCCGCCGAGCATCGGGAGGTGCGCTGAGTGCCCGAACGCGACGCAGCGTGGCGGCGATCGTCGTCCGTGCGAATCCCAGGGCGCGCAGGTCCCGTGCACTCGGTCGCGTCAACGAGAACGACTGCAGCGTCGAGTCGATCTGGCCCTGCTTTCCGACCAGCTCGATCTGCGCGTGTTGGACGCTCGTCAGATAACGGTTGACGGCGTCGCGACGCGCCTTTGCCCCGTCGCCCGAGCCGCAACCGACGGCGACGAGCACGACCAGCGAGCACGAGACACCACGAAGGCCGGTCACGCCCTTACTTCAGACGCACGACAGTGGACACACTGCCGTCCCGATGCGCAAAGACAAGCTTGACGAGACCTTTGCCCGGGGCGAACCAGCAGGTCCGGGTGCCGCTTCCGTAGGGGTAACCACGCTGCGTCAGCGTCGAGCGGACAACGAGCGCGCGGAACGTCCCGGCCGGAACCTTCACCGTTTGCATCCCGGTGATCCGCGTCTGACCGTTGACGCCGTACGTCCGGTAATCGTCGCTCGAGCTCGACGTCGACCAACCGTCTCCCACGGCAGGGAGCGCCGTGAGGATCGGGTTCATCCCGAACGTCAACAGATCGAGCGCCGTCACAAACCGATTTCGCTGGCTTGCAGGGGCGCCCGCCGGCCCGAGGGGTGGAAACGTCACCGACGCGGTCGACGACGTGGTGCCCCAGAGGTTGGTGAGCCCGTCGAGGCGCTTGGAGAAGCCGTAGGTGCCGACCGCCTTGATCGGGCCGGTGGCGCTCTGCAGCTTCAAACGAGCAGTCCCGTTGACGACGGCGTCGACGACGAACCGGTCGATCTCCGGTTTCAGCAGGTGCTTCGTGTTCGTCCAGCGGAAGGCGAGCGTTGAGTCCTTCACCAGGGGGAAGAAGTCTTCATCTGTCACGGCCGGCAGCGGTGTTTGGTTCGTGCTCTGGAGCTCGGCGGTCATAACCGGCGCCGTCGCGCCGCCCGTGTGATCGAACTCGATCTTCACGGGGCCGACCCCGTAGACCCACCAGACGGTGCGCGTGCCACTCCCGTACGGGTCACCGAGCGCTCCGGCCTGGGTGACGCGCGTCACGACGCGCGCCGCAACCACGCCTTGGGGAAATGCGGGAACGACGATGTTTTGGCGGCCGCGGTAGACGGAGGTGCTCGAGACGTCGTTCGCCGCGCCACCGGTGCTCGTCCACGTCGCGCCTTTGACGAGCGGCTCGGCCAGCAACGGCTCGCGGGAGCCCCAGATCAGGTTGTAGAGCGTGCTCGACAGCGCGTTGCCGCAACCCGCTGCCTGCGCGCAGAGGATCGGGAACTCCGGTGGCGGCGGCGTGCTCGACCAGTCGATGTTCTTGAGCCCCGCGTTCGTCTCCTGAAACGACGCGGTGCCGGCTGACGACACCGCACCGTCCGGATTCCCGAGGTCGGCCGTCGTCCAGCCGAGCGTGAAGGACGCTCCCTTCTGCGCCTTCACCGTGACCTTCTCCATGGTCAACACAGGCGCGTAGGTGCTGTCCAACCACGCGTACGTCCAGGTGGCTCCGTCTGGATGCGGCAGCCAGTTGTCGGAGGCGACAGCAGTCTGCGTGCACACCAAGGCAGCGGCAACGCAGCCGATGACCCCTTTCAGCTTCACCTGGCCCAGCTTAACGGGCTAATGACGAATGGTAAATGTGCGCGTCGGATGCAGCCGCTTCCGCGCATGCGCCGGCGGATGAGCGGAGATCCGCCCCGGCGAGACGGTCCGGACGATCCGAAGTCGCGCTGCTGCCTGGGGGCCGATCGCGGGCTCGAGGGTGCGTGCCATCACGACGGGCTGCAGCGGGTCTGCCTCGGCGAAGCCGAGGGTGAGCCCGAGCTCGTGCTCGAGGACTGCAAGCAGGTCCATCTGCGCAACGCCCGCCCGCGGGCTCATCTGCAGCCAGCCCCAGCCCGCGGCCGTGACATCGATCGTGACCTGCTTGCCGAGCGTGAAGCCGAGCAGGTCGCCCGACAGATCGGCAATCGACACCGTGACGCCGGCGAAACTTGCGTTCGGCAGCACCGTCTTCCACGCCCTCTCGGCCTGCGCGAGCGTCGAGGCGAGGACGTCGGCCGTCAAGGTGGTCGTGGTCGCAGTCGAGGCAGTCCGGGCCGCGAACATCGCGCCGTCGTTGTCGATGATCGTCACAATCCCGGTGCCGGTGGCGATGGTCGCACCGCCGGTCGGCGCAGAGAGCTGCACGGTAAAGGTCTCGGTGGGCTCGGCGATCGTGTCGCCGACGATCGCGACCGCGAACACGGCCGAGGTGGCGCCGGCCGCGAACGTAACCGTCGCGGTCTTCGACACGAAGTCGCTTCCCGCAAGCGCCGTTCCTGCCACCGTGGTCACCGTGACGGTCACCGACGACGTCGAGGAGCGAGACAAGGTCAGCGGGATGTTCACGATCGACGTGCCGATGTTTCCTTCCGTCACGGTGGCGTTCCCGATCGAGACGGTGAGCGGCGCGAGGTCGTCGTTCACAATCGTCACCACTTCGGTCGCACGGGCCAGGTTGAAGCCACCGGTGCTCGTCAGCTTGACGCTGAAGGTCTCGTTCGGCTCGAAGACCGTGTCGCCGATGATGTAGACCGTGAACGACGTCGTCGTACTGCCTGCGGCGAACGTCGCGGTACCGGACGCCGACTGGAAGTCGGAGCCTGCGGTCGCAGTGCCTGCAACAGTCGTCCAGCTGACCGATGTCGCGGTAGCCGCCGGCGCAGTCAGCGAGAGCGTGACCGTGACCGGGGTCAGGCCGGAGTTGCCTTCGGTGACGCTCGCGTCCGCGCCGATCCGGAGCTCGGCCGGTTGCGGCGGAGCGCCGACGAACGCCGAGTCGTTCGTCTTGATCTCGTACCTGTCCACGGACGTGGTCGAACCGAACGTGACGAGGCCGAGCTTGCCGTCCGCGGTGCCCGCATTGAACGCGTAGCTACCGAGCACGTTGCCGTTCAGCGTGACGGTCACGACGGTGTCCTTGAGGATGACGTCGAGGACGTAGTCAGTGCCGGCACCAAGGGTCGCGGAGAACGAGGTATCGATCACCCAACCGCGCTTCGGATCGACGTGGCCGACGATCACGCGCTGCCCGGCGATGTCGAGCGCCGCGTACTTGAAGTCGTTCGAGGCGTAGACGTCGAAGGCAACGCCGCCGGTGCCGCTCGTGTTGAGCGTCGCGTTCGCCTCGACGGTGTCGGCGGGGTTGCTGTTGATGCCAAGGTCGACGCTCGTCAACGCGTAGCTATTCGCGGCCGCGCTGCCTAGGTTGCGCCCGTTGCTCTGGCTCCAGCTGCCGCTCGACGGGCCGGTGAACTGCTCGGGCTGGCCGTCCTCGAAGTACTTCGTCGTATCGAGTGTGTTCGTCAAAACAGACGAGACATTGAGGTTGTCGAGGACGCCACGCGAGTTGTTCGAGCCGAAGCCGACGAAGCCCTTGTTCAACCCGACCGTCGTCCCGTCGGACAGGGTGCGGACGCCGAACGTGTAGCTGAACCACTGCGAGCCGTTTACGGACACCTGCACGTAGGTGCCGTTCACGTCGATCACGAGGTCGTAGAACGTGTCCGGCTTCAGCGAACCGTTGACCGCCGACTGCGCGTCGTAGTGCCAGCCGCTCGCGTCGCGGTGTCCGATCACCATCTTGTTGATCGAGTCGTCGAGGCCCGCGAACTTGAAGTCGGTCGGCGACCAGTAGTCGAAGATGATGAAGGCGTTCGCGTTCCAGCCACCGGTCGGCTTCTGCACCAGCACAGAGCCGTGGATCTCGTAGAAGACCGGCAGATACTGGTCGACGTAGTAGACGGCAGCCGCGTCCGACCCCTGCGATGTCGCTCCGACCTGCAGCTGGCCGTTCGTAACGCTCCAGGAGCCGCTGTCAACCGCGAAACCCTGCATCGAGCCGTCGTTGAAGTCGGCGCCGCGGAGCGTGTCACGCTTGCCGCCCGGGATGTTGCCTGCCTGCGGATCGGTCGGGCCGCCGGTCTGCTGCTGCCAGAGGCCGTGATCATGTGGCGTGATGAGGCCGAGCTCGCCGTCGGGCTCGTCGTTCCTTGCCGGATCGCCGCCGGTATCGGTCGTGCGCGTCGGGTCGGCGCCCTGGCTGTGCGACAGGGCGTAGAGGAACTCGGGTAGCCACGGGTCGTTCTGGCGGCTGACGGTCGCGATGCCGAACGGCGCGAACGGGACGAGGTAGCTGTTGAACTCGCCGACCCAGTCGATCAGGCGGTCGCCGCCAGTGTTCCCGATCAGGATGTCCAGGCCGGCGCCGCCGAAGGCGCGATCCTGGTAGCTCGAGTTGACACCGTCGGGCACGTCGTTCAGCGAGCCGTCGCTCGTCAGGTTGTCGTCGGCGTTCAAGAGGTCGTTGCCCCAGCCGCCCCAGAGCGTGTCCTGACCGGTGCCGCCGACGAGCCAGTCGTTGCCGAGGTCGCCGAAGATCACGTCGTTGCCGTCGGAGATCGACGGCCCGGTGCCGGTGCAGTTGCCCTGGTTGTCGACGGCGATGCAAGCGGTCACGGTGCGGCCGTCGTTCGCATCGTTGTTCAGGAAGTACTGGTACGGGAAGCTCGAGATCGGCGGGCTGCCGGTGCAGGTGTGGCCGCTCGGCGTCGTCGAGGTGCAGCCCCACGTCGCTCCGGTCGCGTCGAAGCGGATCGCGCGCCGGGGGTCGTACTCGTCGTAGAGCAGGAACTCGCCGAGCCGTGACGCGTTGTGGTGGTTCGAGTGCCACGGGTCGGTGTCCGCGCCGAAGTTGAGGATGTCGCCCGGATTCCACGGATGGAGCCAGTCGCTCTCGACGAGGCCGATCGCGCACGTCGCCGTCTGCGTCTGGGCGCAATTCGATGCGAAGTAGGGAACGTACGAGGCCTGGACCGCTTCGGCGCCCGAGATCGCGTCGTCGCCGGAGCCTCCGTGCAGGAAGTCGTCGCCCCAGCCGCCGAAGATCACGTCGTCGGCGTTGTTCGCGTCGTAGAGCGGTTGGTCGGCTCCGAGCGCGTTCGGCGTCAGGTTGAACGGGGTGATGTCGAAGGCGAAGGCGAGCCAGTCCTGCTTGTTGATCGTGGCGGTCTGCACCATGCCCGGCGTGTAGATGAACTCGTTCAACACGTTGCCGTTCGAGAACCGGGTGTCCGGATCGCTGCCGAGCAGGGCGGCGACGCCGTTCAGCGGTTCCGCCATGCAGTTCGCAGTGCCGCCCGAGCACGAGTTGACCCACGAGCCGTGGCCCGGTGCGGTCGTCTGCCACGTGACGCCGGTCGACTCGTTCCGGCTCTCGAAGATGCGGCCGTCGTCGCCCAGGATGGCGTCGGCGCCCGTGCCGCCCGACGACCAGTCTGCGCCCCAGCCGAGGACGACCGTGTCGTTCTGCGCGTCGCCGAAGACGATGTCGGCGCCGCAGCCGGAGTAGATGGTGTCGTCGCCGGACTCGCCGTGGATCTCGCTCACTCCGCCGATGTCGTTGAAGGTGCCGGTTGTCGCGTTGAAGTTCGAGCCGTG